>JAPKBZ010000092.1 GCA_028823175.1 Myxococcota bacterium
CGCTGCAATGGGCGCCGTAATGGGCTGCGGGCCCGGGAAACAACGGGCTCGACCCGATGTTTTGTTGATTACCATCGATACGCTCCGCGCCGATTATGTGCACGCCTACGGGTTCCCGCTCGAGATCACCCCGTCCATTGATGCTCTGGCGGCCCGGGGCGTTCTCTTCGAGAACGCCATCGCGGCGGCGACCCTGACGGCACCCGCCCACGCATCCATCATGACTTCGCAGTACGTCCGGCAGCATTCGATCGGTTCGCGCAACGGCGATACGCGTCTGGATGGGCTGTCGACCCTGGCCGAAACCTTTGCCGAGGCGGGCTACGCCACGGCGGCCTTTATCAGCAACGCGGTTCTGCGCCGGCGCATCGGCCTCGATCGCGGCTTCGAGACCTACGACGACGAGTTGCCTTCCCTGGAACAAAATCGGGGAAATTATTTTGAACGAATTGCCGAGGAGACCGCGGGCAGGGCGCTCGAATGGCTCGCCCTGCGGCCCGATGCAGATCCGGTCTTTCTCTGGCTTCACCTCCAAGATCCCCACGGCCCCTACACGCCCCCGGCGGATTGGGTCGGACGCGTGGGAGAGTTCCCCCTCTCCATCCGACGCCCACTCGCAACCCTCCGGGCCAACTCGGGTCGCGCGGGCATTCCCCTCTATCAGGCCCTGGGCGAAGAGGTCGATCCGGCCTTCTACGCCGGCCGCTACGCCGAGGAAATCCAGTACGCCGACCATTGGGTGGGGCAGGTCATCGCTGCCCTGGAGCGGCACGGTGCGGAGCGGGGCAGCGTGATCCTGCTCACCGCGGACCACGGGGAAAGTCTGGGTGAGAGTGGCTGGTTCTTTCAGCACGGGCAATCCACGGCGCCCGAGCTGGCCCGGGTCCCCTTTGTTCTGGCGGCGCCTGGGCTCGACCCGGCGCGTATCCAGGGGCTGGTGAGCCACGTCGATATCGCTCCGACCCTGATCGCCCTAGCGGGTCTCCCCGCATTGCCGGGGGCTCGCGGGCTGGCCCTCGAAGAGGAAATCAGAGATGGGGAAGTCGCGGGGGGTCGGTTGATCTTCTGCGACACCGATGGCGAAAGCGCGGTCTATGGGCCGGGCTCGTGGACCCGGGTCGCGGGATCCATCGCCTCGGATCGTGTCGGGGATGTCATGCAGGTGACTCGGGTGGAGAGTATCCGGCTGACCGAGGCCGGAAAATGGAGGCCATCGGATCTCGACTTGAGCGCGCAACGCGGCCTCGAAGAGTATCTCGAGGGCCGCGCTCCCCTCGTCGTTGCAGGTCCCATGGAGCCCCAACACATCGAGGAATTGCGAGCCCTCGGTTATTTGCCTCCCGTGGAGGGAGACCGAGAGGCGCCCGATGCTCGGGCGGATGAGTCCCCAGTTTCCGAAAACCTTTCACCCTGATGCGCCCGAGGCCCACGCTTGAGGGGCCCGAGTGATACACTGCCCGCTGTGTACAAAGGTCTCTCGGTTATCGCGATCGCGCCCGTCCTCGATGAAGAGGAGAAAATTCGGGCCGTAGTGCGACGGACTCCTCGCGACGTGGTGGACGAGATCCTCGTCGTAGACGATGGCTCGACGGATCGTTCGGCCGAAGTGGCCCGGGAGGAGGGCGCCCGGGTGCATTCCATGGGCCGCATCGCTGGGGTGGGGGCTGCGATTCGTACGGGCTACCGACTGGCTCTCGAAGGGGGGTTCGACGTTGCGGTGGTTATGGCGGGCAACAACAAGGACTCTCCCGAGGAAATTCCGCTGCTCCTCGATCCGATTGCGGATGCCCGAGCCGATTTCGTCCAGGGCTCGCGCTTCCTCAAGCGGGATGCCGACTTCGGCCCGATGCCCCTGTACCGAAAGGTCGCGACGCGCATTCACCCCTGGCTTTTTTCCCTGGTCGCCGGTCGCCGGGTGAGTGAGTCGACCAACGGCTTCCGGGCCCTCCGATGCTCGCTCCTCGAAGATTCCGGTCTCGACCTCGATCAGGCATGGCTTGACGAGTATGAACTCGAGCCTTACCTCTATATCCGTGCGATCCGCCTGGGCTACCGCACCGAGGAGGTGCCCGTGACCAAAATCTATCCTCCGAAAGCCCAGGGCCAAACAAAGATGAAGCCGATTACCGGGTGGTGGTCCATGCTCCGCCCGCTGGTCTATCTCGGGCTGGGGATTCGGAAATGAGTGCAGGGCTGCAGGGCGACGCTTGGGTGCTTCCGTTCGAAGAGTCGAGAGGGGGGTGAGCATGATCCAGGTGGCAGTCGTGGGCGCCGGTCATTGGGGCCCCAACCTCATCAACAACTTCGAGCGGAGTAGCCGTAGCGAGGTTCGCTATGTCGTGGATCGCGATGCGAAGCGCCTAGCCGCTGTCGCCGAACGCTTTCCTTCCGTTGAGACTTGTGCCGATTTCGATCGGGCCGTGGATGATGCCGGGGTCGATGCCGTTGTGATCGCCACGCCCACGTCCACGCATTTCGACCTGGCCAGGCGCGCCCTCGAGGCGGGAAAGCATGTGCTCGTCGAGAAGCCCCTGACGGATTCTGTCGAGAGCAGCCGGGCGCTCTGCGAACTCGCTGAAGCCCGTGGGTTGACCTTGATGGTGGGGCACGTCTTTGTCTACAACGCGGCGGCCCGTCGCGTCAGGCAATTTATCGAGGACGACGAGCTGGGGCGCATCTATTACATCTCGATGGTCAGGACCAATCTCGGACCGATCCGGACCGACGTCAACGCGGCCTGGGATCTCGCCGCCCACGACATCTCCCTGGCGAGCTATTGGCTGGATGCGTGGCCGACCCAAGTTTCTGCGACGGGCGGCCAATTCATCAACCCGGGAATCGATGATGTTGTCTTCGCCACGCTCCGCTTTCCGGGCGGGATCCTGGCCAATCTTCATGCCTCTTGGCTGAACCCGAGAAAGTCACGGGATATCACGGTGGTGGGCGAGAAGAAGATGCTGACCTTCGACGACGTCAATCTGGATGCGCCTCTGCGGCTTCACGATAAGCAGGTAGAGGATTCAGAATCGGGTGGGGCCGCGCTGGTGGATTCGTTCCATTCGTTCCGAACGAGTGTTCATTTAGGAGAGGTCTTCGAGCCACGGGTGGAGCCGAGCGAGCCCCTGCGCAATGAGTGCGAACATTTTCTCGATTGCCTCACGGAATCCGCGATACCGGTGTCCCCGGGTCGGTCGGGGCTGGCGGTCGTCCAGGTCTTGGGAGCGATATCGACTTCGCTCGCAGAGGGAGGCCGGGAAGTGGAAGTGGAGATCGGATGAAAATTCCCCTGGTCGATCTTGCTTGGCAGCAGCGAGAAATTGCTGATGAAGTCCGTGAGGGCTTCGATCGCTTGATGGAGAGTGGTCAATTCGTTCTGGGCGAGGAAGTGGAACACTTTGAGGTCGAGTACGCGGACTTCTGTGGAGTCGAGCACTGCGTGGGCGTGGCAAATGGCACAGACGCCCTGGAGTTGGGCCTCCGCGCCTTGGATATCGGTCTGGGTGACGAGGTGATTCTGCCGACGAATACCTTCGTGGCCTCGGCCCTCGCCGTTGTGCGCAGCGGGGCAACCCCGGTCCTGGTGGATTGCGATCCCTCGGGTTCCGGAATGGACACGAGCGAAGTGGCTGCCCGCATCGGGGAAAGAACCCGGGCCGTGATGGCGGTGGATCTCTTTGGCGAATTGGCCAATCAGAATGAGATCGAGCCCCTCGCCGAGGAGGCCGGCATTGCCCTGGTGGAGGATGCTGCCCAGGCCCAGGGCGCTCGCCGGGCGGGCCGGGCGGCCGGGGCTTTTGGCGCCCTGGCTGGGACCAGCTTCTACCCCGGAAAGAACCTGGGCGCCTATGGGGACGCGGGGGCAGTCACGACCCGGAGTTCGGAACTCGCAGGGCGCCTTCGCCGGCTGCGCAATTACGGCAGCGAACGCAAATACGAGCACCCCGAGATTGGATTCAACTCGCGTCTCGACGCTCTGCAGGCGGTGGTTCTTCGCGCGAAGCTTCGTCGCCTGGATTCCTGGAATGATGCGCGCCGCCGGGCCGCTCAGTACTACGATGCAATGCTCGGCGAAGTCGCTGGGGTCGAGTTGCCACCGGGCCGCCGGGACGCGTCCCATGTCTGGCATATCTATGCCGTCAGGGTTTCGCCGCGCGATCGGGTTCTCGAGGAACTCCAGGCCGCCGGGGTGGGGGTCGGGATCCACTACCCCACGCCGATTCATCTACTCGGGGGCTTCGCCTACCTTGGGCATCGCGCGGGTGAGTTTCCCCGTGCGGAAACGGCTGCCGCGACAATGATCTCACTCCCGCTCTTTCCAGGCATTCAGGCGGCCCAGCAAGAGCGGGTGGTTGAGCTCCTCGCTGCGGCCGTGGCGGGGGAAGGGAGCTGATATGAGTCTCGAAGAAAAAGCGGGCGGCATTTTCGTTCATCCCCAGGCGCTCTGTGAGAGTGAGCAGGTAGGCGAGGGGACTCGCATCTGGGCACTGGCCCATGTGATGGCGGGGGCCGTGGTGGGCAAGGGCTGTAATTTGTGTGGCCAGACCTTCATCGAAGAGGGCGCCATCGTGGGCGATGGCGTGGTGGTGAAGAACGGAGTTCAGGTCTGGGATGGCGTGGAGCTCGAAGACGATGTCTTCGTGGGTCCCAACGCGACCTTCACCAACGATCTCCGCCCGCGTGCCGCCCGGCCGCTCCCTCCTGCGGACTTCGTCAAAACCCGGGTTCTCCGCGGCGCATCCCTCGGAGCCAACGTCACTGTGGTGTGTGGCAACACAATAGGCGCCTCTGCCTTTGTCGCGGCGGGCGCCGTGGTCACCCGTGACGTCGCCGCCCACGCCCTGGTTGCCGGAAATCCCGCGCGGCGAATGGCTTGGGTCTGCGAATGCGGCGACTCTCTGGCAGCGGATCTCGGGTGTTCGTGTGGCCGCCGTTACCGTTTGGTCGATGAGCGCCGAGGACTCGTGCCCGCCTCTTGACGTGAGGCCGCCAGCGAACGCGCAGAGGCGGCCGATGGCGGCCGCAGGGGGGGTGAGGATGAAAGCAGGCGCGCACGCCTTCCAGCGCCGGGGGCCTTGGATGACTCTCGTCGGCCTGGCGCTTCTGATGATCCTGGCCCTGGCGGTGCGCGCTCTGGGGTTTGAGTACGTCTTCGTGGGGGACGAGGTGGTATTTCCCCCTGCCGATGCCCAATACCATCTGCGTCGGGCCTACTACACCTTCGTCAATTTCCCTGCCGTCCTCCTCTTTGATCCGTATATCAACTACCCCGGCGGAGCTCCCGTGCCCTGGCCTCCGCTCTTTGATTTCTTGCTCGGTGGGTTCGCCCGGCTGCTGGCAGACGATCCCCGGGGCTTCGAGACCGTGGCGGCCTGGTCGGGGCCGGTGTGCGCGCTGGTGACCCTCGTGCCCATCTACGCGGCCGGTCGCTTGTTGGGTTCGCGGGGCGCGGGCCTGGCGGCCGCCCTCTGCTACGCGGTTCTGCCCGTTAGCGTGACCTTCTCTCGGGTGGGCAACCCCGATCATCACGCCGCCGTGGCCATGCTCGGAGCCTGGCTCCTGCTCGCCTGCTTGGGGCTCGGGAACGCGAGCGTCTCGAACTCCCGGGTGCGGAGCTGGGGCGTCCTGCTGGCCTTGGCGCAATTTGGGCTGCTCCTGACCTGGCACGGAAGCCTTCTCTACCTCGCCATCGCCAACGCGTTGCTCCTGGCCACGAGCATCGCTGGGGGCGGCCGTCGGGGCTTGCTGGCCCAGGCCGGGGCGGCCCTCGCGTGCGGCCTGGCGCTGGTCCCGGTGGTGATCCTCTCCCCGAGTCCCCTGGGCGGAATGTTTTCGTCGATCGCGCTCTCCTGGCTGCATGTCCTTGCCACCCTCGCCGTGGCTCTCGTGGCCGCCGGCCTGTGGGCGAGCGAGGCGAAGCGCGGGGAGATGCCCAGGGCTCGGCGCCTGGTCATTGTGGTGTGTGGCGCGCTCGTCTTGGGCGGCGTCGGCCTGGTCGTCCCCGAAATTCGCGAGGGCTTGCGCCCCGCCTTCCAGTTTCTCAGCCAGACCGACCAGGTGGGCGCGATTACGGGGGAGCAAAACGCGCTCTTCGGCCTCGCGCCCGGGAAACACGGGACCGATCCGGTTCGCGCCTGGGGTTGGTTCGCGTACACGATCCCCTTCGCCCCCTGGCTTGTTCTCTGGCTCTGGGCTTCACCGGGCCCCGCCCGGCGCTCGTGGGCCGCCCTGGGGATCCTGGGAGGCTGGACTCTCTTCTTCGCAGCGCTGACCCTCGACCAGCGACGTTACGGCAACGATTTTGGCCCGGCCTTTTCGGTGCTCTTCGGACTCGCCGCGCTGAATCTCGTGGGCCGCTGGCGCCGGGATGCGGCTTGGGGGATCCGGGGTCGCCTTCTCCGGGCCTCCGCCGTCTGTGCACTACTCTTCGCGTTCTTGTGGCCTGTTGGGGTCGGTCTCTACGCCCCGCGCGCCCAGGCTTCATGGGCCGCCCTCGAGCCCGACGCGGTCCCTGGATTGGGGGCGAGTCGGAGCGTGGCCTCGACCCTGGCCCGCTTCATGGCCGATGTGCGTCGAGCGACGCCCGACACGGGCGGCTATCTGCTCCCGGGGACCGAGCCCGAGTACGGCATCCTCGCCCATGCGAACCTCGGGCACGCCCTCCAGTACGGCGCGCGTCGCGCCACCGCCACCGATCCCTTCTGGTGGTATATCGGGCCCGAGAATTGGGAGGCCTCATTTTCCTTCCTGGCCGCCCAAGAAGAGGCGGAGGCCCTGGCCTGGGCGAGCATTCTTCGGGGTCGCTACGTCCTCACCCACGCCGAGGAAGAAATGCGTTCGGTGGCGGGTCAACTGCATCATCATGACGGCTCGGTACAGCCGGGAAGGACGGCTCTCGGGCGCTTTCGGCTGGTGGTCGAAGCGCCGCGTGGAGGGAGGTCGTTGGGCGAAATTTTTCGCCCCCGGGTGGGAGAGAGCGTTCCTTACAAGCTCTTCGAGATTGTTTCGGGGGCGGGCATTCGGGTGACGACGGCCCCGGGTGAGCGGGTCGACCTCTCCCTTGAGCTGCGCTCCAACCGGGGTCGGCGCTTTACCTACCGCGCCAGCGCTCGGGCGAACGATCGCGGAGAGGCGCTGTTGCGAGTGCCCTATGCCACCGACCCCTCGGCTCGGCTGAGTGAGCCAAGTTTTACCCGGCCACGCGGTCTTTACCGAATCGAGACTCGGGATCGCGTCGCGGCCCTGGGCGTATCCGAAAGCGATGTGCTCGAGGGCGGTGAGATTCGGCTGGACCTTCGCTGAGCGGAGAGTCGGCTTAGCGGAAGCGAAAAATTCCGTCGTAGTGCAATGTGTGGGGGCCCCGAAACTCGACGCTGTAGAAGGCGAGTTCGCCGCCATTATCCCAGTGGGGTGTGACGCGGGCTTTTTCGCTCCCCGCCAAACGGGCCGCCACCAGCAGCGCGGGGCCCAGGCCGAAGAGGTCGTGGGGGATGTCGTGGACCAGGTAGACCGTGTCTTCGCTTCCCGTGAAGACCCAGGGTCGCCCGGCGGCGATTTCCCGGGGCAGGGACCAGATGCTTTCGACCAGACGCGTCTGGCGGGTCAGGAAGAGCAGGGGTTCGTGGAAACCCCAGTCCAGACTCACCACGGTTTTGCCCGGCTCCGCATCGATGGCTAGGGCGAAGTCGTCGAGGGCATGGCTGAAGCGGCCGCGGCCGCCAGTGTCCGCGATGAATGCGGACGTTTCGCGGATCACTAGGACGTTGGCCGCGACGAGGGCGGCCAAGAAAAGCCCGACCGGGACGCGCAAAAGAGATCGCCCACCGGGCGCTTTCCAGCGCCAGGCCGCCAGGCCCGCGCAGGCGACGATGAGGTGGAGCAGGGGCAGGGTATTGAGTTGATGGTGCGCCCTGACAGCGCCCGGTAGGGCAAGCATGAAGGCGGTCAAGAGCAGGGCGAAGAGCAGGAGGAAGGCTCGGGGATCGCGGCGCGGATTCCTTTCGCGCCTGCCCGGCCGAAGCAGGTCGAAGCTCACGATGAGAAGGGCGGGAATCAGCGCCCAGCCGAGGAGGCCGCCCGGGGCATCGACCCCCGGAGTTTTCTCAAAGAGACCCCCGGTCTTGATCAGCCGGAGGAATTGGGAACCGTCGAGGCTCTGCCAGAGCACCTGCGCCCGAAAGAGAAGCCCTCCACGCCCGGCGGTGGCCCCGGTGCTATCGAGCAGGGCCCACGCCGACAGGACCATCGGTAGAGCGGCGAGAAAGAACGCGGCCCCTGCGGCAAGGACCAGATCTCGACGTTCGGTCAGGGCCTCGCGGACTAGGTCGGGTCGGCAGACCAGGAGCGCCAACCCGGCCGCGCCCGGGATCAGGATGAAATCCGCTCGGCTGAAAACCCCCAAGCCGAGCAGAGCGCCACCGGCCAGGGCGGCGAGTTGGCTCCGTCGGCGCGAGGGACTCTGCCAGGCCCCGGTGATGAGCAGGGCGCCTCCCGCGCGGCAGAGGAAATTGGTGGTGAAGGGTCCCCATTCGAATTGGGCGAGGAAATAGAAGGTCGGGTCGCACGCAACCAGCACCCCCATAACCACCGCGGCGGCTTCTCCGAAGATGCGCGCGACCCAGAACATCGAGAGCCCGAGGGCCAGCAGGGCGAGGGCACCGGTTGCGGTGCGCACCGCCCGGGGGCTCGAGCCCCCAAGGGCGAGGACGGGGATCAAGAGCTGGCTCTTTAGCGACCCGAGGTAGACGGCGTTGCGAAGGGGAAAGGGACGCCCGAAGACATCCCACGTGCGCACGCTGGCCGGGTGCTGGCCCGCGCTCTCGGGTTCGACGAAATCCCGGGCCTGTTGGGCGAGAAAGGCTTCGTCGTAGTAGAGGCCTAGGCGATCGATTTCGGGCAGCGCGAAGAGGCCGGCGACCAGCGAGATTCCGAGCCAGGCCGCCAGCAGGCGCTTGCCCGGGACGGAGTTGGACCCACTGGGCGCCCGGGCAGGCTGATTTGCGGGGGGCGCCACGGGTCAAGCCTTGCCGAGGTGGGCGATAAAATGGAGTCGCCGGTCGAAGACCCAGGTCAGGGGCGGCGGGTAGAGCTTGAGTTTGGTTTCGAAGCGGTGGACGACCAGACCGAGGGCTCGCCAGGCTTCCTGCCAGCGCTCTTCGCGCCAATAGACAAAGGGCATGTCCACGCCGTGACGCGCGTTGCCCACCCGATCCATCATGCGTAGGGTCGGGCCCGCAAGCCAGCCTTCGAGGAGATGATCCTTGATGGTGATTCCTCGCTTTGCGACGCGTGCGGCCTCGCCCAGGATTTTCGCGGGTTCCTCGCTGTGGTGGAGAACATCGACGAGCAGGATATGGTCGACGCTTTCGTCGTCGAGGGGAATTCGCTCGCCGTCGAAGATTTCGGTGGGCACCCGGGCATTCGGCCGGGCCAGGACATCGATCCCCTGGATATCGAGTCGTGGATTGCGTTGGTGGAGTTCCCAGGCGAGCCCCCCGTCTCCGCAGCCGACGTCGAGGATCGAGCCCTGGTGGGGGAGGAAATTCTCGAGGTGGTTCGCGAGAACGGAGACTCGTCGCTCACCGATATAGGCGGCGTGAATTCTCTCCGCGATATTCACCGCCGACTCATTCCGAGCATGCTGACGAAAAAGCTCGAAAGGATCGCCTGGATGCCCAGGGCGGCGAGGGTCACGCCGGGGATCACCTGACGTAAGGTCGATGCATAGTCGAGGTTGCCGAAGCCCTGGTTCCTCCATTCGAGGGCTGTCCAGCCGATCAGGCCCAGTCCGCCCATCAGGGCGAGGCCGCCGAGTAGGATCCCCCGCTCGAGGGTGGCCACCCTGAAAAAATTTTGCATGCGCGGATCTTTGGGAAGCAGGCCGATATTTTCCGCAACGCTCTTGCTCACCACGGCAAAGAGTAGGAATTGGAAGCCCATGAGTAGGGCCAGGCTGGCGACGAGCAGGGTATGGGCGCCGAGTTGGGCTCCGAGCAGGCGTTGGCCCGGGAGGGCCAGGCCGTAGCCGAGAACTCCGAGTCCGAGGAGCACGAGACCCGGGAGAAGAAAGAGCCAGCGCGGGCTGTAGAGGAGGAAGAAGCGCAGGGTCCGCCACCCGTCTCGGAAGGTCCGCAGGTGGGGGCCATGGCTCTGACGCCCGTCGGGATGGAGCGTGATGGGAACCTCGACGATGTCGGCTCCGCGCAGGGTCGAGCGGATGATCATCTCGGTGGCGAATTCCATCCCCGTACAGCGCTGCTGGAGTTCGTCGTAGAGCGAGCGGGTGAAGCCGCGCATGCCGCAATAGATATCCGAGATCGAGAGCCCGAACATGGCGCGCGCCAGACGCGAAAGCAGGGGATTGCCCAGCCAGCGATGCAGGAAGGGCATGGCGCCGGGCAAAACTTGCCCACCGCCCGCTGGGAGTCGGCACCCCTGGACCAGATCATGGCCGGCTCGCAGTTCGGAGAGGAATTTGGGAATTTCGAGAAAATCGTAACTGTCGTCGGCGTCGCCCATGATTACGAAGCGTCCGCGGGAGGCGGCGATGCCGGCCATCAGCGCGCTGCCATAGCCTCGCTCGGCGACATGAACGACCCGGGCTTCCCGGTCCGTCGCGATCTCCACGGATCCGTCGTCGCTGCCATTGTCGGCAACGATGATCTCGCCGACGCAGCCGCACTCCTCAAAGGCCGATTGCGCCTTGGCGATACAAGTGGCGAGCGTATCTGCCTCGTTGAGGCAGGGCAGGACCACGCTCAGTTCGATTGCCGGATGGTCGTTGTTCTCCACCGTGCGGGGATCCTACCCTACGCAGCGCGCCTTCGCTGCGAATGCAAGCCACGACCGATGGCGGCCACGCTTTGTGTATTATCGGGTCTGTCATGGCCGAGAATTCAGCGGGAAGCGAAAACGAAGTGGGCGATCTGAAGGGTCCCATTCTTGTTGTGGGCGGGGCTGGCTATATCGGAAGTCACACGGTGCGCGCGCTCGAGGAGAAGGGTGTGCCGGTGGTGGTGCTTGACGATTTATCCACTGGCCACCGCGAGGCGGTCAAGGCTCCGCTGGTGCAGGCGAGCCTCTCGGATAGGGCGGGCTTGGCCGAGGTTTTCGCCGAATGGGCTCCGCGCTCGGTGATGCATTTCGCCGCGCGTTGCTACGTGGGCGAGTCGGTGACCGACCCCTCGATTTATTACCGCGAGAACGTCATCAACGCCTGGAATCTCTTGGAGGCCATGCGCGAGGCAGATTGTCGGGAGCTGGTTTTCTCGTCGACTTGCGCGACCTATGGAATTCCCACCGCGCTCCCCTTGACCGAGGAAAATCCCCAGGTGCCCGTCAACCCCTATGGCAGGACGAAGCTTCACATGGAACACATGATGGAGGATTACGCGAATGCCTATGGCCTTCGCTATGCGGCTCTTCGCTACTTCAACGCCGCCGGCGCCGCGAATGCCGGCGATCTGGGGGAGCATCACGATCCGGAGACACACCTGATTCCGCTGGTCCTTCAGGTGGCCCTGGGGCAACGCGATGAAATCAGCGTCTTCGGTGACGATTACCCGACTCCCGATGGCACCTGCGTTCGCGACTATATTCACATCGTCGATCTGGCCGATGCCCACCTCCGTGCTCTCTCCCGGCTCCAGGCGGGTGCTCAGATCCTGGCCTGCAATCTCGGGACGGGAGACGGCTACTCGGTGCGAGAGGTTATTGATGCGGCCCGTCGAGTGACTGGGCACCCGATCCCCGAGCGGATGGCCGGGCGCAGGCCGGGAGATCCGCCGGAGCTGGTGAGCGGCGGAACCCGAGCCTTCGAGCTTCTGGGATGGCGACCCCAGCACTCGGACTTGAACGATATTCTCGCCGACGCCTGGCGCTTTCATCGGGCTCATCCTCACGGTTATTCGGACTAGATGCGTCTCTCGGGGCCCGTTCTGGGAGTTTGCGAGAGGCGGCGTAGAGCCGCTGCCTGCGGAATTTCCGAGGACCAATGACGGCGCGAGCCGGGGCAGACAAACGCTTTTCGGGCGGACCGGGGATGGCCTGGCTTGGGTTGATCTTCGTGGGCTTGGCGCTGGGAGTCTACGCACCAAGCTTCGAGGGCCAGTTTATTTCGGACGATCTTCACTACGTGGCGCACAACGAGTATGTCCATACCGTCAGCTTCGAGAACTGGGTCGATATCTGGAACCCAAGGAGCGAAGTCGCTGAACTCGTCGAAAATTACGCGCCGGTTCACCTGACCCTGCACTCCCTCGAGTGGCAACTCTTCGGTCAGGAGGTGATGGGGTATCACGTAGTCAACGTTCTGCTTCACGCCGTCGCGGCCTGGCTGCTCGTTCTGCTCTATCGACGCAGCGGAATCTCCGCCTGGGCCTCGGCCCTGGGTGCCACATTTTTTCTCCTGCATCCCGCCAACGTGGAATCCGTTGCCTGGATCTCCCAACTCAAAAGCTCCTCCGCCCTGGTCCTTTCCCTGGGTGCGATTCTCCTGCACCCCAGAAGGCCCGCTCTGGCCCTGGGTCTCTTCGCCCTTGCCCTTCTCGCCAAGCCCTTTGCAGCGTCGGCGCTGGTCGTAGTGGGGCTCTTCGGCTGGCTGCGCGGGCAGAAGGCTGCCGGAGCCAATGACATGGGTTTCTTCGGCCCTCGGGCGATCTGGCTATGGGGCTGGCTGGCGGCGTTGGGGATCTTCGCGGTCGCCGAGGTCGTTGCCTTTTCTCTTTCCGCCGGTTTGGCTCCGCCCCTTTACCCCGATCCCGTGGTGCGCGGCTTGATGATTTTTTCGGTGGCCCTGCGCTACGCGATGATCGCCATAAGCGGACTGGGAGTTTCAACTTTTCATGAGCCCGAGGCGATCGACTCCCTGACCGACCCTCTCTTTATTGGGGGGGTGTTTCTGCTGATCTGTCTTGGCGTCCGTGCGATCGTATGCCTGGCCGGTCGTCGCGAAGAGGCGGTCTACTGGATCTGGGCGGCAGTGGGATTTGCTCCCCTCTCCGGCATCGTTCCGCTCCCTTACCCCATGGCCGACCGCTACCTCTACTTTGTCCTGCCCGGTCTGGTCGGGGGGGTCCTGCTGGCCGGCGAGCAGTGGTTGCCCCAGTGGGAAGCCCGGCTGGGAGTCGAGAAGAGAGACCGCGAGATTCGCCGGGCGCTGCTTGCCCTCGGCTTGGTTATCTGCACTGTGTTTGCTTTCGCGAGTCATGACCGCGCGAACGTCTTCTACTCGGCCGAGACCTTGATGGCCGACGCAGAGAGAAATTATCCCGATGGGGCTGCTGCGAGTACTCGCAAGGCCAGCCGCGCCGCCCGGCGGGGCGACAAGCGCGCCGCCCTCGAGGCTCTGCGCTTCGCGCGTTCGCGAGGCTATAACCGGGTGGACCATCTGCTCCAGGACTCCGCCTACGCCTCGCTGCAGGACGACCCCGATTTTGTCGCGATCAAAAATGAAATGGCCCAGGATTGGATCACCCGGCTGGGCGATTTGCCGGCTCCGGGGCACTACAAGGCGCGCGCCCTGGCCCAGGCCTACGTGGCCGTATACGATTTCGAAGAGGCGGTCGCGGTGCTCGAGGCTGCGGCGAGTCGTCCAGGGCCCATTCCCGAAGCCCTGCTTGGCGATGCCCGCGACGTCGCGGCGGAGATGCGTTTCCGCGCCCGGCTTGAGGCGTCCCGGGTGAATTCCGAACCCGCTCTGCCTTAAGCCCCGCGCTCTGCCTTAAGCCCCGTGCGCTGCCTTGAACCCTGCGCTCTACCTCGAACCC
>JAPKBZ010000195.1 GCA_028823175.1 Myxococcota bacterium
AACGTCCGAGTATGGGCGTTATGTTAAATACCCAGGGGGAGCCCCGTGACGGGGCGATTTCAAGGTGCGCGCTCCCCAGGGGCGCCGCTGCAGTCTCCCCGGCCCCTCCCTCGACGGGCCGTGGGCGTACGGGCGCCTTCGGGACATCGGGGTGTCTTAATTCCTGAGCTAAGGCCAGCCCCCATCGGCTGACTGATCAAAGGACCAGTCGTCTTCCAGTTCGGGCGGCTCGCTGGGGCGACGGGTCACCTTCGCCATGGGCGGCGCCCGTGCGGGGAGGTTCAGACAATCGAGGATGCGCCGGGCGATGTTCGGGTCTTCGATCGCCGCGATCAGACGCATCGTCGATCCGCAACGCGGGCAGCGCAGCGCGTCGATCTCGAAGACGCGCTCGAGCAGGGCAGCCCAGCGCATCCGGCCGCCGCGCTCGCGGATGGCGGGCTCGCGGGGCTGGCCTTCGGTTTTGTGCCTTGGCTCGGCTGGCGCCGGCTTTGTGTCGGCCTCTCCGGAGCGCCTGCTGGTCGGGTTCCCCTCCTTACTCGCTGAAGACGCCCCGGGGTCCACTGGCGAGCCACCCTTCTGCGAGGGCGGACTGCGGGGAACGCGCGCCAACTCGCAGCCTGGCGGCTGCACGGGCTGCCCGGGGACGATGCGGTCGCGCATGCTCGCGCTCGGCGCAAGGGCGCCGTGGTATCGAACCTGGTGGGCCCGGGGTGGGGGGATCAGCGGCACCAGCCGTTCGATCAGTTCGCTGCGTTCCATCAGGATGTGGGTGGTGCCGTCGCGCCAGCGGGTTTTGAGCTGCAGCGCGAGCCTTCCATCGGGGCACTCCTCGAGCCGTTCGCTCGCAAGCGGCGGCCGGGCGACGTAACGGCAGAGCCTTTCGAGGCGCCGCCGGTCCCGCGCCGGAACGTCGACCTCTGCCCGTCACGGGGCTCCCCCTGGGTATTTAACATAACGCCCATACTCGGACGTTGTGCCAGAAGGCAGCTTGAATGTCCTATCCCCCCCCACAACCTTGTCGGACTTCAAGAGATTGCAGTCGAGGATAGGTAATTAAAGCTGGGTTTCCGCAACCCCGGCCAAGTAGCACGTTGGCAAGTCTCTCGAATTCAGCAGCGATATGGCCGACCCGGGGCTAGGTTGGCCGTATGGGTGAAGTGACTAAAGAACAAGAGCCTGTAGAGGGCAGCGAACTCTGGGCGAGACGAGCCCGCAGCTTCGACGAGCGCGCGCACCAGTACGAAGCCGCTCGTCCGAGCTACCCGGAGTCCATGGTCGATGAGGTGTTGCGCTTTGGAAACCTCGAGGCGGGTGCGCGAGCGTTCGAGGTCGGCTGCGGAACCGGCAAGGCGTCGCGTCTCTTTCTAGCGCGCGGACTTCGAATCACAGCCGTTGAACCCGGCGGACCGATGCTCGAGATTGCACGGGCCGAATGCACGGGCGCCATCGAATTTCACCACTCTGCGCTAGAGGACTGGCCGCTGGCTGCGGGCAGCTACGATCTGATTTTCGCCGCCCAGTCCTTCCACTGGGTCGATCAGGAGACTGGCTATACGAAGGTCGGTGAAACGCTCCGGAGGGGCGGAACGCTTGCGCTCTTCTGGAACCGTCCGCGGATCGTCGAGAGTCCAATGCAGACACGAATTAGCGAGGTTTACGCCGAACGGGCGCCCGACTTCGTCGACATCACCTCGCCGCAGGGACTTCCGGAGAAGCTCGAAGCCATCGAGGATTCGATTGCCTACAGAATCGAGTCGGCTGGTCTGTTCCAGACTCCGGAGCGGCACCATTTTCCGTGGAGCGATCGTCTAACGACGGAGCATTATATTGCGCTCCTGGAGACGTACTCGGCGCAGGCGACGCTCCCAAGTGCGGAGCGGGAACATCTGCTAGGCGGATTGGCCGAGATGATCGATGCGGCCGGCGGCGAGATCGATGTGCATTACGACGCGGTGGTTCATCTTGCACGTCGTGTCTGAAGGCGCCGCATCTTCTCGAGCCAGAGGAGACCGATGACCGAACTCGACAAAGACGGCGGCGAAGGAACTGCGCCTCGTACTTCCAAAACACCTCGCTTCCTGAGCCCAACGCCTACCGCAACGAGGGCATTGTTTCAGGGTGCCGTGAATGCGGGCGCCGGTGCGAATCCCGGCGGCGGGGCTTCCCGATCTGCCCGCCACGGGATCCCCTAGGGATTTAACATAACGCCCATACTCGGACGTTGTGCAGGAACCCAGCTTGTATGTCCTATCCCCTTCATCCTTTCATCATGATGAAGACCGCCCACGTACGCAGAATTCCGGACACCCCCTAGTCAGAACCGTCTTTGCTGAGAAGGGTACTGAACACGATCGCTCTGGATCCGCCCTGTGCGATTCCAGCGTACTCCCATTCAAGACTGTTGTCGCCCACGAGTCGGCCCAGCATACGCGCATTCGATCCGCCCTCTGGGTGCTCTCCAACCTCCACCATGGTGACAAAGGCGCCATCGGCATGCATCACGCCTGCGACATGCTCCGACCCGCCGATCTGGCCGTTCGTCCATGAATTGACCGCGCGGAAATGACACGCCTGTTGATGCTCGATCTCCAACGTCATCGAAAGGCCCGCGAGCGTATCGTGAGTGCCGTCCGCTAAAACGACCAGCGCTTCGTATTCGCCAGATGACCACGTCCCCACCATGTCCGGGCAGGTCTCCCGCTCTGGCAGGATGCCGTCTTTGCTGAGAAGGGTACTGAACACGATCGCTCTGGATCCGCCCTGTGCGA
>JAPKBZ010000196.1 GCA_028823175.1 Myxococcota bacterium
GGGGCATGCCGCATAGCTATAACGCGGCCTCGGCAACTGCGATGGCGCTCTACGAGTATTGCCGTCAGTTTCCTTTGGGGGGATAGGCCATTCAAGCGGGTTCCTGGCCCAGCGTCAGGGTCTGGGCGTTATGGCAAGGTGCGATGAGGAGGCCCGCGACGGGCCAGTACGACGAACACGGGGGCTCCGGCGTCGCTCGGCCGCCTTGAGGCAGCACGAACGTGACCTTGTCGAAGCCAGCGGTCACCAGCATGTCCCTGAACTGCTCCTGCGACCAGCATCGCCTGCGCCAGTCGCGCTCCACGATTTCGCTTTCGCCGCCTGCGCTAATGCGCTCGTATAGATCCGCGATCAGGCCGCTGTAGAACTGGGACGGATCATCCGGTTGCGGTCATCAAAGCTCCGAGCGTCGAGGGTTCCCGTACGGGAGTGTGGTGTGTGTTCCATTCAGTTCGGTCGCGGCACCCGCGGCACTTGTGGCTTCTCGGCCTCGGCGCTGGGGGATAGGGCAGCGATATGGCCGACCTGGGCCAGGGCCTCGCGCCTCACGCCGTCGAAGAACCGTCCGTACCGTCGATTAATGCCTGCACTCGACTCACCAGCTCGTGGCCTCGGAAAGGCTTCTGAAGCAACCGATCGTCCGGGTCGGGCTTCTCGCCGAGATGGTTGAGCGGGTACCCGGAGATGAAAAGTACCTTCGCCCGGGGATGTGCGACGCGTAGACGAAGCATCATGGCCGGACCGCTTAAATTCGGCATCACCACATCTGAGACGATAAGGTCGAACGGAGGCTCGGTCTTCTGGGCGAGCGCGAGCGCGGCCTCACCATCTTCTGCAACGGATACGTCGAATCCAGCGGAGACAAGATGGCCGCGAATGAGATCACGGATTCTCCGCTCGTCTTCCACCACGAGAATTCTTCCCCCACGGGCGGAGCTTTCGGTCTCCCCGTCTCGCCCATCCCGCACCGACGCAGGTCGCAGACCGGCCACTGGGGCGGACGGAAACCGGATCGACACGGTTGTGCCCTTTCCCTCTGCCGTCTCTATATGAGTCGTACCGCCCATCTGCTCGATGGCACCATGTACGACCGCCAACCCGAGTCCCGTTCCGCTTCCGACCGCCTTCGTCGTGAAGAAGGGATCGAAGGCGCGGTCGGCGACCTCGGCGCTCATACCCGTTCCGGTGTCCGATACGTCGATGAAGACCACCCCTGGACCACGTTCGTTCTCACTGGCAAATAGTCCGACGCGGATTTCGATCAGCGCTCCGCTCGGACTCGCGTCCCGGGCGTTAACGACGAGGTTGACGACAGCCTGCTCGACCAGAAGCGGATCGACCTCGACGTTCGGTAAATCGTCGGCCAGCTCGAAGGACAGCTGTGCTCGCTCTCCGATCAATCGCTTGAGCATGTCGTCGAGGTTGCGGACGATGGCGGAAAGATCGATGACACGCGGATCGTAAACCGACTCGCGCGTAAACGCCAAGAGCTGACGAGTGAGTCCCGCGCCTCGCTCCGCGGTACGAAGGATCTCGGCGGCCCCCTCTGCGGCGAATTCCGGGTCTTCCTCGATCTGATCCGCGCAGGCCACGACCACCATCAGAAGGTTATTGAAGTCGTGTGCAATCCCGCCGGCAAGCTGACCGACCGCCTGGAGCTTCTGCATCTGCTGGAGGCGTTGCTCGAACTCGAGATCGGCGGTGACGTCTCGCAGGCGGATCACGACCCGAAGCTCTTGATTCGCAGACCGGAAGCGACGGCCGACCGCTTCGATCCAACGCCACTCGTCGTCTTCCCCGCGATACCGCACGGGAGGACTGACCAATAACTCGTCGTCAATTAACAGTCGCGCGAAGAGATCGGACTGCGCGCTTCGGTCCGAGGGCCAGATCCGCTCGACCAGCGTGGTCCCCACGAGATCCTTCACGCCCAACACCTCAGCCCCGTTTTTACTCGCGTACTGGATTTTGCCTGACTGTTCGAGTTCGACAATGAGGTCGCGACTGTTCTCGGTGAGCGCGCGATAGCGGCGGCTCTCTTCGATGAGCGCGCGATCGAGTCGTTGTCTCTCGCGTTCGGAAGTCTGCGCACGGCCATGGGCAAGCTTGCGCGCGATATCGCTCGCCGAGACAACTAGGAACAGAACGAGAATAAAGATGATCGCGGCGCGGTTCGAGGATGCGCCCATTTCGCTGGGCACGAATTCGACGAGAGGCGCGATTCCGGCGGTCCGCTGCCAGGCGATGGCGAGCAGGAGAGCCACACAGACGAAGGTCCAGCCCGTCGCTGCTCGGAGACCGATGGCCTGGATAGCCACGACCGGAATGAGGCCCAAAAAAAAGAGAGCAGCAATCGCGGTACCGCCGCTCGCGAGTGTAATGAGGGCTACGAAACTGAAACAGATCGAGGTCAGGACATGCGCGGCCAGCAAGCTGCGCTCCGTCGCCTTCAGAAACAGCGCTAGGCCGAAACACGCCAGCGCGGCGGCGAGAGCGGCCCATCCGACCATCGAGCTCGCTGAAAGGAGCTGTACCCCGCCCATCCAGAAAAAAAGCACCATTGCGAGCATGACTGCCCGCATGACATTCCGCTGACGCTCAGCAGGGTCCCTCTCGAGCCCTTTCGAATCGGACCAGACTTCTACGAGCTCCTCAAGCAATATGACTTTCCTTCTTCGACCCATTCAGAATGCTTCAGTGTGTCCTACTGACTTTATCATGCCGGCTTCGAGAGAGCCCACTGAGGATTTGGCATACTGGAATTGTGGAC
>JAPKBZ010000093.1 GCA_028823175.1 Myxococcota bacterium
GCGAGTCCGACGCGCGTTGCGTTGGGCAGGGCTTACGCCACGCAGTAGAAATCCGTCCCCTCGCGAAGCGTCAGGGCGGCCAGGGTGGCCCGGATCTCGGCTCGGGGTTCGGGGCCGGCCACGCTGACCAGCAGCGGGTGCCGGGGCAGTTCCGGGATCGATTCCGGGGGCACCACCGGGGCTCCGTGAATGACTTTGCCGAGTCTTCGCGGGTGAACCTCGATGATATGGGAGGGGGATTTGCCCAGCCGGAGCAGGGCCCGGCGAAGCGCCCGGCCCGTCGCCCCGTAGCCCCAGAGCAGGTAGTGATTCGACCCGGCCAAGGGCCCGCTCGCGAGGTGGGCGGCCTTGCAGGCCGTGAAGCGTTCGAGGGCGTATTCCGGGGCTTGGCGCGAGAGCCTGGCCGGGTGGTCGCGCCAACCGAGCAGCCGACGGGGGTGGACGGACAGGGCATGGCCGGCGGCGAGGAGGCGCAGCACCAGATCGTAGTCCTCGGGCCAACCCATCGCGCGGTACCCGAACGCGCGCAAGATTTCGCTGCGGAGCATGAGGGTGGGGTGGGCAATAGGACACTCGACGAAGGCGTCCCGGGCCACGCTCTCGGGCTCGGCGAGACCGTTGAGCCAATTCTCGTAGCGCTGGCGCCCGGGGTTGTGGGCGCCCCGAGGAAAGGTGCGCACCCGGGCGCCAAGGCCCGCGAGATCGGGTCGGGCCTCGAGCCGGCCCAGTTGTGCGGCGAGACGATCTCGGTGCATCCAGTCGTCGGCGTCCATGCGGGCGGTGAAGTCGCCTCGGCAGCGCTCGAGCCCGGCGTTGAGGGTGGCGACGAGTCCGGCGTGGGGTCGCGAGATCAGGACGAAGCGCGGGTCGGCGGCCCGGGCGGCTTCGATCAGGCCGGGGCCCGCGTCGCTCGAGCCATCGTCGACGGCGATGCATTCCCAACGGGTTTCGGTTTGGCGCTGGATGCTGCGCAGGCAGGGGGCGAGGGTGTCGGCGGCATTGTAGAAGGGCAATAGGATCGAGATACGGGGCGCCGCCGCTCCGGGGGACCTCCCCGCTAGCGGGCGAAAATCGGGCTCGACCACGCGGCGCCTTCGCCTTCGGTAGTGACGCGCACATAATGATATTCGCCGGGTCGCAGGGCGGAGATCTCGCGTTCGAGAGTCCAGCGGGTGCGGTGCTCCACCGGGATGGTCACGCTGGCCCCGCTGCGAATCAGGTCGACGCGGACGATGGGCTCGGGGGCGACGATCTCCACCCGCAGTTGCTGGTCCCCGGCCTCCTCTCCTCGGGCGCCCTCCACGAAACTGCCCATGGGCGCGTCGTCGAGTTCGACGCTCAGGTAGATGCGCGCTCCATTGGTCGCGTAGACCCGGCGCGCGCGCAGCGCTTCGAGCACCCCTTCCCGGGTCAGTTCTGGGGTAAAAATGGCGGCGAGGCCCGCGCTCCGGCCCGCTTCCCGGATTCCGGGGTGGCCGTCGTGGCTGTCCCCGCTGCCCAGGAAGCCCAGGCGATAGCCGGCGTTCAGCGCGTCGCGCACGTAGTTGCCGGGAACCGGGTCGTAGATCGGAAGCGGGGAGTCCGGGGCCTCGCTGCTGCCGTGTACCGAGACGATTTCGGTCAGGGGTTCGAGAACGGGATCTGGCGGATAGAGCCAATTGGTCGCCACGGGCCCGCCCGCCGAGTGGTGGGCGAAGGTCAGGGCCGTCTGGCCACCCAGGGCATCCCAGAGTTGGGCGGGGGTCTCGTAGCGGGGATCCAGGCTCGAGTAGACCTCGCCCTGGTCGCTGAAATAGAGGACGTGGCGATGACCATGAAGCCAACTCGTCCACTCGTAACCGAGCAGGGCGACGAAGCGACCCGGCTGATTGAACGCCCCCACCGCCTCGCGGATCTGGCTCCAGAATTTGGGTTGGCCATCGAGGGCCTTCATCCCCCAATGGTCGTGGTCGGTCAGCGCGGCGACGTCGAGGGCGGCCACATCCCGGGCGTAGGCAAAATATTGTCGGGGGGTGCCGGTTCCATCGGAGAGCAGGGAGTGGCCGTGGAGATCGCCCCAGGCGATACGCGGCGCTTGCTCCGCGACCACCACGGGGTTGGAGATCGCGGTCAGGCCCTCGAGTTCGCCCTCGCCCACGGCTTCGAGTCGGTAGATACCGGGTTCTTCTACCTTGAACTCGAGGGTTCGGCGGCCTCCGAAGACCCCGCCGAGTTCGACGACCCGGGGCGCGAGAAGACCGGGGGGCGGATCGGCGAGAATCACGCGCCCCTCGCTCACCGGGCTCAGGCTGCGGTGTCGGTCGAGGGCGGCGACGGTGAGCCGCAGGGTCTCGCCTGGGCGGGCGGTGGTGGGCAGGGTCAGCCGAAGCTGCCGGGGGGGGCCGCCGACGATGTCGATTCTCGGGGAGTGCTCGATGAAGGCGCGAACCCCGTCCCCGTCGCCATCGACCGCGACGTAGATCGGGGTTTGCTCCTCCGCGTAGCGATCGATTTTTGCGCCTTGGCTGCCGGCTCCATAGACGAAATGGAATGTCTCCCCGGCTTCGAGGGCTCGGCCGCGCACCCAGGCGATCAGCATGCCTGGGTTTCGGTCGTCGAGTTCGATTTCGACGCCTTCGGGAATTTCCGTGACTTCGCTGAAGCCGGGCGCGTCGGGAAAGCGCGCCTGGGGCGGGTCCCACTCCCAGAACGGGGAGGGCTGGAGAAAGATCGCGCCGTTCTCGGCGATGCCCAGAGGCCCGGTTTCGAAAACGATCTCTAGGCGCTCCCGGGTTCCCGCTACGTGGGTTTGGTCCGAGGCCAGCCGCCAGGCTCGGCCGCCCCCATCCGAGGGGCTCCGGGGCGTGGCCATGTCCTCGCGCAACATCGCCTCGGTCTCGAGCTTGGCGTCGGGAGAGAGGCCCGCTCGGGGATCGGGCGCGCCGCCGGCCTCGGCCTGGGCGCTCGGCTCTCCCCGGGGCTCGGGGGCCTCCCCGGCTTCGCAGCCTCCGAGCAGAGTCCAGCAAAGGAGGCTCAGCGGGAGCGAAAGTGACTTCAGAATTATTGAAGAGTGACCGATTTTCATTTCCAGGCCGACGGGTTAGCACATATCCGGCGGGAATCGCGGGGCGCTGCCGCCCGCACAGCGGTTCTTCGGTAGGATCGCGGCCTAGGGTCGGCCCTCATCATCGTAGCGACGCAGGAGAACGCGGGTTCATGGCAAGCTTGACAGGCAATCGTGTGCCGCTGATTACAGGCGCTCTGGCGGCTCTGCTCGTGGCCGCTTTGGTTTGGCCGACTGGGGTGCCCGAGGGCGCGGCGATCCAGGCCGAGGTCACCCGGGAGGAGGCACTGGAGTTCTACCGCGGGCATCCCGCGGTCACCCTGACCGCCGGGGACAGGATCCTGATCGGGTCTAAATATGCGGATTCTATCGACGGGCGCAGGGACACGGACGCCACCGTGCGCGTCTCGGCTTCGGCGCGGGCGCGTCACCAGGCGCAATTCGACGCCCTGGCGGACGAGGCCCAGGAGGCCCGGAGCGCGGTCAGCCGGGCCTGGCGCTTTGGCGTGAATCCCGGGGATGGGGTGAGTTCCAAGTTTTTCGCGTACGCGTTCTTTCACGATGAAACCATCGCTTTCGCCCTCTCACTCGCCTTTCTCGTGGTGGCCGGGGCGGGGCTCGAGGCGGCGTGGGGATCGCTCTTCTTCGCCCTTTTCTGTTTTTCCGCAATCTTTGTGTCGGCCTTTGCCCAGGCGACGCTCGCGCCCCAGGGCGATCCGCCGCTGGCCGGGATGAGCGGGTTGCTTAGCGCTCTCTTGGTCGCCTACTGGATTCGTGGCTGGGGAGGGCGTTTTATCGTCCCGGGTTGGCTGCTGCTCCCGATCTGGCTCTTCGCCGAGTATGTCGCCGTGCGGGATGCTTGGTTCGATCGGGTCGACGGTTTGCCCTGGGCCGCTCATGCCGCCGGACTTGGGGTGGGTGTGTTGCTGGTCGCGGCCTACGCTGCCCTCGGCATGGAGCGCCGGCGCGCGGAGCGGTCGGATGCCGGTCGTTCGTCGGAAACCCCCGCGCTCGCCCTGGCTCTCCGGGCCGTGGCGGATGGCCAGCACGAAGCGGCTTGGAGCGCCCTGTCCCGGGCGGCCGAGGAAGACCCGGCGGACGATGCGGTGGCCCAGGCCTGGTGGCGATTGGCCTGCGACCAGGAGCGCGCGGGCGAGGTGGTTCAGGTCATTATCCCGAGGATCCGCGCCGAGTTGCGTGGGGGGGATCTTGAGCAGGCGCTCGCGTACTGGTCCGAAATCGTCCAGTACGCGCCCCGAGCGGAGCTGGAGGCGCGCGTGACCACTCGCCTGGCGGAATCCCTCCTTGAACGGGGCGAGGTGGCGGGCGCTCGGGAGGCCCTGCGCCGGGCGTTGGAGGACACCGAGGGACTGACTACGGCGCTGGCCCAGCGCGTGGTGCGTAGCGCTCGCGCTCTCGATCCCGAAATCGCCGAGGCTGCGGCGCGTGTGGCTCTAGCCGATGCGCAACTCGACCCGGATTCTCGCGAGGAATTGGAATCGTTGGTGGCGGAAGGCTCGGGCCCCGTTGCGGCGGCGGGCGAGCCCGTGACGGCGGCCGGGGACGACGGGGTTCTCGACCTCGACCAACCCGTGGAGCCGGACCCCCTCGAGGTCGCCTTGGGAGATGAGACGGAAACCGTGTTGCTCGATTCGCCCGAAGGCGTAGCCCTGGCGCTGGCCGGCGTGGAGGGCGAGGCGTTCGACAAGTCCTCCTTCGAGGAAGATTCCTTCGAGGACCTCGGATTGCCCGAAGAGGACGATGCGGCGGAGCCCGAGCTTGCCCCGTTGCCCCTCGATTCCGCTGGACTCTCCCTGGAGAGCCTTGGGGGCGAGGGGGCCGAGGGTCTTTCGGACGAGCGCGAGGCGTGGCAGGAGGCCGGACGGTCGAGTGCGCTGGCCGATCCCTCGCCGGACCCGGACCCGGACCCGGACCCGGACTCGGACCTGGATCTTGCCCTGGACCTTGCTCTCGACCCGGACCCGGACCTCGCCGAGGCGGCGGGTTCGGACGACTCGGACGAATCCGATCTCATCGAGGCGACGATCCTCGCGGAAGCGGACGTATTGGAAGCAGACGCATTGGAAGCAGAGGAGCCTCTGATCGAAGTCGATGAGGCGCTCCCGCTCGATGAGGCGCCCGGGGGCTCCGGGTCGCTCCGGGTCGCCAAGGTGCTCGACGGCGTGCCCCTCGCGATGGGGGCGGAATCTCTCGAGGTCGAGATCGTGGGGCGAGGGCGCGGCCAGATTCCCTATCAGCGGATCGAGGCGTTGGCTGTGGGGGCGGTGTCGGGCCTTTCGGCGCGTCCGGTGCTGATCCTCGACCTGGTTCTCAACTGGAGGAGCGAACTCGACGAACCGCTCAAGGTCATCCGTCTTCGGGGCAACGACTTTGATCCGATCGCGCTGGTTCCCCAGGCCGCGAGCCCCCTCGAGGCCCTCAAAGAGCTGATCACCACACTCTCCGGGAGCAGCGCGGTCGAGCGTTTGCCGAGCCCTTCGGCGGTGGCCGGCGACCCCTTCCGCCGCTTTGCGAGTTTGGCGGAGTTCGAAGTGGAAACCCTGGGAATCGCTCCTTAGTGAGCGCCCCCGGCCGGCCGGCGCAGATCCCACACGAGCAGGCCCGGCTCGCTGACCCGGGGCTCGCCGAGTTGGGCGGTCAGCCCCGAGAGTAGGGAGGGGCTCGGGGCGGGGAGCAAGCCGCCGTAGCGCTGGTGGCGTTGCATGAAGGCGGCTTCGGCTTCGTCGAAGGGACCCGGCCCGGTCGCGCCGTAGAGCCAGCGCCAGTAGGCCGCGGTCTCGCCGGCGATGTCCAGGTGGACCACCAAGTAGTCGGCTCCGGAGGCCTCGCGCCAGTCGGGTCGCTGGAAGGCGATATAGGGTCCATCCGGGATGCGCGGAAATTCCCCGGGGAGGGGGGCGACCCAGGACTCCACACCGTGTTGGGCCTGGTAATGGCGATAGAGGTGCCGGGTGCGGGTCGTCAGCGCCGGCACTTCCACGAGGCGCAGCCCGGCTCTTTCGGTCGCCGGAAGCGCCGCGAGCTCGCGGTAGAAGCTCGGGGTTTCGGGCCACGGGACCTCGAAGCCGGGCAGGGCCAGCAGCGAGAGATAGGTGTTGGCGTGTTCGGGAATGCGCGGATTTCCGGGGCCAAGGGGCCCGGCAAGCCAGAGGGCGGTGGCCAGGCCCGCAGCGATCCAGCCGGGAGCGGATACGCTGAGCCGACGGATGCGCCCGAGGAGCCAGGCCAGACCGCTCCCGGCCAGCAGGCAGAGCGGAACCACCGCCGGCATCGCGTAGCGGGCGTACGCGTAGGCATCGCCATAGGGTTGAACGACGGCGATTGTGAGAGGCGGACCCAGGGTGGCGAAGGCCAGGAGGATCCCCGCGCGCCGCTGGCGACGGAGCAAGCCCACGAGGCCCGCCGCCCCCAAGCCGGCCAGGAGCACGAACCCCGCCCGGGTTCCCATGACCAGGCTCGCGACGTCGAGGGGGCCGAAAGCGCCGTAGTACTCGTCCCGGGTCTTCGTGCCCAGGAAGGTCGCCAGGGATTCGTGGGCCGGCCAATAGATGAGCAGGCAGAGAACGCCGCCCGCGGCCAGCGCCCCGGCGAGGTGAAAGGCCGCTCGCCGGGAGGCTTGCCGGGAGTGAGCGGGCTCGAGGACGAAGGCGAGCATGGCTCCGAGGTAGAGCGGCAGCACGATGCCCAGGGCGGTGGGGTGGGCCCAGGGGAGCAGGGCGGTGAGGACGACAATCCCGACGCCCGCCCGGGGGTTGTGGTCGGCGCGGCGTCCCCAGGCGGCGAGGCGGTCGTAGAGGAACAGGGAGAGCAGAGCGACCGCCGAGTAGATGCGGCCGAAGTGCGCGTAGAAGACCAGCAGGGGCGACACGGCGACGAGGGCCGTGGCGCCGAGGGCGGCGCTTTCGCTGAGGTGGCGCCGGGCGATGGGGAAGACGGCGAGCAGGAGGGCGGCGCCGGGGATCCAGGCGGGGGCGCGGATCACCCAGTGGCTATCGCCGAAGAGGTCGATGAGTCCGCGCTGGAGGAGGGGCAGGGCGAGGCCGCCGCCGGTTCCGCTGAAGCGGCCGAGAATCTCGGAGTAGCCGCCGAGCATGTCGCGCAAGCTGTGCAACTCGTCGCCGAAGAGCAGCGCGGGCCCCACATCGGCCAGGCGTAGCCAGAGGCCCGAGACCAAGATGCCGGCCAGGAGAAGCCGCGCATGGGTGGCTTCGGGAAGCCAGGACTGTCGGGCCTGGTGCCGTGGGGTGCGGGTCAAGGTCCGGACCTCGGCAGCTCCTCCCGGGAAGACTTCACGCTCGGCTCCTTTGGCAAACGCGGGGGGCGCCCCGAAGTCTAGCTCCGCCGCGGTCTCGGAAGCAATCCCAAGCCTTGGCACGCCCGTTGCTTCAGAGAACTTCCAGCAGGTCGGTTGCTGTCGTGCCAGAAGGGCCACAGATCGACTGGTGAGGACGGATCGTGGAGATCTCGGACGGAGGAAAACCATGCAAGGGTTGGGCTGGAAGGGGAACGCGGCGCGGAGGGGGGGCGCTGCAGCGCGGTCGACACTCGCGCTCGCGCAATGTTTTCTCCTGGTCGCGTCGACGAGCTGCGTACCCCTGGGCGCGAGTCCGCCGCAGCCGGGCGTTCTCGAATACGCGCGGCCGCTTTTTCTTGAGCTGCCCGAGGGCCGAGTCAACGTAGCGGGTGGCAACCTCGTGCTTCGTCGGAGCGATTTCTCCTTGGAGACCTTCTTCGGCACCCTGGAGGTGGGGGCGGTCTACAACTCGGCGACGCGCTTGTGGGTCTGGCCCTTTGCGATGAGTTACGACGGCGACGCCTTTATCGACGATACCGGGGCCGTTCACGATCTCTCGACCCTGGCCGAGGGCGCGGCGGTCCCGGGTACCCACTGGGTCAAGCTGGATGGTCAACGCATCAAGACCAAGGGGGGGTACGTCTATCATTTTGGGATCTTCCATCAACTGGTGGCCATGACCGGGACCGACGGAACGCGCCCGGCGCTGATCTATGCCTGGGAGTTCGTCGGCGGACGCCTGCGCGCGACCGGGGTGAGCCAATGCCGAGCGGGCTACCCGTGCCGGCCGCTCTACGAGATCGAGTACGACGCGGGGGGATGCGTGAGCGGGTTCGAGGACAGGGCGGGG
The DNA here is from genome assembly GCA_028823175.1 of Myxococcota bacterium. Taxonomy (GTDB): domain Bacteria; phylum Myxococcota_A; class UBA9160; order UBA9160; family UBA4427; genus JAZXM01. The sequence goes on from JAPKBZ010000093.1 coordinate 8,209, forward strand.
CGCCGCGCCGAGTTCGAAAACGACGCGGCATGCCGTCCCGTAGTGGCCAAGGATGCTCTCGATGGCGTGAAGGGCTGGCCTGGCGGGCGCTACGCGTATTCCGAGGGGCTCCTCGAGGCGTATACGAATAGCGAGGGGGAACGCGTCGAATTTGAGTACGCCTCGGGGCGCCTGGTGTCGTCTCGCCGGATGGGCGCGGGCGAGGGGGCGACGATTTTTCGCTACGCCTACGACCCTCTGACCGAACTCTTTTTTACCCTGGTGGAAGATGTGCGCGGAGGGCGAAGCGTCTACCACTACGATGCCGACCAGCGGCTTCACGCGGTGCGGGACGCCGCCGGCGGGGTGACCACGCTCAGTTGGTCGGGGCGGAGGCCTCTCTCGAGGGTGGCGCCCGACGGCACGCGAACCGAGTGGGTCTTCGGGGGCGACGACCCGCTCGAGGTCGAGTTGCCCTCGGGCAATATCGTCGCTTACGAGTACGCCCCCGAGGCCCAGGACTGGAGGCGTCCCTTCCAGCGACCACTGGCGCGGGTCTCGGATTCCCTGGGCATCGTCGAGGCCCGGAGCTACGACGCCCGCGGCCATCCCCTGAGCGTCACCAACGGCGAAGGGGAGACCCGCTGGCACTATCACGATGCGGAGGGGCGCCTGAGCATTCTGCGCGAGCCCTCGGGGTTGGAGACCTGGTTCTACGATTACGGCGAACACGGTCATGCGACCCGACTCGTACAGGGCGCCTCGGAATTCCATCGCCGCTACGACAGCGTGGGAAATTTGCTCGAGGGGCCCGGCAGCGAGGAGGTTCTCTCGCCCGGGCGTCCGGGCGTTCGGCGAAGAGTTTTCGACGAGGACCGCAATGTGGTCTTGGTGGAGTTGGTCGGGAAGAGCACGCTCGGCGCATCCGAGGAGGAGAGCGCCGAACTCGTTCTCCATTACCAGAGCGATGGCCGGGTCGCGATGATCGAGCGCCCCTACGGCGGGGACACCGTGTTCGAATACGACGGGGCTGGACGTCTGGCGGCTCGCCGGGAACGAGTGGATGGCGCATGGCAGAGCCAAGCCTACGAGTACTCCGACTCCGGTGATCTCGCAGCGATCGAGCTGGCCAACGGAATGCGGACCGAATTTCTCCGCGACGTCATGGGCAGGCCCATTCGCTTTGACTTCCTGCGCGCGGGGGTGCTCGAGCAGCGGGTCGATCTCGGCTGGGAAGCCGGCCGACTCGGCTCCTTGGTCGACAGTCGCCGGCCGGGGATGGAGGTCTACGGCTATGACGCTGCCGGGCGCCCGGCCTTCGTGGGCTTTCCGGAAGGAGAGGTTCTCGAGCGCGAATACGATGTGCGGTCGCGGGAGATCGAACGGCAATTTCGCTCCCATATTCACTCGCCGGCCTGGCGGACTCTCGGGTTCGCCTATGACCGGGCAGATCGCCGGGTGGGAGTCACTGACCAGGGCGAAGAAGTCCTGGGGCGACGCTTCGAGGAGGGTCGATTGGTTGAGGAGACCTACGGGAACGGTCTCCACCGGGAGTACCTGTACGACTCGGAGATCGGCGGGCTCGTGAGTACGGCTCTCTGGGAGGCGGACTGGAACCGGGTTGCCCGGACGGAACTGACCTGGAGCGATTGCGAGAGCGATTCGTATTGCCTGCTCGCGGAAACCGAAATCGAGGGGGCCTCCTCGGGCGGTCTCTGGGGTCTTTATAGCGAGGAGGTCTACGCCCTCGGTCCGCGGCCGGGTCTGCTCGCGACGCCCGAAGGCTATGGCCCTCGGTTGAGGTCCTGGGAGGCGACCGGGCCCGGGCCCGAGAGCTTTGGGATGATGGGCGACTACGCTTTCGATGCCCTCGGCAACTGGCTCGGAGTGGCCAGGGGGATCGCTCCGAAGATTCAATTCGAGTACAACGCCGAGCGGAACAGACTTCTCTCTTCGCTCTCCCTCGGAACGGATGCCCACGACTACGTATGGGACGATTCCGGTTTTCTCCTCCGCCGCGATGAAACCGAATTTCGTTGGAATGCCGCGGGACTCCTCGAGGGCATCGGGGATTCCATCGAACTCGAGTGGGACTCCCTCGGGCGCGCGATTTCGGTTTCCACCCCCGCTGGCACTCGGCGCATGCTCTTTGGGGGGAGCATGGTGGGCGATGCCGAGCGACAGCCCGTTTCCCTCGACGTCGAGGGCGTCCAGATTCGCTTTGCGACGGGGGAACGCGTCTATCAGCACGAGGATTTTCGCGGCAACGTGCAGATGGTGTCGGACGATGAGGGGCGCCTGCTCGAATTTTACGCGTACGGCCCTTTCGGCGTTGCGAGCGCCTACGGGGATTCACTGGGAGGGCGCACTTTTGCCGGGGGTCAGTCTCTGGGAGAGTTCCTGATCCTCGGCAGGCGGATCTACGACCCCCAGGTGGGTCGATTCATCTCCCCGGACAGCCGCTACAACCCCTTGAACCAATTTGCCTACACCCTCGGAAACCCCGTGAGCTTCTGGGACCCAGGCGGTGAGGCGGCTGAATTGAGTCCCCTGGGCGAGAGCGGTGAGGTGGCGAGCAAGGCCGCCCGGGTGATCCTCGAGTTGGGCACCGAGGCCTTTGGCGCTGGGATGGATCTCGGGAGTGTGCCCCTGCTGGTGCTCGGGCTCTCCTTCATGGTCTTTGCCACGGTGGCCGCTCTGGCGGTGATCTACTGCTTCGGCGAATCGGCCGGGGGAGTCGTCTCGATTATCGATCTGCCGAACGGGTCGGGCGGGTCGGTTGGGGACGGGGCTGGCGCGGCACCGAGTTCGGAAATTATCGCCTGCTCACCCCTGACCCTGGCCGGGACGCGCGAGGGAGACTGGCCCATGGCCTTGGTCGTGCCCGGCCAGTTGGCCCTGGCGGCGCTTCTGCTCGGCTGGCAGCGCAGGCGGCGGGGGCAGCGATGAGAATTCGGCCCCGCGGTTGGGTGGGGCCTCGAGGGCACGCAAAAAACTACGGGGACCGCGCCCTATCTTTGCCTCAGAACTCGCCCGGCGACCGCATCCAGGGCCTTGGCATTTTTGGGATCGAGTTCGCCGTGGGTGATGATGGTTCCGTCGAGTGCCGTGTCGTCGCCCGAGGGACACTGGGCGGGTCGCTCCGCCATGCGCGGGGCCAGGGCGCGGACGAGCCCCTTCGCACTCGCGACGTTTAGGCGCATGACCGAGAGGATCGCTTCGACGTCGACATTATCGTGGTCGGGGTGCCAACAATCGTAGTCGGTCACCATGGCCACGCTGCAGTAGGGGAGTTCGGCCTCTCGGGCGAGCTTGGCCTCGGGCATATTCGTCATCCCGATGACGTCGCAACCCCATTGTCGGTAGAGCTCGGACTCGGCGAGGGTCGAGAATTGCGGTCCCTCCATGGCGAGGTAGGTGCCGCCCCGGCGAAACGCGATGCCCTCGGCTCGGCACGCCTCCTCGCACCAGTCGCCGAGCCGCGAATTGACGGGGTGGGCCAGAGACACGTGGGCGACGATCGCCTCGTCGAAGAAGGTTTTTGCCCGGGCGAAGGTGCGATCGATGAACTGATCGACGATCACGTAGGTGCCCGGGGGCAAGTCCTCACGGAATGAACCGACGGAGGAAAGCGAGAGAATATCGGTGGCCCCGGCCCGCTTCAGCACGTCGATATTGGCGCGGTAGTTGATCTTCGAGGGGTTTAACTGGTGGCGGCGACCGTGCCGGGGGAGCAGGGCAACGCGGATGCCCGCGAGTTCGCCGAAGAGGACGGCGTCCGAGGGGTCTCCCCACGGACTTTCGAGATGCCGCCACTCTGGATTTTCGAGGTCCTCGAGATCGTAGACACCGCTGCCTCCGATGATGGCGAGGAGCGGGGCCGGATGAAGATCAGGCATGGGTTTGCCCTTCGTGATGGGTTGTCGGTTGAAGAATCGGAGCCGAGACGATCGGTGCACCATTCTTCCCACCGGATGGCGCGGATGATGGCCGCATTGATTGCCCAGGGCAAGGCTGGACTTGTCTCGAATGCTGGAGGCTTCCCGGGCCGCCGGAAAACCCGCACGGGCCAGCGGGGTTCGGGACCCCGGGCCAGTGGGCTTGGGTATATTCCGGCGAGCGGATCGATGGATCGGATGGATGGATCGGGAGGGAGAAAAAATGCGTTTCGGAATCAACGGCACGGGATTGGTTCAGAAGGCCTCGGTGCAGGCCATTACCGAGCACGCCGAACAGGCTCGAGCGGACGGTTTCAAGAGTTATTGGCTGGCCGAACACCCAACGGGTGGCCTCGATGCCATCACCACCCTGGCCCTCGCCGGGCAATCGGTGCCCGAGATCGAACTCGGCACGGCGGTGGTGCCCACGTTCCCCCGGCACCCTATGGCGCTGGCGGGCCAGGCCCTGACCGCCCTCAGCGTGCTGCCCGGTCGCTTTACCCTGGGCATCGGCCTCTCCCACGCGCCCATGATGGCGCAATTGGGGATCGGGTTTGAAAAGCCGATTCGCCATCTCCGGGAATTCCTCTCCGTCCTGGTTCCCTTGCTCGAAGAGGGGCGAGTTTCCTACTCGGGGGAGACCCTGGCGTGCGAAGCTCAGGTCTTCGGCCCTCCGGAAGAGGCCTGCCCGGTGGTGGTGGCGGCTCTGGGCCCCCAGGCCCTGAGGGTGGCCGGGGCGCGCACGCGCGGGACGACCCTGGCCTGGGTGGGCCCGAGGACGATCCGCGAACACATTGCGCCGGTGATTGGCGAGGCGGCAGCGAAGGCCGGAAAGGGGGCTCCCCGGATCATCGCCACCCTGCCGGTCTGTATTACCGAAGACGAGGATGCCGTGCGGGAACAGGTGGCCCGGGGGCTCTCGATGTACGGGAAGTTGCCCTCGTATCGCGCGATGTTCGAGCGGGAGGGTGTCGAGGGCCCGGGCGATCTGGTTCTGGCGGGGAGCGAGGGGCGGGTGGCCGAATCCCTGGGTGCCCTTGCGGAGGCCGGGGTCACCGATTTTGCGGCGTCGGAATTCGTGCGCAGCAGCGACGAGTTCGAACGGACCCGGGCGTTCCTCAAACGCTCCATGGCGGACTATGCCTAGCCCGGGGTTTGGAGGGGCCCCCTGGGCTCACGGAGAGGGCACAAGGAGTCAGACTAGGGAGTTAGGCCACCCCCGTAGCTAGACCCCGTAG
>JAPKBZ010000094.1 GCA_028823175.1 Myxococcota bacterium
CGGGGAGTCTGGACCCCGGAGCTCGCCCCGCCCGGCAGGCGCTCCGAGAAGCCCGCCTAGGGGGGAAGCAGACGAGTCCACCCCTGGGTGAGAGACTTGACTCGCCGTCCCCGGTGTCTAGCCTTGCCCGGAAGTCAAATGGCGAGAGGGGAGCCTGGTGGCCGATTTGCAAGACCCGACATCCAAAAACATCGAAATTCACGACCCGTCCGGGGAAGTCTTTCAGGTGGCCGACCAATTGCCCGTGCTCGCGGTGCGCGATGTCATCATCTTCCCGGGTGTCACTGTCCCCCTGACCGTGGGCCGGAAAAAATCCATCGCCGCCCTTGATGAATCGGGCACCGATGGCTTCATGCTGGTTGTCACCCAGAGAAATCCCGCCACCGAGGATCCGGCGCCCGAGGATCTCTTCGAGATCGGGACTCTGGTCAAGATTCTGCGCGTGGTCGACGCCCGCCAACAGGGCAAGCAAGCCCTTGTCGTCGGCGTGCAAAGGGTCAAGATTGATACCTTCGCGGTAGAATCGCCCGCCTTGAGAGCCCTCTATACCCCGCTCCCCGGGGAGGACGAGGGAATCGACCTCCAGGAGCCCTGGCAGCGCGTGGTGGAGCTGGCCCAGCGCGTGGTGGACCTCAGGGAGGACTACCCCGACGAGTGGAAGGCGTTCATCGGCGGGGTACCCGAGCCCGGAATGCTGGCGGATCTGCTCGCCTCCAACCTGACCCTGCCCCCGGACGAGGGGATCGGCCTCCTGCGCGAGACCCGGCAGAGCGAACGATTGCGCATCATCGAGCAGCACCTGATTCGCGAGGTCACGATCGCCGAAACCCAGCGTGAGTTCCAAGACGAGGCCGAATCCGGGGGCCTCGACAAGAAGATGCGAGAGCGGATGCTGCGGTCACGCATGCGTGAGATCCAGACAGAAATCGGCGAAAGCGACGCGGGCATGCGCGAGGTCGACGAATTGCGCGAAAAACTTGAAGCCGCCGAGCTCCCGGATGAAGCCCACGATCAGGCGTCTCGTGAACTCAAGCGACTCTCCGCCCTTCCCCAGCACGCCCCCGACCGCCACTTGATCCGAACCTACCTCGAATGGCTCGTCGATCTCCCGTGGAGCGTTGAAACCGACGACGACCTCGACCTCAAAGAGGCCCGGGAAATCCTCGACGCCGATCACCACGGTCTGGATGCCATCAAGGATCGGATTCTTGAATTCCTGGCGGTGCGAAAGCTGGCCCCAGAATCGAATGCCCCGATCCTCTGTTTCGTCGGCCCTCCGGGTGTGGGCAAGACATCCCTCGGGCGCTCAATCGCTCGCTCCATGGGCAGGAAATTTGCCCGTGCCTCCCTGGGAGGTGTGCGGGACGAGGCAGAAATCCGAGGGCATCGGCGCACCTACGTGGGAGCCATGCCCGGGAGAATCCTCCAGAGCCTCAAACGCGCAGGATCTCGCAATCCGATTTTCCTTCTCGACGAAATCGACAAGCTGGGTTCGGATTTCAGGGGCGACCCCTCGTCTGCCCTGCTCGAAGTCCTCGATCCCGAGCAGAATAGTCATTTCAGCGACCACTATATCGAGTGCGCCTTCGATCTTTCGCGGGTTCTTTTCATCGCTACGGCCAACACGCTTTCAACCATCCCCCCCGCCCTGCTCGACCGAATGGAAGTCATCGAACTCTCGGGTTATACCGAGACCGAGAAGATCGAGATTGGCCGAACCTACCTCGTACCCCGTCAACTTGAGGCGCACGGGCTGACTACGGATCACATCCAAATCGACGATGACGCCCTCCAGAAGATCGTGAGTGAATACACCCGCGAGGCAGGGGTTCGCAATCTCGAACGCTTCGTCGCCTCGCTCATGCGCAAGAGCGCACGCCGGGTCGCCGCCGAAGGGCCAGAGACTCGAATTGAGGTCGACTCCGCTTTCGTATCCGAGGCGCTCGGAGCCCCGCCCCACTTGCCCGAAATGGCCGAGCGAACCCGCATGCCGGGGGTCGCGGTCGGCCTGGCAGTGACATCGCACGGGGGCGATATCCTCTTCGTCGAAGCCACCTCCATGCCGGGTGGCAAAGGCGTTCGGCTGCGACTCACGGGGCAACTTGGGGATGTCATGCGCGAATCCGCCGAGGCCGCCCTCTCCTGGGTTCGGTCCCACGCCGACGCCCTGGGCCTAAAGCCCGAAACTTTTGCCGCCGGCGAGATCCACCTCCACGTCCCTGCCGGCGCGGTTCCCAAGGATGGGCCCTCTGCGGGAATCGCCCTGGTGACTGCCATCGTTTCGGCTCTCAGCAACCGCAACGCCCGCTCCATGGTGGCGATGACAGGGGAAATTTCACTGCGCGGGCGAGTTCTTCCCGTGGGCGGAATCAAGGGCAAGCTCTTCGCGGCTTCCCGAGCAGGAATCGAGACCGTGGTCATGCCGAAACGAAACGAAAAGGATCTGCGAGATGTCCCTGAAGAAGTTCGCGATGCCCTCGATATCCATCTCGTCGACACCATAGAGGAAGCCCTGGCGGTGACCTTCTCTCAGGAAAGCCCCACCGCGGGCTAGCCGGGAGCGGTCGAGACGGCCGAGCCCGCTATCATCAACCCGTGCGAGTCGCACTTGTCCACGACTGGGTAACTGGCATGAGAGGCGGCGAGCGCGTACTCGACGCTCTGGCGCGATCCCTTCCCGATGTCGATCTCTACACCCTCTTCTACCGCGAGGGCACGACGACATCGGCAATCGATGGTTTGAGGGTCCGGACATCCCCCCTGAACAATCTCCCGGGTGTCGATAGACATTACCGAAAACTTCTCCCTCTCTATCCCTGGGCGGCCCAAAGACTCAAGATCGAGGGCTACGATCTGGTCCTCTCCATCAGTCACGCCGTCGCCAAAAATATTCGCACCGAGCCGGGCGTTCCCCACCTCTGCTACTGCTTGACGCCCATGCGTTATATCTGGGATCAGGTCGACGCCTACCTCGGAAACGGAGTTCGGCGCCTCCTCGCCAGGCCCCTTATCCACGCGCTCAGGCGCCACGACGTAGCCCACAGCGATCGAGAGGGAGTCGATCGATTTGTCGCCATCTCAGGCACAGTGGCCGAGAGGATCCAGCACCATTACGGACGGCAGGCGAGCGTGGTTCACCCGCCCGTCGACTGCGATCGAATCCGGCCCAGCGGCGAGAATCCCGAAGACTTCTATCTCCTGCTCGGCGGCTTCGTTCCCTACAAGCGCGACGCAGTCGCGATCGAGGCCTTTCGCGCGCGAAGCGACCGCCTCGTCGTCGCCGGCGACGGCCCCATGCGACGAAAGCTCCAGGCTCGGGCCCCTGACAATATCGAGTTCGTCGGACGCCTCCCCGACGATGCGATCACATCGCTCCTCCAGCGGTGTAAAGCCCTTGTGTACCCCCAAGAAGAAGATTTCGGAATCGCCGCAGTTGAAGCCCAGGCGGCCGGTCGACCCGTCATCGCCTTCGGGGCCGGGGGAGCGCTCGATACGATTCGCCCGCTCTTCGTCGTTCGCCCGGATGGCGAACTCGAGTGGCAGGAGGAAGAACCCGCTCCGACGGGAATTTTTTTCAGCGAACAAACCCCCGAATCTCTGAATGCCGCCGTGGACGCTTTCGCGGCACACCGCCACCTTTTCGACAGCGAGACCATCCGGCAGCAAGCCGAGGGCTTCGGACAGGCGCGCTTTCTGCGTGAACTCTCGAGCGAAATCGAGCAGCTGACGGGGCTGCCTTCACCGATTCTCAGCTAGACCTCGCGACACCCAGCCCTCAGGCGACATTCCTGTCGCGTAGCACGCTCCACGCCGTCATGACCAGGATCCTGAGGTCGAGGACCATGGACCAGTTCTGGATATAGTAGATATCGTGTTCGATTCGAGCGTGGAGAGAGGTATCTCCCCGAAGCCCGTGCACCTGGGCCCAACCCGTCATGCCGGATTTAACCTTGTGGCGAAGCATGTAGCTCGGGATTTCGCGGCGGAACTCCTGGATCAACTCGGCCTGCTCGGGCCGAGGCCCCACAAGGCTCATCTCGCCCTTCAACACGTTCCAGAGCTGAGGGAGTTCGTCGAGACTGAAACGTCTGAGCCAGGCGCCAAAACGAGTCCGTCTGGGATCGTTCGTCCGTGACCAGGAAGGCCCCGTTTTTTCGGCATCGCGCTTCATCGTTCGAAGCTTCAGCATGGCGAAGATCCGTCCATCGAGCCCCATTCTCCGCTGGCGGTAGAAGACCGGTAGCCTCGACGAAACGACGACCCCGGTCGCCAGGATCAAGAGCACGGGCGCGACGACAAGCAGGCCAATAGCACTCCCAATGATGTCGAAGGCACGCTTCTGAACCGATGCCCAACCCACCAGCGGGCTTTCTCTCAGGTGAATGATCGGAATTCCGTCGAAGTTCTCGACCGAACTTCGCAGGGTGGCCACGTGAAGAAGATCGGGAGCAAGGATGACGCTCGCCACTTCGTCATCCAGATCCGCCAGCACCTTCTCGAGACGAGCGGATTCTTCGATGTCTAGAGCGATGATGACATGATCGACTCGCCGCTCGGAAAGAACGTGCTTGAGGTCGGCATAGCTTCCGAGGACGGGGACCGAACCCCGGATGCCGTCCACGCTTCCCTCACAGAGGAGCCCGAGAACGTGCATTCCCGCGTCGGGGTGCGCGCGAATTCGGGCGATGATTTCCTCGGAGAGCCGCCCGCTTCCCACCACGACAGCAAAGCGGCGGTTGTAGCCTTTCCGCCGGGCCAGGCGCAGGACGCTTCGGACGAGCACCCTTTCCGTGATCAAGATCAATGGCACGCTAAGCGCGAAGATCCCGACCACGGCGCGGGAGAACGAGTAGCTGCGAAGGAAGAACGATATGGCCAGCAAGACAACCAGAGCGGCGCTGGTGGCCCATCCGATTTGCGCGACTTCGTCCCAGAAGGCGCCCAGGCGCTTGGGCTCGTAGACCCCCTGGCGCTGAAGCATGTAGGCGTAAACGGGCAGAATCGCACCGAGAGCCAATGCGTATTCAGAGAGCGCGGGCATGCCACGAGGGGCATCGAACCCGGCGCCAAATCGCAACCCATAAGCGCCCAGCCACAGCAGTGCAACCAGGGCGAGGTCGCCCAGCGTCAGCAAGCTCCGAAATACTTCTCCGTGGCGATAGAGCAATCCGAGTGCCTCCGGGCACCTTGATATCGGCGTTCGTCTAAAATTCTAGAAACAGGCGGTCAGGATGACAGCGCTGCCGTGGGTCCGAGAGGAGATCCGAGGCCCCGCAATTTTTTCGATCGCCGGATCAGTCCGCGTCCCGGGCATCCATCTCGACCACATCTTTCAATTCGTTCAAGAAATCCGGCAAAGCCGAAACCACACGGCTCCAGTTGGGGATCTGCGGAGCCCCCATCGGATCTCGCACGAAATTAAGTCCGGCTCCCCGCAGCGCACTGGAGAACGTTTCGACGGCGACCTCCTCGGCGTGGCGATCGAATTGAAGGCCGTTGAGCTGGGCATCGTTGCTATAGCTGGCGATTGCATCCTGGGCCGTTCGCACGTAGGCCGCGATCATCGTGTTCAGGAACCCCGCCTCGAACTCCACACCGTAGCTCGCGAGGTTGCGAATGATCGAAGAGGCGATATCCGCGACCATTCGATGAAGACCCTGACTCGAATCGTTCTGAGAGAGTTGCTGATGCTTGTGCTCGTAGTTTTCCACCAGTTCGACCTGGCAAATTCGTTTCAGCGCGCTGTTCCGAAAAACCTCGGCCAGCACTCCAACTTCGAGTCCCCAATCCGCCGGGATGCGGTTCGCTCGGATCAGGTCCGTGGTCATCGAACACTCGCCCGCAAGGGGATAGCGAAAGGATTCGAGGTACTCGAGCAGGGGAATTGGGCCCAGCACGGATTTCATGGAGCGAAGCAGCGGCACCATGAAGAGCCGGGTGACCCGGCCGTGGAGACGATCCGTCACCCGCCCGTAATAGCCCTTGGCAAACTCGTAGTTCATGTTGGGGTTGGCCGTCGGATAGCAGAGTCGGGCCAGGAGTTCGCGATCGTAGTCGACGATGTCGCAATCGTGAGTGGCCACCACCCGCGCCTGCTGGGTGGCCAGCACGTACCCATAGCCGAGCCAATTGGCCCTGCCCTTCCCGTCGACCCCCGGATGGAGTCCCTCGGCTCCCAATTTGTCCAGCAGCCCGCGAATACGCGGTCCGTCGTTCCAGACCACGGTGGGCGAGCCGCCCCCGATGCATTTCACGGCCTCGAAGAGCCCCCGCATTTCTCGGAATTCTTCGAAGTTCGCCGGGCCCGATAGGCTGACCACGACCTGCCTCAGGTAGCGAACCTGGCTGAGTTCCTCGACGATGCCCTTCAGGGCCGGCCCCCGGGCCTCGCTGAAGAGCGAGGGCAGGACAAGGGCAATCGGACGCTCAGCCGAGTAGTGAAGGAGTTCTTCCTCCAGGCGAGGGAGGTTCGTAGTGCCCAGACGATGGAGCGCCGTGATCACGCCCGTCTGATGAAAATCTGACATGGCCCAGACACTCGCACCACGGCTGGCGGACTTCAAGCAAGCGAGCCCACGACCCTAGGCGCTGAGCTGCGCCTCCTCGGTCTGAGCAAAGTGCTCGAGAAGAGCTCTGCCTCGGCCCTCGAGTTCGTCGAATTCGAGCCCCACATCGAGGGTCAGGGCATCGATTTCGGTCGCCCAGGCGACGGTTCCCGTCGCTGTAACTAGCTGCCCTAGAACATAAAAAGTCAGTCTCAGAACATCGCCGAGAGCGATCTCGCAGGCCGCGGCCCGGAACCGGATCCCACCGCTGGAGACGTCCAAAGCCCGCCCATTCACGGCCCGCTCGCCGAGTTCGGCAAAGGAAACGATCTGGTTCATGGGAATCCGCGGAAATTGCCGCCGATCCCGACTTGGCCTGATCATGTGCATGCCCCTGGGGGGAAACGAGCATGGGAGACCCGAAAGGAAGGCTGCGGGCCACTCCCCCTCCTATCGGCAGACCCGCCCGGGCACTTGAGTGGTTTCTTCGAGGTTTTCAGGAGGACCGGGGGGCCCGGAAGAGGTCGAGCTGTCGCTTCAGGGCTCCCTCATGGGACAATCCGCCCAGGGTCAAGCCCAACCCCCGGTAGAGTTCCCCCGCCACGTCACCGCGCTGGAAGGACTCGCGCCCGAGGCGCGCGATCTGCGGAGCGTCCCCGCACCCGCCCTCCGGGGTCAGCGACCGGGTAATCACGCTGCCGTCTTCACGCACGAGGCGAATCGCCAGGCGAGCGGCCCTCAGCCCCCGTCGCTCGAGCCCCGACGCCAGGGCCGAGGCCAAGCTCTCCAGCGCCTCGCTCACGACTGCCGCTTCCCGGGTGGGTTCGGCGAAGGTCACCCCCTTCGCCATGGAGCGCGGCTGGGCGGCAACCCTGACCGGACTTCGATCCCGTCCCTCGGCGGCCTCCAAAATCGCCAAGCCATGGTTTCCGAACTCCCGGCCGAGCACCCCCGCCCCCAGCGCGAGCACCTGAGCCACCGTGGACGCCCCCATTTCGGCGAGCCGCTGCTCGGTTTTCTTGCCCACCCGGGGCAGGCAGGCCACGGGTAGAGGGGCCAGAAACTCCGGAACCTCGGCACCGGAAAGCCAGCGAACCCCCTGGCTTCCCACCGAATCGGCGGCCAGCCGGGCCAGATTTTTCGACGGGGCAGCCCCCACTCGCAAGGGCAGAAAGAGTTCCTCGGCGGTACGCGGAACGAGCTCCTCGAGCACCCCGGCGAGAACGGAAGGTCGGCCATGCAGCTCGGCGAAGACCGTTCCAAGTTGGCGCGTCTCGACCTCTTCGAAGACTTGGGTCAGGAGGGTGACCAACGCACCCGATGCCTCCCGGTAGCGCTGCATGTTGGTGGGAACCCGCACGGCGCGAGGGCAGAGGCGAAGCGCCACCTCCATCGCCATGCCTTCCTCCACGCCCAGGCGGAGGGCGTCGGGGGTGGCCGACTGGACCTTCCCTCGCTTGGCGGGGTCTCCACCCACCAGAAAGGGTCGGTCGCTCAAGGCTGGCGCCGCCCGCTTCTCAACCTCGGCGTAAAAATTCGGCACCTCGGCATAAAGAACCATCGGCTCCCCCGTGGCGCCCTTCATCGAGACGGCTCGAGGAGCAGAGGGGGGGCACTCTCCTCTTCGATCTGGAGCCGGTCGATGGGGAGCGGCCCCGCTCCTCCCCGCCACCACGCCGGGATTCCGTCGTCCCGGTGCGGGTGGGCGGGGTGCTCGGACTGGCCAGGGGCTAGGGCGGTCCGCAGGCCATCGGGCTTGGCCAAATCGACGGCCAGGCGATAGAGCGACGCGCTCTCGACGTCGAAGTCCAGACCGACCGACTGGGCCGTAGCCAGAGTATTTCGATCGCCCCCCACCCCGAACCCCTCGAGCCTCTGTCCCCCGGAAAAGGCGTCCGCTCCTGCCGGAACGGGTTGAAAAGCCAGGACTTGAAGCCTGCCCCAGGACCACTCCCGGCGGTTCGGCCCCAGCCGACGGACGAGGGTGATCCAAGTACGGCGGAGGCTGGCGCGCAAAGCTTTGACCACCCTGTCCCGTTCGGCCCACCCCGAGGCCCCGGGATCGCGATCCGCCGCCAACAGGACTCGGCCGACCACCATCGAAGGCCGGACCCCTGGCAGTGCCAGGTAGCGGCCGAGGAGAGAAGCCCCGAACGATTCTTCGAAGAGCGCCGGGAAGAGATGCCTATTCAAGATCGAATAGGCGGCGGCCCCCGGGCTGTCCGCGGACAAGTTGCCGTCCCAGCGCGAGAGCAGCGAAGCAATTTCCTGGGCATCCTCGGTCAGGGGCGCCCCGAGGCGAGCCAGGCGCAGAAGCGCCGGAACCACCTCGTCGGCATCCCGAAGCCCCACGTCGACTTGCAGGGCCGCGGCTTCGTCCAGGTCGAGGCGCTGTTCACCCGAACTCGGTGATGGGGCTCCCCCTGCCCCGGTGAGCTCAACAAGACGTTGATCCAGGCGACTCTGCCGCTCACCTGGGCGCCAGAGCCACTCGATGCCCGCGTCCTTCAGACCGCCTCCAATCTTGCCATCGGAAAAGACCGCCCAGCTCCGCCCTCCCTGCTGGTCTGCCGAAGCCGATGCATCCAACCGCACCGCCGGCAGATCCGAATAGGGAATCCGCTCGCGCCAGTCGTAGATCTTCATCCGGGCGGGAACAGGAACCAACCCCGAGGGCAGAGCCCGCCCGGGCAACCAGCCGGCCAGCTGAATTCCCGCATCTCCCTCGCTGTCCGAGTAGACCACGGCCACCACGGGTGAGTGGTGCTCGGCCAGGGACGCGCGCAGCTGATCCGAGCCCGTGGCGCCAGCCAGACCGAGCAGGCCGGAGAAATCGTCTCCGGCCACTGCACCCGTCCAGGCCACCGCGAGGGGCGAAGGCGGAATGCCGCTCGCCGTCCTGGCCAGCTCCGAGTCCGCTCCCGAGAGGAGAAGCGAATTCACCAGAGGGCCATGACGGGTGGAGCGGATCTCGAGCTCCTCTTCGCGGATGCCCGCAACCCCGCGCACCCGGATCACCTCACGACGGATCTCGAGGGGCATCCAACGCGATCCGTCGTGGTAGCGTGAAGTGGTTTCGCGAACGGTCTCCATGTAGAGATCGACGGTGACGGCTCCAGCGAAAACCGCCGCCCAAGCGAGCGTCGAATTTCGACCCGCCCAGAAAATGGGAATCCCCGGAATCGTCGCGCCCGCGACTCCCAGTTCGGGGCCGCGCAGATGCGCCTCGTAGACCAGAGCGGGGGCCGTCGCGGGCAGCTGAAAATCCGCCAGCACCAGGGGCAGCCCGTTCTTCGTGTAGCGCCCCCCCAGCACCCAGGCGGTGCCTCCACCGACCCGCACCGAACCCCCCAAAGAGGGACCCGAGGCCGCCTCCGGAAAATCCTCGAAAGGGCGAGCTCGGGGCACAGGCACGCCGAGGGTGGGGCCACCCGAACGCCCCACCGCCCCCTGCTCGCCGCCGGGCCGAAAGGGAGCGGCCAATCGCCCTCCCAAGACGCGAATCAACTCGTCGAGCACCAAACCCGTCTGCAATCCGTTGCTGCTGCTCCAAGCGATGAGTTTCACCAGCGCCAGAGAATCCGCTGGAGACCAGTCCTCTATCGTCGAAATCTCCCCTTTGAGGGTGACGGGCCCCGCGAGCCGCCCGCTCCGCACGCCCTCGATCTGATCGTTCACCCCGGCGGCGTAGGCCGTCAAAATTTCCAGCGCCGCTGGCGCGACGGCCCCAATCTGGCGGTCGGCCAGGCGACCGATTCCGAGGGTGCGCGCGAGCCGGTCGGCGGGCAGCCCCGACTCGCCCACGATCTCCGCAGTCCGGCCTCGGGCGACCCGGCGCAGCCAGAGCATCTGGGACAATCGGTCCTGGGCGTGGACAAAGCCGAGCCCGCACCAGGCTTCGAGGTCGACCGCGACTTCGATGTGGGGAATCCCCCTGGCATCGCGAAGGATCGAGACCGGCGCCCCCAGCCCCTCAACGGCCCGCCGGCCCGATTCGAGCGGAAAGGCCGCCTGCACCACCGCCACCCGATCCGCCGCATGGGCCCCGAGCCAGATCAAGCCCGCGAGCAGCGTGACGGCTGCCAGGCCCCTCGAGGGGGTCAGGCCGGAGAGCCACCGGAAGCGTCTCGGCAGCACAACCCGCCACCCCTGGGCGATTTTCCATCCGCTCCGTGCCACCTGCTACCCCCGGAGCGCGAGTGTAGCGACCCCACGCTGCCCGGGTGACCGTTCCCAAAAACCAATGATTGTCTCAGGGTTGGCCGGCCGGTAGACTGCCGCGTCGTCGCCTCGCCGGCCTCCGCCCGGGGGACCGGCCCGACGAGCGAACCTCTGAGAAAAGGCCCGGCATAAAGTTGAAGACTCTCGATGACTGGCTGTCCCCCGATGAGCCCGGGGTCGCCCCACTGCGCGGGCGGCGGGTATTCGTTCGCGCGGACCTCAACGTTCCCCTGGACGGCGGCAGAATCGTCGATGACACGCGACTCCGTGCTTCGGCGGGCAGTATTCAGCGACTGTGCGCGGCCGGAGCCAAGGTCATCCTGGCTTCCCATCTCGGTCGGCCCAAGGGAAAGCGGGTCTCGACCCTCTCCCTCGCTCCCATCGCTCCCGCCCTGGCATCGCTGACAGACTTGCGGGTCTCGTTCGTTTCAGACTGCGTGGGCGAGGACGTCCAGCGGGCGGTCGAACGATTGGGTAACGGCGAAGTCCTGCTGCTGGAAAATCTGCGTTTTCATCCCGGAGAAACCGAGAACGATCCCGACTTCGCAGGGGCCCTGGCCGAGTTGGCCGATCTCTACATCAACGATGCCTTTGGCACCGCTCATCGTGCCCACGCCTCGACGAGCGGCATGGTGGCCGGGGTCGAGGCCGCCGCCGCCGGCGACCTGATGCTCGACGAACTCAGCCATCTCAGCCAGATTCTCGAGCCCGAGCGACCCCTGCTCTGCCTGCTGGGTGGGGCCAAGGTTTCGGACAAGCTTGGCGTCCTCCAGAACCTGGCGAAGCGCGCCGACGTCCTCGCCGTCGGCGGAGCCATGGCCTACACGTTCTTGGCGGCCCAGGGGAAGAGTGTTGGCGAATCCCTGGTGGAAGACGAGCGACTCGGCGATGCACGGGCGCTCATGGAGAGCGCCGAGGCGGGAGAGTGCCGACTGCTCCTCCCCTCGGATCACCGGATCAGTCAGAGCCTGGATGGCTCGACCGAATCTCGCGTCGTCGAATCGATTCCCGACGGCTGGATGGGCGTCGACATCGGCCCCGAAACCGCGAACCGCTACGCTCAGGAGGTGACCGAAGCCAGGACCCTCCTGTGGAACGGGCCGATGGGAATCTTCGAGGTCTCGGCCTTCGCCGAGGGGACCGAAACCATCGCTCGAGCGGTCGCGAACTCCTCGGCCACAACGGTCGTCGGCGGAGGCGACTCCCTGGCAGCGGTCAATCAACTCGGCCTCGGAAATCGAATCGACCACCTCTCTACCGGGGGAGGAGCCTCCCTCGAATTCGTCCAGGGCCTCAGCCTGCCGGGCGTCGAGGCCTTGGAGCGGTAATGCGCAGACCCCTGATCGTCGCCAACTGGAAGATGCACAAGAGTCGGGCCGAGGCTCGGGAATACGCCGAAACCCTCCTGGCCGCCCTCGCGACCGCACCGACGGGCGAAATCGAACTCGCCATTGCCCCCCCCTTCACCGCCCTGGAGACGCTGGCCGGAGTCCTCACCGGCAGCCCTGTGGCGCTGGCGGGCCAGAACGTTTCCAGCATGGCCGAAGGAGCCTTCACGGGCGAGGTATCGGTCTCGATGCTGAAGGATCTCGGCTGTCGCTACTGCATCGTCGGCCATAGCGAGCGCCGGGCACAACACGGAGAAACCAGCGCGGACGTCGCGGCGAAGGCCGCGGCGCTCCTGAAGGAGGGTTTGCGCCCCATTATCTGCGTCGGGGAGACCCAGGCTCAACGAGAAGCCGGGCAGACCGAGAAAATCGTCGCCGAACAACTCGCGGCCAGCCTTCCAGCAATGAGCACTCCCACTGCGGGCGAAGTGGTGGTAGCCTACGAGCCGATCTGGGCCATTGGAACCGGGGTAACAGCTACGCCCGAGCAGGCTCAGGAGGTACAGGCCTTCCTCCGGGTATGCCTGAATAAAATTCTTGGAGAGGGAGCCGATCGGGTGCGCCTTCAGTACGGCGGATCCGTAGGACCCGACAGCATCCGAAGCCTGATGAACCAACCGGATATCGACGGGGCCCTGATCGGTAGCGCCGCCCTCGACGCCCGGACTCTTGAGACCATTCTCGCCAACATTCAGCTGGAGAACACTTCACCATGACCAACATGCTCCTCGTCCTGCATTTCATGGTCTGCTTTGTTTTGATCACCGTCGTCTTGCTTCAACGCGGCAAGGGGGCCGATCTCGGAGCCGCGCTCGGCGGAGGCGGAGCCAACACCGTCTTTGGCAGCCGAGGAGCGGGTAACTTCCTGACCAAGCTGACCACGGGGAGTGCGATCCTCTTCATGATGACCAGTCTCTCCCTCGCCTACTTGGGCACCCAGCAGTCCGAGAGCCAACTCTTTGACGCTGCCGCTCTCGCTGCGGACCAAGCCGAGAGTTCGCCGGCGGCCCCGGGCCAGCCCTCGCCCCAGAGCGCTGGGGCCCTGGAAGAGGTCGGTCTCGAGGAGATCCCGACGAAGGAAACAGCACCGTCCTCGGAAAAAGAAGAATCCGCGCCCCCTGCCTCATAAGATCCGCGCTCTCTTTATAAGAGCCGCGCCCTC
>JAPKBZ010000197.1 GCA_028823175.1 Myxococcota bacterium
TCAGCTCGCGCGAATCTTGTACCGCACGGGCAAGTGCTTCAAACCAACCACAAAGCTCGCGCTAATCCACTCCGGTTCGCCCGCGAGCTCCCAGTGTTCGACTCGTCCGGCAAACTCCTCGACGATCGCACGCATACTCTGCCTTGCGAAGTGCGTCCCCATGCAGAAGTGCTCACCGTGACCGAACGCGACGTGTCGATTCGGGCTGCGGTCGATGTTGAAGGTGTAGGGATCCTCGAAGACACTCTCGTCGCGATTGGCGGATCCATAGAACATTGCCAGGCTCTCGCCTTCGCGAAGCTTCTGGCCGGCAACCTCGGTGTCCTGGGCCACGGTGCGCTTCATGTAGTTCACCGCTGATGACCAGCGGATCATTTCCTCGACTGCGTCTGGCGCTCGTGAGAGATCCTTTTGGACCTTCGAGAATTCAGCCGAGTTCTTGATCAGCTGCCAGAAACCACCGGCAAGCGAGTTCTTCGTTGTGTCGTGACCTGCGCTGAATACGACCAGGTAGTAGCCGAGGGTCTCCATCAGTCCCATTGGCTCGCCATTGACTTTGGCATTGGCGATCACGCTGGCCAGGTCATCGGTCGGGTTCTTGCGACGGTCTTCGACGATAGGCAAGAAGAGCTCGACGAACTCCTGCCCGAGTTTGGCGCGGTCGTCCTCGCTGTTCTGTCCGCCACCGAGTTCGAGATCGTCTGGTGCGGACAGCCGATTCGAGAGATTGAGGATCTGGGCCTCTTTTTCCTGGGGAACGCCGGTGGCCTTGGCAAGAATGCGCAGGGAATGGCTGACCGCGACGCCCATCGCCAGATCGGTTTCGCCTTCGCCGCCGTCCGCCGCCAACTCGTCGACCAATTGCTTTGCACTCTTGTAGATCACCTCACGCATTGATTTCACAGCGCGGGGTGTAAAAGAGGGGCTCGCCACCTTACGCAGATCGCGGTGTACGGGCGGGTCGGTGCTGATCACCAACTTCATGGCATCGATTCCGTCTTCCTCGTTGATCACCCGGTCCGTCGGCAGGAGGGTGATGCCGGGCCTGCTGATGAAGAGCTCGGGGGTACTCGAGATGTACTTGATGTCTTCCTGACGCGTCACGGCCCAAAACGGCTCGATATTCTCGACTTCGCATGCGTGGATAGGCGACTCCGCGCGCAGACGATCCCAGATCGCGTATGGCGGACCATGCTCGCCGTAATAGTCGGGATGAATCAGTTCGTAGCCCTTGGTGATAGACAACGTTTCCTCCTCTTCGACTCTCTTTGAGAACTTCGCGCTTGCAGGTGGATCGAACCGCCCCTGGGGGTGCCAACGCACAGGGTGTACCGCGGACCCATGCTCATCCTAATCCTCAATTTGCGTGCCAGGTGTTCGCTGGACTAACCAAGCAACGCTTCGAGGCGCTTTCCTGCATCAGCGGGACTGCCTGCCGGCATTTGTACCATCTGTAGGTCCGCGCCCAGTGATGACCGTTCAGCCAGCTGTTCTGCGACCGATTCAATCGGTCCGATCACATGGATGTCTCGGACCATCTGTTCGGAAATCGCTTCTAAGGCACCAGCCATATCACGGTCATTCTTCCAGGCCGCGCGAGACGCCGCGACCTCGGCCTCGTAGCCGTTGTCCACCAGCATGTTCCAGTAGAAGTCGCCCATCCGATTGACATAGTGAAACAGAGCTTTTCGCGCCTGCTGCCATAAAGCTTCATCGTTGCCTTCACCGAGTACATAGCAATCGGTGAACGGCGCGATGGTGATATCGTGACCTGTACGCCCGGAGATGGCTGCACCTGCCGCCAAGTCCTCTCGCAGTGTTTCAAACTTCTGCTTTGGCCAGTGGATTGGGTAGATTCCGTCGGCGATCTCCCCGGTTTGACGGATCGACTTGGGCGTAATTGCGGCGATGTATATCGGTACGTGATCGCGAGGACGATCGTAGGTTAGTTGGAAACCGCGACTTAACTTGAAGATCTCGCCGTCGTAGTCGAGTTTCTCACCCTTGATCAACAGGTTGATGATGTCGACGTATTCGCGAATGCGCCGTAGGGGTTTGTCAAAAGTGATCCCGTGGAAGTGTTCGATCACCCGTTCCCCGGAAGAGCCCAGCCCGCAAACCATACGACCGTTGGATAGCTGCTCTAATGCCGCAAACTCCTGGGCGATGGCCCCTGGCGTTCTCGAGAATACGTTGAGAATAGCCGTGCCGACCTGAATGCGTTCTGTCTGCGTGGCCAGGATCGTCATCCACGGTATCGACGATGGCCCCCACGCTTCACCGGTAGCGACCAACTCGTAGCCGAGCGTTTCCGCAATCTGTACCTTTTCCAACGCTGTTCGCCAGTCGTTGCCCGCACCCGCCAACACGCCAATCCTCATGATTTCGCTCCTTATTGTTGTGATCCGTTAAGCAGTATCTCGGGTAGTGAATCGCCGAGGGGAGAATAGGAATTTTAAGGCCCATTTCCTGAAGATGTCCGGGTATCTGCGTACGAGCGTCGCGCGGCTACCAGTTCGATTCTTTAGAAGGGCGCACGTCAATTTCATGTGTCCAGGCATGTGGATCTTGAGTGTGTATCGCCCAAAAGGCTTGTGCGATTGCCGTTGGTGTTAGGGTGGCGTCTTCACCTATGTGCTCCAACGCGCCGGGGAACCTCGTCCTCACAGTGTCGCC
>JAPKBZ010000002.1 GCA_028823175.1 Myxococcota bacterium
AACTCGTGAACTCCACGGCCCCCCCGAGGCTCACCTCGAGGGCCGAGATCGCCGTGGTCGCCGATCCGACGATCACGGCCTTCTCGCTGCGAATCTCGGCCACCGCCGCCTGAGCCTGGGCCAGACCCTGGTGGTCGAAAGCCAGAGCGGCGTTGTCCACGGCCTCGAGGGCGGAGAGAATGCCTTGGACCTGCGAGCGAATATCTTCAAGCCTGGTCTTCAGCACCGGATCCTGGACCGAGCCCAGCGCGTTGACTTCGGCCACGGCCTGGGCCAGGGAAGCGGTGCCCGTGGCGTAGAGGTCGTTCACGCGCCCCTCGAATTCGGTGGTCAGGGGCTCCACCAGAGCGACCAATTGAATGCGGAGGGCATCGACGACCCGACCGGTGATCTCCTCGGGGAGCGAATCCACGGCGACGATGACGGTATCCAGATCGGGCACGGCGTCGAGGACCGAGCGAACCACCTCGCGCACGGCATCCTCGATGAATCCATCCAGGCCGGCATCGGCCACGGAGTTGAGAATATCCAGCCGCTGGCGAAGGGTCCCGACAACCCCGCATACGGGGCCGCAATCCACTTCGCCGTTGTAATTCAACGGGGTGCTGAACACATCGTTCAGAAAGAAATCGATCTTTTGAATGCTCTCGGGATCATTCAGGTCGACATGAAGGTCAACCACTGCCGCAAGATCACGCAGCCGGGCAAAATCGGCGCTCGCCCCAAAGCTGACCTGGGTCTGCTCCGGGGTGATGAAATCCGTTCCCGCTTCGACCTGCATGACCAGCAGATCCCCCTCGACGGTATTGCCCAGGAAACGCGGGCTCTTGCTCTGTTCATAGCGGCCCGTCTCGAAGAAGACGGGAAAAGCCATTTCCCAGCCCGTGCCCCCCCACTGATAGCGGGCGTCCACGGTGCAGGTCGTTTCCAATTCCTGGGAGAGATCGGCAGCGCTCAAGCCCGCGTGATCGGGAAAGACGCAGCCCTCTGCGTAGGCAACGGATTGAGCTCTGACAAACTCACCCGTGCTCTCCACGTTCTGAAAGCGCATCTCGGCGTCCAGAGCCTCCCAGAAGGGGACGCCCACATCCCCCCTGAAAGTGTAATAACCCTCGTGATTGCCCGGAGTCACTTCCTCGCTATCCAGGCTCACGTCCTCGGACATCGCCGTGGCGAAGCCGGAGGTCGTTCCACTGGGACTATCCCAAACCTGATCTGTGGCCGAGGTCAGGGCTTCATTCGATGGGTCGCCCGCCGAAGACCAGGTCGCCGTCAGCCCAACCCAGCTCTCCAGGGCCTTGATGTCCACGACGCTCGCCACCTCGAGTTCCCTGTTCGAGGACTGGCACTGGTCGCCGCTTCCCTCGAAGGCAATGCCGAGAATCTCCTCCATGCGGGTATTCCAGGCGCTCAGGGTCTCGTTGCAGTTGACGTCGTCGCCCACCCCGTCTCCGCAGGTCTCCCTGACCACGAGCCCCTGGCCGATATCTCCGCTGCATTCGAGTTCCAGGGATTGGAAGACGATCTCGAAATCGCCCTTTCCGGGCACCACGACCTTGCCGTCTATCCAGCTATAGGGGTCAATCGCGTTGACGATCTGGCGAATCCCGAAGCGGGTGAGGGGCAACGCGTAGCCGTAGACCGTCGGCGAGGGAGCCGCGTCGGAGTTAAAGACGCCGGTGACCCCCGCCGGGCGCACCCCATATTTCGCCCCCTGATTGTTGACGACAGAGTGGTAGTCGGGCGCGAGTACCCCGCCGAAACCAATCATCAGCCCGGGCTGAGGATCCGCCGGAATCCCACGCTGGCTCAAGTCGCTCCCGAGGGTCCCCACCATGGGCTGATTGAGAGGGCCAGAACTGTAGACATCGGGGCCCACCGAGACCCCGGCCATGAAGTGGTTCCCGCTTCGGCTCTCGGTGCTCGGAAGAAGGTGCTGTGCCCCGAGATTGACGGCGGCGCCGGTCCACTCCGCCTCTCGCATGCCCAGCAGATACTCGGCCACGGAAACGTCGCCCGCCCCCCCAGTCGCCTGGGCATGAAAACCGGGGACCTCGACCACCGCAGGATGGTTGGCATCGCCGAAACGGGTGTAAATCTGCGCCCCTGTCCCCGGATCGAGGGGGCCCCATTCCGGGTTCGCTCCCAGGGCCAAGACCCGGGCCACACTGGCCCCGTCCCAGCCCGTGGCTGCATGCGAAGCGGTGAGATTGAAGCCGACGCCGTATTTATCCTCGTTGCAGCCCGGGCAATCCGAGGATTGAATGAAGGCGTAGTTTTCGGCGGAGAGGGGCGCGTCGTCTTCCAACCTGCCGTCGATGATATTCAGGGAGTACTGGCTCCAAGTCGATTTGAGTGCGGGGAAATGGAGACGCCCATTCCCCGGGTCGAAAGCCACGCTGGTCTGAAGGCCGGAGGGCAAGAGGGAGAAGAGGAAGGTCCCCGCGCTTGGGAGACGCATTCGCTGGTCATTGCTCTGCAAGCCCGTCCGAATGCGCGGGTCGCGAGGCGAGAAGGCAACGTTGTAGGGATAAACCGCGCCGGCGAATTTACCGTCGAGGGAGGTCGTGGTCAGGTCCAAAGAGACGAGTTCAAAGGACAAGGGATTTGAACGGGCATGCAGGAAGCCCGCCAGTCCGCCGGCTTGGAGCAGATCAAAATCGTTTGTCGCCGCCGGGGAGACCGCCGCGAAGGTGATCTGTCGCCTCCCCCGAGCCTCGGGGCGGCCACTGCCGTCGTCAACGTGATGCGTGTGACCTTCAGGCAGTTCAAGAGAGAGTTGACCGGGTCTCGCCCCGGTCACCCCGAGAACCACGTTGGAAACGTCGACCGCAAAGCCCGCCAGGCTTCCACTGGCCGTCGCCGCCTGCGTGTCACCCGTGGCCTCAAGGTCGAATTGATTCCCGTTCGGGAGCATCGCCAGGCACTGCGGAGCGGGAACGCTCACGGGGACGGGGGTCCATGGATTGCCCGGGGAGGGTTGCCATGTCCCGCTGACACTCACCGCCGCGGCCTGGCCCGCTGGGCACAGTCCGTCGAAAAGCTTGGCCGTATCCAGGGGAACCGAAATGGCTCCATAGAATAGGGTCCCACTCAGGGGGTAGAGGTCGACGACGGTAGGCTCGGTCGACTCATTATTCCCCTCGTCGGTTTCCACCACCAGAGCCGTACTGTCGATCTCGATCCACGCCTGGACAGTATTGCCGCTGGCTCGGGCCGTGGCGATGAAGGCCTCAAAGCCCGCGGTGCCGGTCAGGTCGGCGACGGACAGGGCGGGACCGCCCGATGCGATATAGCCAAGTCCGCACGGGCCGAAGATTACACCGAGCGGCCGGCCGGAGACATGAGCGGCCGAGACCAGGAACGTATCGACGGGCAACTGGGCGACCACGCTTCCCAGGCTAATTTCGACCAGTTCAACCGAGGCATAGAACTCGGGCGGGGTGTCTATGGTGCCAATCAGAGGACCGCCCGTGCTGGTGCAGTTCACGCTCGTCTCGAGGGCGATGTCCATGGACACGGTTTCCGAGCCCGAGAGGTACGCGAAGTCGTGGCTATAACTGACGCTGAAACTCTCGATCTGGAGATCCTGGGCCACCTGGGCCGAGGCGGGGCCAGACGACGCCAGCAGCATCCCGGGGATCGCCAGGAGCCAGAGAACGATACGCAGAGCCGATACGGCGATTTTGAGCGACTTCTTCATCCTCAGCATCGGTAGCCTGCGTTCCACGAAACCACGAAAAGGCATTTAAGGCAGCGAGTCCTCCCCCGGCAGGTCCACGCCCGAGGAGGGGGATCAACGTCGGTTCACAAGACTGTTATGACAGAGAGAGTCGGGATTCCAACCAAAAACGGACCGCTCGCCGAGATATTCGACCCACTGTGCTCGGCCCTGCCCACTCTTTCCCGGTGCAATGCTGCAGCCCTGCCGGGCGACTTCTCTCTCCACGCCCTGGAGCCGAGAGAGCCAGCGCCCGCTAATCCCGGGAAGCCGGGCCGCTGCCCCGGCGCCGGGCGGGACCGCGGTAGCCGGGCTCGCTGCCGCGTGAAGACCCAGCCCCCGAAGGCGCCGCCGGCCCCGGCCCCGAATCTCGAAATGCCGGGGCTCGGGACGGGATCAGGCAGCCCGGGCCATCGCCGATCAGATCACGACGCCCGGCGCGTTCGAGGGCCCGCTTGACCAGGGCGTGATTGCGCGGCTCCCAGTATTGGAGCAGCGCGCGCTGGAGGCCGCGCTCGCTCGCCGTGCGCGCGCTCTCCACGGGCTCAAGGGTCTCGGGATCGAGGCCCGTGTAATACATACAGGTGGCCAGATCCATCGGGGCGGGGATAAAGTCCTGGACCTGCCGCGGCCGATAGCCGTTCTTCTTCAAATAGAGCGCGAGTTCGATCATCTCGTCGAGCCCCGAGCCCGGATGACTCGCGATGAAATAGGGCACGAGGTACTGCTCCTTGCCCGCGCGTTTCGAGGCCTCGGCAAAGCCCGCGGCGAAGCGCTCGAAGCTATCGCCCCCGGGCTTCTTCATCTTTTTCAGCACCTTTTCGCTGGCGTGTTCCGGGGCCACCTTGAGGTGCCCCCCGACATGGTGGGTCGCGAGTTCCTCGAGGTAGGCGGGGTCCTCGGCGGCCAGGTCCATGCGAATCCCCGAAGCCACGTTCACCTTCTTGATCCCGGGCAGCGCTCGGCTCTTGCGCATGAGGTCGCGCAGGGGCGTGTGATCCGTGCCCAACAACTTGCAGACCTTGGGGTGCACGCACGAGAGCCTGCGGCAGCGGGCCTCGATCTCGGGCCGACTGCAGCGCATGCGATACATATTCGCCGTCGGCCCCCCGATATCGCTCACGTGCCCCTTGAAGCCGGGGCGCGCGGCGACGGACTCGAGTTCGCGAAGCACCGACGCCTCGCTGCGGCTCTGGATGCGGCGGCCCTGATGCAGGGTGATCGAGCAGAACGTGCAGCCCCCGAAACAGCCGCGCATGATCTGCACCGAGTCCGCGATGGTCTGCCAGGCCGGAATTTTTTCTTCGTAACTCGGATGCGGCGACCGGGCATAGGGAAGTTCGTGGAGGCGATCGAGCTCCGCCGTCTCCACGGGGAGCGCCGGGGGATTGATCACCACGCGCCGGTCGCCGTGGGCCTGGATCAGGCGCCGGGCATTGCCTGGGTTTGTCTCCTGGTGCACCTGCCGGGTGGCCACGGCGAAGGCGCGTTTATCGGTGAGGACCTCTTCGTAACCCGGCAGAACCACGTCCCCCCTCGGTGCGTCGCCAAAGCCGTGCTCGGGGAGTTCGGCCTTGGCGCCGAGCAGGTAGGCAACGCCCCGCAGATCACGCAGGGCGCTCACTTCCTCGCCGGCATCGAGGCGGCGTGCGATTTCGAGGATCGTGTGCTCTCCCATGCCAAAGGCGAGCAGATCGGCCTTGGAGTTCACGAGGTGGCTCGGCCGCACCTTGTCCGACCAATAATCGTAGTGGGCCACCCGGCGCAGGGAGGCCTCGACGCCGCCGACGACCACGGGCACCCCCTTGAAGGCCTCCCGACAGCGCTGGGTATAGACCACCGAGGCGCGATCCGGGCGCAGGTCGATGCGGCCCCCGGGCGAGTAGGCATCGGCGCCCCGGCGCTTCCGGTTGGCCGTGTAGTGATTGATCATCGAATCCATATTGCCCGCGCTCACGGCATAGAAGAGGCGCGGAGGGCCGAGGGCGCGCCAGGCCTCGGCGCTCTGCCAATCGGGCTGCGCCAGGATCGCCACCCGGAAACCGTGGGTCTCGAGCCAGCGGCCGAGCAGGGCCGCAGCAAACGAGGGGTGGTCGACGTAGGCGTCGCCGGAGACGAAAACGACATCCGCCTGTTCCCAGCCCCGCGCCTCCATCTCGGCCCGAGAGGTGGGGAGGAAGGCGCCCGAATCCGAACTCGCCCCGGGGCTCTCAGGAGTTTTGGCTGGCTTCATGTGGCTGCACTTCCCGGCGGCTAAAATGTCATACTAGGCGATCCCACGGATCGACGCGGACCCCTGGGCGGCCAGGCGGCGAACGCTTCGGGCCTATCGCGGAAAGGTCTCCCTTGATCGAATGCTCCCATCGGCCCGCCTGCCCCGGTTGCCCCCGGCTCGGCCAGGGCGGAATCGACCCCGCGGCCTTCGCCCAACTCAAGGAACTGGCGGCCGAGAGCGCCCTCCCCCCGCCCCCGGTTCATGAGGGCGCTCCCCTCGATTGGCGCCGCCGAGCCCGCTTGGCGGTGCGCGGCCGCGCGCGCTCACCCAAGATCGGACTCTTCGCGCCGGGGAGCCACAGCATCGTCGACATCCCCCGCTGCGTGGTTCATCACCCCGGGATCAACCGCGTTGTCGCCGCGCTCAAGCAGGCGCTTCGCGAAACGGGGACGCCTCCCTACCGGGAGGAACATCACACAGGGCTCGTGCGCTACCTCCAGGTCGTCGTCGAGCGCACGCACGACCGCGCCCAGGTCGTGGTGGTCTGCAACGCGCACTCCCCCGAGCCTTTCGAGCCCGCGGCCGCTCGCTTGGCGGAAATCTTGGGCGACCAGCTCCACAGCCTCTGGTGGAATGGCCAGCCGGCCCAGACCAACAGCATCCTCGGCCCGGATTGGGCGCACCTCTCCGGGCCCGAAACCGTCTGTGAGACGATGGCCGGAGTCGAGGTCCACTTTCCCCCCGGCGCCTTTGGCCAGGCGAACCTCGACCTCGCCGATGTTCTGGCCCAACGCGTCGCGGACTTCGCCCTCGACGGGGCATCCCCCGGCCCGGACAAAGCGCCCTTGGTGGCGGATCTCTACGCCGGCTGCGGCGCCCTGGGCCTGCCCGTATTGGCCCGAGGCGCCGAGGTGCATTTCAACGAACGAGGCGAGGATTCCCTGCGCGGTCTAAACCTCTCCCTGGCGGGCTGCGACGCGGAAATGCGCAGCCGGGCCCACGTTCATCCCGGCGATGCGGCCCGGGCGGCCGAACTTCGCGGGCTGCTCGGGCGCTGCGACGCCGTCATCGTCGATCCTCCCCGGCGCGGCCTCGGCGACGAACTCGTGGGGGCCCTCGCCGCTGGCCCCCCGGCGCGCCTCGCGTACGTGAGCTGCGGGCTTCCCGCCCTGCTCCGGGAGGCCCGAGCGCTGATCGCCGGAGGAAAACTCCGACTGCGTGGTCTCGACGCCTACGCGTTCTTCCCCCACGGCGAGCACGTCGAAACCCTGGCGCTCTTCGAACGCCTCTAAGCCTCGCTACTCGGGCCGCAATCGCTCGCCGAAAAATTCCAGCACCCGGTCGAGGGCTTGGCGCGTCGGATGCCCGGCCTCGTCGATCAGATCGTTGGTCACCACGCTGTGCGCGCTCCGGGCAATGCCGTGGGGATTGCCCGGACCCGAATCGATTTCGATCCCCTCAAAACCATCGCCGAGTTCCTCGCGCAAGCGCTCGAAGCGCTCGGGGGGCGACATGGGATCTTGGGTAAAGCGCATGCCCAGCACACCCACCCCCTCGTCGCAGGCCCGGCGGCGGACCACCTCGAGATCGCTGTCGGACAGATGCAGCCCGCGCCGGCGCTCAGCGCCCAGAGGAAAAGGCAGGGAGGGCTGAGAGAGCACGGGCGCCATCACCCACGGATCCACCATCAGGGACAAAGCGAAATTTCCCGTCAAACACATTCCGATGGCCCCGACTCCCGGCCCGCCGCACTCGGCGTGGAACTCCCGGCACAGGGCCCGCAGCCAAGTCGTGATGGGGCTCGAACCCCGAGCCGCGAGAACGTGGAACTCCCGGCTGATACAGGCCCGGGCGATCTGGCCCAGGGCGTACCCGGCGGAGACCGGGCGGCCGGTGGTCCCGAAGAGCTCGGGCAACGCCACCCGGAACCCCGCCGCCACGACCCGCTCGGCGAATTCCGCCATCGCGGGGTAGAGGCCCGGGACCTCGTGCATGATCACCACCCCGGGGCCGCTGCCCGCGTAGAAAACCCGCCGGGTCACACCGTCGTGGCTGAACGCGCTTTCGTCGAAGGCCTCAAGCATGGAGCGAGTCTAAACTTCCGGGCGCCGCCACGCCGCCCTTGCGGATTACGCCACGCCGCCCTTGCGAATTACGCCACGCCGCCCTTGCGGATCGGCGAAGGCCTGGGCCACACTTCCCCTGACCGGACGCGGAGTCCGGGCCAGGAGGCCCCATGAAGATCGCCATCACCTACTGCGTAAGCTGAAATTTTGCGCCCCAGGCGACCAGTTTGGCCGCCTCCCTGCTCGAAGCCACCGGCGAAGAAGCCCAGCTTATCCGGGGCTCAGGCGGCATCTTCGACGTCGTCTGCGATGAGCGCCTGCTCTTCTCCAAGCAAGCGACCGGGCGTTTCCCCGAACCCGAAGAAATTCTGGCCCTGCTCCCCTGAACCCCGCCCGGGCTCAGGGCGAGTTTGCGCTCTCGGGCTGCAGCTCACCCGCCAAGAGATCGAGAGCCAACAGGCCCATGGCGCGGATCGCCGTCTCCAGGGTCGCCTCGGCGGCCGGCGCGAAGCCGCTCGAATGAACGCCGGGCAGCGGAACGGCCCCCGGCTCTCGGCTGGCCGCGAAGCGCTCCGGGTCCTGGGCCCCCACCCGGAACATCAGGCCGGGCACCGTCAGCGCACGGGCGTAGCGACCGAAATCCTCGCCTCCCATGGTCGGGGGCATCTCGAAGACCTGCTCGGCCCCGAAGACGTTCTCGAAGAGCGCGACCGCCCGGGCCGTAAAGGCCGGATCGTTGTAGAGCGCCGGGGTGTACTCCTCGCGTACCGTTACCCCGGGCGGGCGCGGGCACTGGAAGACGCGACACGTATCCGCCGCGATCTGAGCGATGCCCTCAAGAAGTTCATCCCGGGTCTCGTCGCTATACGATCGCACGGTCAGCTGAAGCTTCGCCTCGTTGGGAATCACGTTGTGCTTGGTGCCCGCGTGGATCGAGCCCACGGTCACCACCCCCGGCTTCTGGGGGTCGAGCCGACGACTCACCAGGGTCTGCAAAGATCCGACGAAGGAGGCGGCCGTCACGATCGGGTCGATGGCCGTGTGGGGCCGCGCGCCGTGGCCGCCGAGCCCGAAGAAGGTCACGTCCACGGAATCGACGTTCGCAAAAGCAAAGCCCGGGGTGTAGCCCACGCTGCCCGCCGCGAGGTCCGAGTCCACGTGCAGCGCCAGGGTGTAATCGGGACGGGGAAAATCCTCGAAGAGTCCCGCCGCCATCATGTCCCGGGCCCCCTGGCCGACCTCCTCGGCGGGTTGCGCCACCAACATCAGGGTTCCGCTCCAGAGATCCTGGGCCTGGGCGAGGAGTTGGGCGGTCGCGACCAGGTTGGCGGTGTGCACGTCGTGCCCACACGCGTGCATGACCCCGGTCGTGCGGCCGTCCGGGAGCAGCGCGGTCACTTCACTGGCGTATGCGAGGCCGCTCGCCTCGCTCACGGGCAGCGCATCCATATCGCCCCGAATCATCAGAGTGGGCCCCGGACCGTTCTCCAGCACAGCCACCACCCCCGTCCCCCCGACTTCGGCGGTGACGCGGTAGCCCGCCTGCTGGAAGGCCTCGGCAACCCGGGCGGCCGTCCGGGTCTCCTGGAGCGAGAGCTCCGGGTGGGCATGCAAATCGCGATACAGCGCGACCAAGCCCTCCATGTTCTGCTCCGTCCACGCGTCGACGACGGCCAGCCCGGCGGCGGAGGGATTGGCCCCTGGCGAGGGCGAGCCTCCCTCTTCGCTGGACGCCGGCCAGCCGGGGCCGAGCACCCCTCCGATCAGCAACCCGGTGGCCAGAAAAACACGAAGCCCGCTTCGATGCCCTTTCATCGGCCCCTCCTGCGCGAATGCGCGCTGATTCCCCGACGAGACTAGCGCCCTTGGCGTGGAAGTGGCTCTCGATGATTTCATAGCCTGGGGTAAACTCACCCGGGCAGAATCAAGCGCGAGGCCTCGAAGCCCCACGACCTTAAGGAGTCCGCCATGCCTCTCGATCCCCAAGCCAAGCAAATCCTCGATCTCATCAACTCGGCCCCCGGTTTCGATCTTGAAGGAAGCGCGGCCCAGGCGCGCGAATTCTTCGATCAGATGAACATTCCCGACGCGTCGACCCCCGTGGCGCGGGTTGAGAACCGCACGATCCCCGGGCCCGAGGGCGAGATCCCCGTGCGAATCTACGCTCCCGCCCCCGCCGAGGAAGAGCCCGGGTTGCCCGTTCTACTCTACTTTCACGGCGGCGGTTTCGTGATCGGGAGCATCGACACCCACGACGGGACCTGCCGGGAACTCGCCCGGGGAGCCCACTGCATGGTGGTCTCGGTCGATTACCGTCTGGCCCCTGAGCACCCCTTCCCGGCGGCCCCCGAGGACTGCTACGCCGCGACGGTTTGGGTCGCCCAGAACGCGGCGGAAATCGGCGCCGACCCCCAACGCATCGCCGTCGGAGGGGACAGCGCCGGGGGGAACCTGGCGGCGGCGGTGACCCTGATGTGCCGGGATCGACAGGGGCCCACCCTCTGCCACCAGCTCCTCGTCTACCCCGTCACGGACTACGCCTTCGAAACGGATTCGTACCGCGAGAACGCCGACGGTTATATGCTGACCCTCCCCATCATGGAATGGTTCTGGAACCATTACCTGGCCGACCCCGCCCAGGGTGGCGACGAACTCGCGTCCCCTCTGCGCGCCGCCGTCCTCGCCGGATTGCCCCCGGCGACGGTGCTCACCGCCGAATTCGACCCACTGCGCGACGAGGGCGAGGCCTATGCCCGGCGCCTCGAAAGCGCGGGGATCAAAACTCGACTGACCCGCTATGACGGCGTCTTCCACGGCTTCTTCGGCATGGGAGCGGCCATCGATAAAGCAAACTTGGCGATAGACGAGGCATGCACCCAACTTCGGGGTACATTCACGGCATGATTGATTCTCGGATTCAGTACGCGCTTGGCTTGGCCGCCCTCCTCGTCGCATTGGGGGTCTTGGGGCTCGGCTGCAACGGCGGCGGTCTTTCCGCCGACAGTCTCAGCTTTCCCAAGGACAAGAGCGCCGCCCCGGCGAGCGCCGCCCCGGCGCAGCCGGCCCCGGCGCCCACCGAATGGACGGCGCCAGAGCCCGCCACCGCGCAATTCGAGCCCGGGGCCGACAGCCCCTACAGCTGGGCCGAACTCTCGGCCCGCGGCCGGGATGCCATGCTCGCGGGTGATTATCCCACGGCGAAGAGCGCCTTCGTCTCCGCCCTCTCCCAAACCGCCACCCTCGAGGATCACGACGTGCGCGTCAAAACCTCGCTGGTGAATATCACGGTCCTCGCCCAGGCTCTCGATGCCGAGGGCTCCCAGGATCAGTCCGCCGAACTCGTCCAAATTCTGATCGTCCAGGAGCAGGCCGACCGACGGATCAACTTCGACGTGGCCGGCCCCCTGATGCTCAGCCACGCCGAGCGAGAATTGGCGGCGGGCAACCCGGCCATGGCTGCCCAAATCGCCCAGGCAGCGCTGAACCTCGACGGCTCGTCCAACCCCATCAACGCGTCGCTGCGCGAGAAACTCGACGCGATGGTCTGGCCCGTGAGCACGGCGCCCAGCGCCGAGTAACCGCGAACCCCGGCGAGCGGACTCAGCGTCGTCGCACAATAACCCCCCGGAACGAATCGCCTTCGGGGAAGGCTCTTCGACGCGGAAAATCGGGGCCGGGCCCGGCGTCCTCGATCGTGTCCAAGCGAGCCCCCGCGCGCCCAGCCGCCGCCTGAACGAGGTCGGAGAGCGACCCTCGGGCTCGGCGCCAGTTGCGGCAGACGAGCAAGCGCCCTCCCGGCTTTAAGCGACCCAAGGCCTCGACGACCAGGGGTTCGAGGTCCTGTTGGACCGACCAGAAACGACGCCCGGCGGCGGCGGCGGTCGGTGGGTCGAGCACGATTCCATCGAAACGTTCGCGGCGATTCAGGCTGGCCAGATAACGACGGCCGTCGTGGCGCACCGCCTGGTGCCGCTCCGCCTCGACCCCGAACTCGGCGTTGAGCGCGAGATGATCGCCGAGCCAGGCCAGGTAAGGGCCCGAGAGATCCACACTCGTCACGCGCCGGGCGCCCGCGGCCAGAAGAGCCACGCTGAACGCGCCGGTGTGGGCGAAGAGGTTCAGCCAGTCACCTCCTGGGGCGGCGCTCGCCAGAGTCTCCCGGTTCTCGCGCTGGTCGAGAAAGAGCCCCGTCCCCGGCCGGGGCCGGCGCGGGTCGCCGAGACCCGGATCCACCTGGAAGCGCAGCCCTCTTTCATGCACCCGGAGACGGCCCCGAGGATCGAGGTTTTCGGCCAGCCAATCCGGCTCCGGCGCCGTGCGCCAGGCCACCAAAGGGCCCGGCGGACGCTCGGCGCTGGGAAGATGAAGCACCTCGATGACCCGGCCCGGCCCCCCGGGCCATTCCGCGGCCTCCAGGGCCTCGATCACCGGGCCCACCAGGCCCTGGCAGGCCCGGCCGCTGACCAGCACCCGAAGCACGCCTCCCAAGCGGTCGACGCAAAGCCCGGGCAGCCCATCGGCTTCGCCGTGAATGAGCCGCAGGGCATCGGTATACGGACGGCCCTCGAGACTTCGAAGGCTCGTTCCCCGCCTCGCCAGGCCCCGGCGATGGGCCACCGCCCGTTTCACCCGGAGCGAGACCTCTTCCGCATCATCCAGGGTCTCGACCCCGGCCCGGGCCCATATGCGCGCGGCAATCGGCCCAGCGCCCTCCACCCGCGCGAGGCCCAGGCGCTGCTCGCCCGGGCCCACCACCTCGACCCGGGTGCCTGGGGGCCAATCCGAGGGATCGTCACTTTCCCCGTCGGGCAAGATCCAGGGGTGCCCTTGCCCAAGAACCCGGGCAGTGGCGCGTGACACACGATAAACGGGGATCGAAGTCGCTTTCATGGGGCGAGAATACCCGAGCCCGGGAAAAAGGGACCGCCCAAGGCACGGGAAAACTCGCGCGCGCCGGGTAAACTCCAGTCATGCGCGCGACCCAGGCTCTTTTCCAGGCGATCCAGGAAGCCGCCTCTCGACCCGTTTGGTCTCGGGGCGTGGAACTCGTGCGCGCCGAAGCCGTCAGCGGCGAGAAATCCGAGCCGGACGAAGTGATTCTGCGGGTCTCCACCCGCCAGGGCCTGAAGACCCCAGTGGTCACCCTTTACCCCGAGGACGAGGATTGGGAATGCAGTTGCCACGGGGAAGAGGACCCGTGCGAGCACGTCACCGCGGCGATCATCGCCCTGCGCAAGGCCCGCAAAGAAGGCGCCTCGCTTCCCCAGGCGGCGGGCGGTACCGGGCGCCTGCGCTACCGCTTCGATAGCCAGGGCAAGAAGAGCCTGTCCCTGACCCGAGAGGTCGTGACGGAAGAGAGCGTGCTCCCCCTCGAGCACAGCCTCACCGCCCTTGCGGCGGGCCGGGTGAGCGGTCCCCGCTTCGACACCAACAGCCAGGACATGGCGGTCGAGCGAATCCTCGGAATTTTCAGGGAGCCGGTGCTGCCCCGGGAGGCCATGATCCAATTATTCGGCGCCCTGGCCGAGTCCGAGCACGTGATCCTTGACGGTCAGCCCGTCGCCGTTTCCTCGGAGCCGGTGCTCCCCCTGGCCCGGATCGTCGATGCGCCCGGCGGCGTGCGGCTCTTCGTCGAGCAGGACGGCTCGGTCACGCGAACCTTCGGAAGCGGGGTCGTTCTCGCCGGCGACACCCTGCGCGCAATGGGCGACCCCAAATTCGACGGCCGGGAGCGGGAGCAGCTGCCCCGGGGCCAGTTCTTCAGCAACGATCAACTCGGGGAACTCGTGAGCGAGGTGCTGCCCAGCCTCGAGGCGCGAATCCCGGTTCGTATCGAAACCGATCGCCTGCCCGCAACCCAGCGCGGCGATCCGCCGCGCGTCCAAATCGCGTCGACACGCGAGGGAGACCAACTCTCCATCCTCCCCTCTCTGGTCTACGGAGACCCGCCCACCGCCCGGATCGACGCCGGGCGCCTGGTCCATATCCAAGGCCCCCTGCCCCTGCGCGACCCCGCCGCCGAGCGCAGCGCCGTCGTTGAACTCGAGAGAGGCCTCGGGCTCAAGCCGGGCCGAAGGGTCGTTCTTTCGGGGGAGGAGGCCATCGAATTTGCCGATCGCCTGACGGGTTGGCGCGGCGATCTCCAGGGCAACGCCCACAGCGCTTTTTTTCGCGCCCCCGAATTGATCCCGGCGCTCGAGGTCGCCGGTTCGACCTTCGACGTTTCCTTCTCGCTGCCCGCGGATTCGGAGAACGGGCGCCCCGCGCGTGCGGGCGCGGCTTCGGCCGAGAGCGTGATCGGTGCCTGGCGCCGGGGCGACTCGACGGTGTCCCTCAACGGGGGCGGCATTGCCCCACTGCCCGCGGATTGGCTCGCCCGCTTTGGCCACCGGATCGCCGACCTGCTCGCGGCCCGAGACCAACGCGGCGGGGTCCCGGCCTGCGTGCTGCCCGACCTCGGCCGGCTTTGCGAAGACCTCGACGAACCGCCGCCCCCCCAACTCGGCGAACTGCGCCCGCTGCTCGAAAACTTCTCCGGGATTCCCTCCGCCCCCCTGCCCAGCGACCTGCGGGCCGAATTGCGCGAGTACCAGCGCCACGGCTTCGACTGGTTGCACTTCCTGCGCGGGGCGGGGCTGGGTGCCCTGCTCGCGGACGACATGGGCCTGGGAAAGACCCTCCAGACAATCTGCGCGCTCGAGAGACGCGCCCTGGTGGTGGTGCCCACGAGCCTGATCCACAACTGGAGCGAGGAACTCGAGCGTTTTCGCCCCGGCCTTCGGGTCTCGACCTACCACGGCCCGCGCCGAACCCTCGACCCCGAGGCCGACGTCGTGCTCACCAGTTACGCCATCCTGCGCCTGGATAACGACCAACTGGCCAACGAACGCTGGCGCACCCTGGTCCTCGACGAGGCCCAGAACATCAAGAACCCGGAGAGCCAGATCGCCCGGGCCGCCCGGGCGATGGAAGCCGACTTCCGTATCGCCCTCACGGGCACCCCGGTCGAAAACCGGCTCGAGGAACTCTGGAGCCAGCTGCATTTCCTCAATCGCGGCCTGCTCGGGGGCCGACGGGATTTCCAGGAGCGCTACGCGCGCCCCATTGGCGAGGGCGATGCGAGCGCCGCGGCCCGGCTTCGCGACCGGGTGCGGCCCTTCGTGCTCCGCCGACTCAAGCGCGACGTCGCCCCGGAGTTGCCGCCGCGCACCGACGTGGTCCTGCATTGCGAGTTGAGCACCGAGGAACGCGATGTCTACGACAGCGTGCGGGCGGCCAGCCTCAGCCGGGTGGTCGAGAGCCTGCGGGACGGGGGCAATATGATGGCAGCCCTCGAAGCCCTACTGCGCCTGCGCCAGGCCGCTTGCCACCCCGGACTCGTCCCGGGACAAGACGCCGAGCGCTCGACCAAAGTCGATCTGCTCGTCGAAAGGCTGAGCCAAGCCTTCGAGGAAGGTCACAAGGCCCTCGTCTTCTCCCAATGGACGAGTCTCCTCGACCGCGTCGAGCCCGCCCTGGGCGCTGCGGGGATTGCCTTCGAGCGCCTCGACGGGTCCACCCGGGACCGCCCCGGGGTGATCCGCCGCTTCGACGACGCCGAAGGGGCGTCGGTCATGCTGATCTCCCTGCGCGCCGGCGGCACCGGGCTCAATCTGACCTCGGCCGACCACGTTTTCCTCCTCGATCCCTGGTGGAATCCAGCCGTGGAGGACCAGGCCGCGGATCGAGCTCATCGCATCGGCCAGACCCGGCCGGTGGTGGTGCATCGTCTGGTGGCCCTTGGCACCGTCGAGGAGCGCATCCTCGAACTCCATGCCCGCAAGCGAGCGCTCTCCGAGGCCGCCCTCGGCGAGGGGGGGGGCGGCTCAGGGCTCAGTCGGGACGACCTCCTGGCCCTGCTGGACGACTAGGCGAGCCGGCCGACGCTGCCCGCGAGATTGGGCCGAGCGCTTGATCGTCAGCCCGAGGCGCTTAGGATAGGGGCTCGCCCGGGCGCCGGGGGGGGGACTCCCTCAAGGCGCGGCGATAAGGAGTGCTCGAAAACCCCGTGGCCAGACAACAAGCAAAAGATCTCTACAAGGAACTCGGCGTCTCTCGGGACGCGGACGCCTCGGTCATCAAGCGGGCGTACCGAAAGCTCGCCCAGCAATATCACCCGGACCGCAACGCCGACGACGCCAAGGCCGAGGAACGCTTCAAGCAGATCTCCGCGGCCTACACCGTCCTTTCCGACGAAAAACGCCGGCGCGACTACGACGAGTTCGGCGAAATCGCCATCGACCCCAATTTTGACGCCGACAAGGCCCGGCGGGCGGGCCCCGGCTTTGGGGGCGGGTTCAGCCAGGGCTTCGGGGGCGGCGGCGGATTCTCCGAGGCCCAGGGCGGCGGCTTCGGGGATCTCTTCGGCGACCTCTTCGGGAGCGACCAGGGTGCCCACGCCCCGCGCTCCCAGAAGGGGGCGGACCTGGAGACCACCCTCGATCTGGATTTCGCCGAGGCGGTTCGCGGGTGCGAGAAGCGCGTGGACCTCGATCGGCCCCAGCCCAATGGCACCCACAAACGCGAGACCTTGACCATTCGCATTCCCAGTGGCGTCGATGACGGTGGCCGGATTCGGCTCGCGGGCAAGGGGGGAGCGGGCGCC
The DNA here is from genome assembly GCA_028823175.1 of Myxococcota bacterium. Classification (GTDB taxonomy): domain Bacteria; phylum Myxococcota_A; class UBA9160; order UBA9160; family UBA4427; genus JAZXM01. The sequence continues at coordinate 16,647 of JAPKBZ010000002.1, forward strand.
CAGGGTGGGCCGGCGGGCGACCTCATGGCGACGGTTCGCGTTCGGCCCCACCGCTACCTCAATCGGAATAACCGCGACCTCGGGATGGAGGTCCCGATCACGGTGGTGGAAGCCATCCGAGGGGCCAAGATCGAAGTCCCGACCCTCGAGAGCGCCGTCACCCTGAGTGTGCCGGCCGGCAGCAATGGCGGCAGTCGCCTACGCCTCAAGGGCAAGGGCGTTCCGGCGGGAGGCGGCCGGGAAGCCGGCGACCTCTACGTCACCCTGCGGATCCAGGTACCCGGGGTTCTCGGCGAGGAACAAGCCCGACGGCTCGAGGAACTCCTGCCCGACGACGGCGATCACCTGCGCCGGGACGCGCTCTCCTGATAGAACTGGCTCTCGGAGCCGGAAGCGGAGGGTTCGGGGCCTGGGGCTAGGCCTCTTCTTCTTCCTGCTCGTCTTCTTCGTCCACGGGAAAGCCATAGCCCGCCAGATCCTCGGCGGTGGCCAGAGTTGAACCCGGACTCGCCACCTCGGGGTCGACTCCCGATTCCTTGCGCTCGCGCATTTCCTCGCGCTTGTGGGCGGCCTTCTCGGCTTTTTTAACCTCGCGCAGGCGCTTGAGAACACCCGTCTTGCTTCGCTTTCCCATTTAAAAATCCTCCCGCCGCGCACGCTCTGATCGGTTTCGGCGGGCAGCCTACCACAATCCATGCCCCCCTCTACCCGGGGGACCGGCTTTCGTTGGACGTCTGTCAATCCAGTCATCCCCTTGGGAAAAATACCTCCCAGGGCGAGCCAGGCCCCTCCTCTGATACGATGCCCGGCACAGCGAAGGCCAGCGGCGCGGGCGAGTTGTCGGCGGCTTCCTGGCCCTACCCTGCGCCCCCGCCCAAGAGTCCATAAAAAGAGCGCATTAAAGAGAGCCGATCAAGAGAAGGAGACCCCGTGCCCAAGCGACGCGACCAAATCCGCATGAGCGACGAAGAATTCTGGCGATTCATCGAGACCCAGAAGACCGTCCAGGTCGCCACGCTCCAACGCGATGGAAGCTCCCACCTGATGCCCCTCTGGTTCGCCGTGGAGGACGGCGCCATCGTGCTCGAAACCTTCAGTAAGTCCCAAAAGGTCAAGAACCTCGAACGCGACCCGCGCATCACCCTGCTCTTCGAGGACGGCGACGAGTATAATGCCCTGCGCGGCGCCTCCATCGGCGCTCGAGCCGAACTCATTCAGGACGATATCGAGCGGGTTCATGCCCTCCACATGGCGGTCCTTTTGCGAAACACTCCGGATATTCCCCGGGATGTCCTCGAGCAGGCCTCGCGGAGCATGGCGCCCAAGAAGACCGCTATCCTTGTTCGCCCGGAAAAGATCGTCAGCTGGGATCACAGCAAGCTTGAGGGGATCTACTGAAATGCTTCGGATCAGGCGAAGCCTGGCGCTGGCGGCCTGCTTGATCCCGGTCGGGTTCGGCCCGGCCCTGGCCCAGATCGCCTTTCCCTCGGTGGAACGCGACGCCCCCCAATGGAACGCGAAGGTCGGCGGAGCGGCCCGCTATCAGATGGCCACCGCCATCGACACCGGGGGGAATTTCGAAACCCTGCAATACACGATCGCGGCCTGGGCGGAAGGGCCGCTGACCGAAAGCATCCAACTCGGCTTCGATGCCTCGTACTCCCACACGGCCTTCGAATTCGGAGCGGGTTCGGGGGCGGCTTGCGCCGACCCGGCCGCCTGCTTTAGCCCGTCGGCCTGGCAGGATGTCCACCGACTCGACCTGTCGCCCCAGGCCAGCCTGCTCCTGACCCCGGCGATCCGACTTCGCTTTATGGTCCCCATCCGCTGGAATGCCGCGAACCAGGCCGAGGCCGGGGCGATCACGGCGGGAGCCGTTGCTGTGCTCCAGTGGAAGCTCTCGTCGACCCTCACCGCCGGCCTCGGAATCGGTATCCGCAGCGCTCTGGGTGAGGATTCGAACGTCTACCCCGCGATCTCCCTGGACTGGAAGATAGGCTCGGAACTTCGCCTCCAGACGCGCGGCGGCCCCTACCAGGGGGGCGAAGTGGCTCTGGTCTGGAGCCCCAGCGAGACTTTCCAGGGCGTGCTCACGGCGGGCTACCAACGCCAGCGTTTTCGCTTGGCCACGGGTGGGGCCAACCCGAATGGCATCGGCCAGGAGACCTCGGTGCCCCTGCTCGCCGCCCTTGAGTTACGGTTCTCCCCGAGGCTGCGCATCGTGGCCCAGGGCGGCATGGCGGTGGCCGGCGAACTCAGCATCGAAGACGCCCTAGGGAATCGGCTCGTCAAGAGCGGCTTCGATTCGGCCGGGCTTGTGCGCGGCTACGCGACGGTGAGTTTCTAGGGAATCGTCGCCCGCACGGCCAAGCCCAGGCTCAGCCCTTTGCGGCCTCGCGCTGGGGCAGGTTCGGCATCACGAGACCCGCCAACTCCTCGAGGCACCGGACGACCTGCCGGCTATAGCCGAATTCATTGTCGTACCAGACGTAGAGGACGCAGTACTCGCCGTTGACGATGGTCGCCTTGGCATCGACGATGCCCGCATAGCGGTTGCCGACAAAATCGCTGGAGGCCACCTCGCTCGAAGTGACGTAGTCAATCTGGTTCTGCAGGGGACCCTCGATGGACGCGGCCCGCAGCACCTCATTAATCTCTTTCACCGCCGTCGGTCGGGACAGGTGCAGATTCAGGATCGCGAGAGAAACGTTCGGCGTCGGCACGCGAACCGCGTTGCCCGTCAACTTCCCGGCCAATTCGGGAAGGGCCGCCGCCACGGCCTTCGCGGCCCCGGTCTCGGTGACCACCATATTCAGGGTAGCCGCTCGACCCCGGCGATCCTTCTCATGATAGTTGTCGATCAGGTTCTGGTCGTTGGTGAAGGAGTGGCAGCTTTCCATGTGGCCGGCCACGATCTTGAATTCGTCATGAACCACCTTGAGCACGGGCACGATGGCGTTGGTGGTACAACTCGCCGCCGAGATCAGGGGGCCGCCGTCGCGCATGCCCTCGTGATTCACCCCGTAGACAAAATTGGGGATATCGCCCTTTCCCGGCGCAGTCAAAATCACCTGGGAGGAGCCCGGAGCCTTGAGGTGACGTCCCAACTCTTCCCGGGTGCGCCATTTCCCGGTGTTGTCGACGATGAGGGCATCCTGAATCCCGTAGTCGGTGTAGTCGATTTGGTCGGGCCCATCGGAGTAGATGACAAGAATCCGGTTGCCGTTGACGATCAGCGCCTCGCCCTCTTCGTCGATGGTAATGGTTCCCTGAAAGTGGCCATGGACCGAATCCCGGCGCAGGAGGCTGGCCCGCTTCTGGAGGTCATCCTTCTTGCTGCCCCCCTTGCGGACAACCACAGCGCGCAGACGCAGAGCGTCGCCACGGCCGGTCTTGCCCACCAGGATGCGGGTCACCAGACGACCGATCCGCCCGAAACCATAGAGGACAACGTCCTGAGGTCGGGGACGAATCGAAGCGCGCCCGGTGCAAACATGCGCCAACTCCGCAGACACAACTTCGGCAACGTTGGCCCCCTCCCCGCGACCCAGGCTCTGGGTGAAGAGGGTCCCGATATCTATCCGTGCGGGTGAGAGATCGAGTCCCGAAATGACCTCGAGGACGGAGTGGGTATCGGCCAGGGAGATAGCGACTTGGAAATTCTGCTGAGCGGTCTCGTGGAGCTGAATGATTTCGATCGGAGTCTTATTCACCAGGGAGTGACCGAAGATCGTGATGATGACGCCCCGGTCGCGATAAAGACGCCCCACCCGAGGGATCATGTCTTCGGCTAGATGGGCGCTGCGTGCCCAATCGGACAGGTGACTGTCGCTGGTGGAATCACTCATTCCAGATCTTCCTCGCTGGTTCGACGAGGGAAGCGATCGCTCCCCTCGTGGTCAGTTTTCGGGTTCAGGGGGACTCGAACCCGGTGTACGTCGGTGGCGGGCGCACGCCGAGCGGCCACGAACCGCTTGACGCTAACCAAAGCGGGGAGATGCGCCAAGCCAATCGTTCTCGGGACCAAAACGAGCAGCGATTTGACGCACGCCCGGGCCCAGGAAGCCACCCGGGCGAGCGGGTCGACGCAGGCGCCCCAACGCGGCAGACTCGTCCTCCACCCGAGAGATCGAGAACACCCGGGAATCCGCGCCCCGGCCTCGCCGAAGCGACGCATCCGAGCCCGGACGCGCCGCTAATATCGCGCCGAGGGATCGCGAACCAACAACCTGGCCACCCACCCCTGGAGGCCTGGGAGACGACATGCACATCGCCTACACGCCGGAGCAGGAAGCCCTTCGCAACGAACTCCGGGCCTATTATGACAAGTTGCTCACCCCCGACATCCGCCAGGCCATCCACGAAGGCCACGGAACCGGCGAGGCCATGCGCAGCGTGGTGCGGCAGATGGGTAAGGACGGCTGGCTGGGCATCGGCTGGCCCGAGGAATACGGTGGCCAGGGTCGCTCGGATATCGAGCAGTTCATTTTCTTCGACGAATCGATGCGCTCGGGAGCCCCGGTCCCCATGCTCACCATCAACACCGTCGGCCCGACCCTCTATCGAAACGGCAGTCAGGAACAGAAGGACTTTTTCCTGCCGCGCATCCTCAAGGGCGAGATTCACTTCTGCATCGGTTACACCGAACCCGACTCGGGCACGGACCTCGCTTCCCTGACCACTCGAGCCGAGCGCGAGGGGGACGACTACGTCATCAACGGCCAAAAGGTCTACACGAGTCTGGCGAGCGATGCCGACTACATCTGGCTCGCCACCCGGACCGATCCCGAGGCAGCCAAGCACGCGGGCATCTCGATGTTCGTCGTCGATATGGACAGCGAGGGCATTAAGGCCGAGCCCATGTCCCTGCTCTCGGATCACAATATCTGCAGCACCTACTTCGATAACGTCCGGGTGCCCGCCTCCCGGCTCGTCGGAGGCGAGAACAAGGGCTGGAAGCTGATCACCAGCCAACTCAACCACGAGCGAGTCACCATCTGCTCCCCGGGCATGCTGGAGAGCGCTTACGATCAGGTCCTCAAATGGACCCGGGAGACCCGCACCGCCCGCGGAGAGCGGGTGATCGACCAGGAATGGGTCCAGGTCAATCTGGCGCGCGTCCACTCCGGGCTCCACTTTCTGCGCCTGCTCAACTGGAAGGTGGCTTGGTCCAGCACCCAGGGCCGACTCGACACCGCCGATGCCTCGAGTATCAAGGTCTTCGGGACCGAATTTTACCTCGAAGCATTCCGTCTCTTGATGGAGATCATGGGCGAGCGCGCCTACCTGCGGCGGGGCTCCCCCGACGACCTCGTCTCCGGCTACGTGGAGTCCCTCTACCGCAGCCTCCTCATCCTCACCTTCGGCGGGGGCACCAACGAGATCCAGCGTGATCTCATCGGCCTCTTCGGACTCGGGCTTCCCCGGGTCCCGCGCATGTAGACAAAGAACGGAGTCGGCAAATGAACTTTGCTCCCACAGAAAACGAGTTGGCTTTCGCGGGCCTGGCCGCACAAATCCTGACGGACAGCGCTAGCCAAGACCGGCTGCGCGAAATCGAAGCCGAGGAGGGGCCGCGCTTCGACCCGAAGCTCTGGCGAAAAATGGCGGAAGCCGGCCTGCTCGGCATCGCGATCCCCGAGGAGTACGGGGGCTCGGGCCAGGGGTTTTTCGAACTGAGCCGAATCCTCGAGGAAATCGGTCGACGAACGGCGCCCATCCCGCTGCTCGAATCCGCAGTGCTTGGCGCCCTGCCCATCGCGGAATTCGGCAGCGAGGCCCAGAAGCAGGCGCTCCTCCCGGGTGCTGCCCAGGGCGAGTTGATCCTGACCTCGGCCCTGGTCGAGGACCAGGCGATCCCGACGGAGCCCGTCACCCGGGCCCGCAGCGACGGCGAGGGCTTCCGCCTCGAGGGTCGCAAAATTTGCGTGCCCGCCGGGCAACTCGCCCACCGGGTGATCGTGCCGGCGACCCTCGACGACGGCAGCGTGGGCCTCTTCATCGTCGACCCCGAGGCCGAGGGCGTCGAAATGATCCCCCTACTCACCACCAGCGGCCAGCCGGAAGCCACCCTCGAACTGACCGGGGCACGGGTGCGGGAAGCGGATCGCCTGGGGGCCGCCGATCGAGGCGCCGAAACCCTCGACTGGATCCGCGAACGCGGTACGGCCGCCCTGTGCTCCCTGGCCCTGGGAGTCTGTGAGGAGGCGCTCCGCCTGACCGCCGAGTACACCAAGACCCGCAAGCAATTCGGCCAGCCTATCGCGACCTTCCAGGCCGTAGGCCAACGCCAGGCCGATGCCTACGTGGACACCGAGGCCGTCCGCCTGACCGCCTGGCAGGCCGCCTGGCGGATTTCCGCCAACCTGCCTGCCAGCGAAGCCGTAGCCGTGGCCAAATACTGGGCCGCCGAGGGCGGACAACGGGTGGTCCACTCGGCCGCGCACCTCCACGGCGGGATGGGGGTCGATCGCGATTACCCGCTGCACCGCTACTTTCTCTACGCCAAGCAACTCGAACTGAGCCTGGGCGGAGCCACCTACCAGCTGAGAAGCCTGGGCAGGATGCTCGCCCAGGGAAGCGCCTGATCTCTTGGGCTCCGGGAAAGAGGCTAAATTTTGACACAGAGCAGCGAAGATTCGACCACCGCCGCGCGCAACCGCTCGACCCTGCCGATCCTCTTCAGCGTCATCATCGTCGACCTGATCGGCTTTGGGATCGTGATCCCGATCCTCCCCGCCTACACCAAGGATCTCGGGGCTTCGGCGGGCATTCTGGGCATGCTGCTCGCGACCCACGCCGCGCTGCAATTCATCTTTGCCCCGATCTGGGGGCGGGCCTCCGACCGCTTCGGCCGGCGGCCGGTCATGCTGCTCACTATCGCCGGGACCTGCGGCGCCCTCTTGATGCTCGGCCTGGCCGAGAGCATCCTGGGTCTCTTCATCTCGCGGCTCCTCTCCGGGCTCTTCAGCGCCAATATCAGCGTGGCCACGGCCTACGTAGCCGACGTCACGGACGAGAGTGAACGCACGCGCTGGATGGGCATGGTGGGGGCCTCCTTCGGAGTCGGCTTCATCCTCGGCCCGGCTCTCGGCGGCCTGCTCCACCCCTTCTCGGCGAGCCTGCCCGCCTTCGTGGCCGCTGGACTCGCGGGAATCAACCTCGTGTGGGCGGCCTTTACCCTCCGGGAGCCCGAGCGGCACGCAGGCCGGGCGATCAAGCGGGCGGGCCTGCGCGCGGCTCTGGCCGATCCGGTGGTGGCCCGGATCTGCATCACGAATCTCTTTTTCACCGTGGGCGTCTCCCAACTCGAATCGACCTTCTTCTACTGGATGAGCGACGAATTCGGGTACTCGGTCCGCCAGGTCGCCTATATCCTGGTCGCCATGGCCGTGGTCATGGCCGGTATCCAGGGCGGCGGCATTCGCTCCCTGGTCAATCGCCTGGGGGAGAAGCGAATGCTGGTCAGCGGGCTCGTTCTGATGGCCCTGGCCTTTCCCGTGATTCCCTCGGTCCATGTTGTCGGCCTCCTGTTGATCCCCCTGGCGGTCTCCGCTCTGGGGCGGGCCATCGCCCAGCCGCCCATGACGAGCCTAATCTCCATGCGGGGCGAGGCCTCGGGCCGAGGCGAGTTAATGGGGTTCTTCCAATCCAGCGCCGCTCTGGCCCGAATCTTCGGCCCCCTGGTGGCGGGCTTCCTCTACGACCTGTCCGGCACCTTCCCCTTCTATCTGGCGGGGGGCCTCTTCGCCATCGGAGCCCTGCTCTCCCTCGGACTCCAGAGCACGGACACGCCTCGCCCCGAAAACGCGTAGCCCGGGCTCCCTCCGCCGAGACGCCCAGGCCTTGATTCGTTAAGATCCGCGCCCAGGCGAACCGCCCACTGCCAGGAGATCCACGTGTCCGATCCCGAATCCGGCGACGCCGGCAACGACTCAAGCGCCCCGACCCTCGCCGAGGCCGAAGCGAAAATTCTCGCCTGCGAGAGTTCCGAGGCGCTCAAGGAAGTCGAGCGCGAGTACGTCGGCAAGCAGGGCGTGGTCGCGCGCCTGCTGGCCTCGATTCCCGACGCCCCGCCCGAGGAGCGCCCCGAAGTAGGGAAGCAGGCGAATATCCTCAAAAAAGGGGTCCAGCAGGCCATTCAAGCCCGGCAGCAGGGCCTAGCCGATGCCCGGGTGGCCACCGAGCGCGAGGGCCAGGGCTTCGACCCCAGCCTACCCCCGCCCCGCCCCCAGCGCGGATCGCTCCACCCCCTGACCCAGGTCACCCGAGAACTCGAGGACCTCTTCCAATCCATGGGCTACCGGATACTCGATGGCCCCGAGATCGAGACCGACTACTACAATTTCGAGGCCCTGAATATTCCCGCCGACCACCCCGCCCGGGATAGTCACGACACCTTCTTCTGCGAGGGGGACGGGCATTTGGTCCTCCGCACCCATACCTCGCCGGTCCAGATCAGGGCGCTGGAAAACCTCGAGCCGCCTTTGCGCGTCGTGATCCCGGGCAAGGTCTTTCGCCACGAATCCACCGACGCGAGCCACGACCACACCTTCCACCAGATGGAGGGCCTAGTCGTCGATCGGGACATCTCGGTCGCCCACCTGATCGGCGCCATGAAAACCCTGCTTCGCGGCATCTTCGACCGGGATCTCGAAGTGCGGCTCCGCCCGGGCTATTTCCCCTTCGTCGAACCCGGCTTCGAACTCGATGCCCGCTGCCCCTTCTGCGAAGAGGGCTGCCGGGTCTGCAAGCGGACCCGCTGGATCGAACTTCTGCCCTGCGGACTCGTCCACCCCAACGTGCTTCGCGCGGGAGGCGTGGATCCCGAGGAATGGGGCGCTTTTGCCTTCGGACTCGGCCTCTCACGCCTCGTCATGCTGCGGCATGCCATCGACGACGTCCGCCATCTTCTCGGCGGCGACATTCGTTTCTTGGAGCAGTTCTAATGTACGTCTCCTACCGCTGGCTGGGCCGACACATCGATCTCGAGGGCATCTCCCCCGAGCAACTTTGCGAGGACCTCACCCTCTCCACCGCCGAGGTCGAAGGGATCGAGAAATTCGCGCCGCATCTCTCGGCCGTCCGGGTCGGAAAAGTGGAGACCCGGGTCCCGCATCCCGACGCCGACAAGCTGAGCGTCTGCACCGTGGATATCGGCGAGGAGGAAAGTCTCAACATTGTCTGCGGAGCACCCAATGTGGATGCGGGCCAGAAAGTCGCCGTGGCTACCGTGGGCACCGTCCTTCCCGGAGATTTCAAGATCAAGAAATCCAAAATCCGCGGGGTCGAGAGCCGGGGCATGATCTGCTCGGTTCGGGAACTCGAACTCGGCGAGGATCACGACGGTATCTGGGTGCTTCCTGAAGAAGCCGAGATCGGCCAGCCCGTGGCCGACGCCGTAGGACTCAACGATTGGGTGATCGAGATCGACAACAAATCCCTCACCCATCGGCCCGACCTCTGGGGCCATCGCGGCATCGCAGCGGAGATCGCCGCCATCTATAGCCGCCCCCTCAAGCCGCTCTCCTTCGATTGGCCCGAGTGGGGCGACGGCGCGCCCTACCCGATCCGCATCGAGACCCCGGCCTGCTCGCGTTATATCGGCCTACAGATCGATGGCGCCAAGGCCACGGAATCCCCGGATTGGCTCAAGGGATTGCTCCTCGCCGTAGGCCAACGCTCCATCGACTGCCTGGTCGACCTTTCGAATTTTGTCATGCTCGACCTCGGTCAACCCAACCACACCTTCGACCGCCACGCTCTGGACTCCGACGGAATCGCAATCCGTATGGCGCGAGAAGGCGAGCAGATGACAACCCTCGACGGGGAGGAGCGAGATCTCCAGCCGAGCGACCTGCTGATCTGCTCGGGCGATCGACCCGTCGCCCTGGCGGGAATCATGGGGGGTGAGGGCTCCAAAGTCGGGGACACGACCGACGCTCTCCTGCTCGAGATCGCCACCTTCGCCCCGGCGGTGGTGCGCCGCACCTCCTCGCGGCTGGGCCTGCGCACCGATGCTTCGGCTCGCTTCGAGAAGAGCCTCGATCCCACCCTGCCCCAGCGCGCCGGTGCCCACTTCGCACGGTTACTGCGCGAACTTCAGCCCGATGTGCGTTTCCCAGCTCCGCCCACCGACGTGGGCGAGTGGACAGATCCCGCGCACACCCTGACCCTCCGGCCGGAACAGGTACGCCGGGAACTCGGCAAGGCCATCCCGGACGAGGAGATCACCTCGATCCTCAAGCGCCTCGGTTTCGGGGTCGAAAAAAGTGAGGCGGGCTACGCGGTAGCGGTCCCCTCGTCGCGTTCCACCAAGGACGTCCACCTCGACCGGGACCTGGTGGAGGAAGTCGGCCGCATCTACCGCTACGGGAATATCGAAGAGAAATTCATGCGGGCCGACATCACTCCGCCCCCGAAGGATCCCCGGCGACACCTCGTCCGGGCTCTCCAGGACCGCCTGGCCGGGGCCGGGCGTTTTCACGAAACCCTCAGCTACTCCTTCGTCCACGACGCATTGCTCGAGAAATTGGGCATGCTGGATCTCCCCCACGTCCGTATCGTCAACCCCGTCGCCCACGGTGAGGAACGCATTCGCCGCTCGGTGGCGCCCTCGCTGCTTGCTGGTCTCGAGACCAATCGCCGACTTCTCGACGATGTTCGTCTCTTCGAAGTCGGCAAGGGCTACCTGCCCGACCCCGAGGACCCAAACCGGGAACCCCAGGAACTCCACCTCGCCGGCCTCGTCTGGGCCAGCGCCCCCGCCGGCGCCGGAGCCCGCTTCGACGCCCACGCATTCAACCGACTCCAGGGCGTTGTCACCGATCTGCTCGATCACCTCGAGGCCGCGGAAACCCACTGGCGACCTGCTCCGGCCCCGCCCCTCTGGGCCCACCCGGCCAAGGCCCTCGAAGCCGTCTGCACAGAGAGCGGAGATGTCCTCGCCGTCGTCGCAGAACTCGACCCGGGCCTACACGCCGGGCTCGGCCTCTCGGGGGAGCAGGCCAGCGAGGTGGCCGTCGCCGAGGTTTCCATCGATGCTCTGCTGAAGGCACCCCAACGCGGTAGCCGATATAAAACCCTGGCGCGCTACCCGGGCATCAAACTCGACGTCGCCATTGCCCTCCCCGAGACGACCGCCGCCGCCGAGGTTCACAGCGCCATCAAAAAGGCCGGCAAGGGCAGCGTTGCCGACGCCGAACTCTTCGACCTCTACCGGGGCGACAGCGTGGGCGCGGGTCGCAAATCCCTCGCGTACCACGTCACGCTCCAGTCCGAGAAGAAAACGCTCACCGAAAAAGACGAGCAAAAGTTTCTCAAACGCTTCGAGGCCCTGGTCGGCGAACTCGGCGGCGAACTCCGCAACGGCTAGCCCGGTGTGAGCATCCGGCGGTGCTTGTTCTTCACCGCAAAATCGGCGACATGCGAAGCACACCAGGCATCGGGCTTCACGAGCACCGGGAAGCCGCTCCCCGCCACCATGCCCGCGAGCTGTTTGACATAGCTGCTCGAGTCGAATCGGGTATCGGGGTTGGCATCGACGTGAACCCAGATGCGTTTCTTTTCGGTAGGAAGATCGAACTCGGCATTCATCCGCAGGGCGAGCTCCAGGCTTAGCCAGGTTTCCATCGAAAGCTTGTCGAAGAGCGACATATTCTTCTCCGCGAATTGCCGGGTATAAAAGACGCGCCCTCCCTTGCCGGGATTCAAAACGCAGAGGACGGTGACGAACTCCATCCGGCGCACCGACCGCTGCGCGTCGGTCCCGATATGCACCGTGCGCCCCTGATCGAGCAGTTGTTCGACGCTGGACATCACATCGAGCATTTCGACACCGCCGAGGGTCCACCAGCGACCCAAGGCCGCTTCGTTGCTCCCTGGGCGGAGCGGGCTCATGCGCTGCTCCGGGGTGGGCTTGGGGAGCGGCGGGGGGAGCGGGGGGGGGAGCGACCTGGAGAGCGGCCTGGAGAGCGGCCAGGAGAGCGGCTTGGCACTGGAGAGCGGCTTGGCGCCGAAGCCTCACTTGCCGAGCTAGAGAGATCCGCGGACATCAACCGGTCATGCTCCCCGAGCAATTTTACCTTCATCATCTTCGCCGCTTGACTCGCGGAAAGCAAATCGAAGGCCTTCGAGGTCGCCGCCTCGCCAAACCCTGACGAGATCCCAACGCGTGGGATCGGCCTCTGAGACACTCAGCAGGGGGCGAGCGGGCATACTAGAGTGAGGACACCATCGAAGGTCGACAAAACGCGGCGAAAGGGGGAACCCCATGGATCTGGGCCTAATTCTCACAGGAGGCAGCGCCCGGGGCAACGTGGAGCTGGGCGTGCGTGCAGAAAAAGCGGGCTTCGACGCGGTCTACGCCTGCGAGTTTTTTAACCAGCAGACATTCCCGGTCCTCGGGGCTCTGGCCCAGGCCACCGAAAGGATTCGCCTGGGTACGGGAATCGCCAGCGCTTTTGTTCGCTCTCCCCTCACCCACGCCACGGCGGCCATGGATATCGACGAGTTGTCCGAGGGGCGGATGATCCTGGGGCTGGGCAGTGGAACCTCGCGCATGAACGAGGAGTGGTTCGGCGTCCCCTTCTCCAGGCCCGCCGCCCGAAGCCGCGAATTGCTCGTGCTCTTGCGTCAACTCTTTCGCGCGGCAGGGGGCCTTGGCTTCAAGTTCAAGGGTGATTTCTACGACCTGAAAATTCCCGTCTACTCCCGCCCGGGGGCGGCCCGGGAAGAAATCCCCCTCTGGCTCGCCGCGGTCAATCGCGGGATGATGGCCGCCGCCGGCGCCCAAGCCGACGGCATGGTGGGCCACCCCATCGCGACGCGGCGCTGGCACCGAGAGGTAACCCTGCCCACCCTGCGCGAGGCCGAAGCCGGTGCTGGCCGGGAGGCTGGGGCCTGCCGGCTCGTCCCCTACGTCATGACCTCGCTATGCGAGGACCGCGACCAGGCGATTCGCGACGCCAAGGGACAAATCGGTTTCTACTACACGGTCTCGGTCTACCGCACGATTCTCGATTACCACGGTCTGCCCGAGGTCGCCGACGCCTGCCGAGCCGCCCTCCCCCGCTTCGATATCCGCGCCATGGCCGAGGCCATCCCCGATTCCCTGGTCGACGAAATTGCCATCGCCTGCACGCCGGATGAAGCCCGAGATCGTTTGGCCCAATGGGACGACCTGGCCGAAGAGGTGATGCTCTACGCGCCCCAGGTGGGTGTCGCCCCGGGCCGGGTGCGGGCCAATCTCGACACCATTCTCGACGTCTTCAAACGCTGAGTTCGGCGATTTCCCCGGCGAAGCTCCGTTGGGCTTCAGCCGCGTACGCCTCGTCGCTCCCGGGCCAAACCAAAACCCAATCCGGGTCGGCCCGTCTCCGCCAAGCCTCGAGTTCGCCGCGCCATTCCTCCGGGCCGCGCCCGCCCTCCCCCGAAAGCGGGTAGACCAGGGCCAGCGGGCCCTCTCGGTCCGGCCGTTCCGGGGATTGGCCCGGCAGCACATCCCGGAGCCGCCCGGTGCAGCCCGCTTGCGAGGCGCCGGGGCGCCCCTCCCCAGGCTCGAGCCATAGGGCCGGATGCGGCGTCTGCTCGGGGCGCGGCAAGCAGCGCAGTTCGGGAAAGTGGTAGAGCGCACCGCGATGCGCGAAGGGCTCGCCCCGCCAGGCGTTCAGGACGATCTCGAGGCTTTCGGCGCAGGCCCCCGCCCGAGGGGACCAATCCAGGCGTCCCCCCGAGAGGATATCGAGGGCGGCCAGATCCTCGGCCAGGCGGAGCGGGTGCAGGTCGGCGGGCAGGGGCGCGCGCAGCCCAATCCGCACGGAGCGGCTGCTTTCGGCGATGCGAGCCAGGCCAAAGAGGCTGCGCCCGGCCGAGGGCTCGACGCCGGGCCGCACGTCGAGCCAAACCGCCGCAAAGCCCTGGGCTTCAGCCGCTGCGAGCCGATCCAGGCGGGCCTCGTCCCCCGCTCCCTCGATCTCACCGATGACGCCGATCTTCATTCCCCCCCCAATCTCGCGTCCCGGGTCGGTTTTCTACGCGTTCCCCACCCGGGTATGGGGATCGAGCGCCTTCGAAAGTACCATCGTGGGGCACGATCGACGATGGGAGTCCCGCATGCCGACGAAAACCAGCCTGGCCATGGTCCACACGGCCCCCCGCCAACTCGTCGCCCAGGAGGTGGCCATCCCCGAAATCGGCCACGACGACGCCCTCCTCCGAATCGAGGCGTGCGGGATTTGCGGCAGCGATTACGAGCAATTCGAGGGCGTCCTGCGAAGCCCCATGCCGGCCATCCCGGGCCACGAACCCCTGGGCATCATCGAAAGGATCGGGGACGGCGCCGCCACGCGCTGGGGCGTCGACGTCGGGGATCGCATCGCCGTAGAAACCATGCTCGCCTGCCGGAACTGCCCGAATTGCCTGTCCGGGAGTTACCACCTCTGTCCCACTCGCCGCATCTATTCCTATATCCCCCTGGCCGATGCGCCCGGGCTCTGGGGCGCCTATTCCCAATTTATGTACCTCCATCCCAACAGCATCGTGCACAAGATCGATCCAACGCTGCCGGCCGAGCTTGCCGTCATGTTCAATCCCCTGGGTGCGGGCTTTCGCTGGGGCGTGGAGATGCCGGGCACCCGGCCCGGGGATACGGTCGTGATCATGGGGCCAGGCCAGCGCGGCCTGTCCTGTGTACTGGCTTGCCGAGAAGCCGGCGCGGCCCAAATCATCGTGACGGGCCTGGCCGCCGACCACCGCAAACTTGAGTTGGCCCGACACTTCGGCGCTCACCACACCATCGACGTCCAGAACGAGGACCCGGTGCAAAGGGTTCGTGAAATCACTAACGGCCGGGGGGTCGATGTCGTCGTCGATGTCTCCTCCTACGCGACCGAGCCCATCGTCCAGGCCCTCGATTTCGTCACCTTCGGGGGCAGCGTCGTTCTCGCGGGCACCAAGGGGTTCAAGGCCGTCCCCGATTTCATCTCCGACAAGGTCGTGATGAAAGAGATCACCCTGCGCGGCGCCATCGGCGTGACCTCCTCGGGCTACGCCAACGCGATCCGGCTGATCGAATCGCGCAGCACGCCGATCGAGAAAATGCACACCCACCGCTTCGCGTTACGCGACGCCGAGCTCGCCATCCGCACCCTGGCCCGGGAGATCCCCGACGAGGAATCGATCCACTCGTGCTTGGTGCCCGAGAGCTAAACCACCCGCCGGCTCGGAGTTTTTACCCCTGCGCGCCGGGCGCGGTACGATCTCCCTAAGGCTTGCCCCCCGGAAACCCGTAAAACCAAAAGAGCGGCGATCCCCCCGCGCCAGCAGAATTCGGGGCCAGGAGGAGGCAGGAATGAGCTGGAGTGGCAAGCCCCGCCAGGGAGCCAACGGATCGGTGTGCCGGCCCCGCCTCCGGGTGGCCCAAGGCGGAGCTCTCCTTCTCCTCAGTGGCGCCCTCGTACTCCCCGCGCCACCGCTCTCGGCCGCCTGTCTGCCCGACCCCGCCTCGCCCGGAGACACGGTCAGCTGCTCCGGCAACAACCCGGCGGGATACGCCGTTCCCACCGGCGTCGATTCTGTCACCGTCGTGATCGAGGAGAACGCCACGGTCACCGCTCCCGGCGATGGGATCGTGGTGGAGAACACCAGCGCCGTCACCAACCACGGCCAGATCGACGTGACCGGGAGCGGCAGCAGCGGCATCCTCGGCGGCGATGGAACCTCGTCGGAGGCCGCCCCCTTCGTCAATTCCCTCGGCGGCTCGATCGTCGTCTCCGGGCCAGATGCCTTCGGCATCCATGTCGGAACCCGGACACGCACCGAAAACAACGGCACAATCGAAGCGGCCGGGAGCGGCAGCACGGGAATCGCAGTTCTGAACTCTTCCGGAGTCTTCAACACCGGGAGCCTCGAGGTGTCGGGCGTCAACGCCACGGGCGTTTCTGGGGCGACTGGGGTGCTCCTCGAGAGCACCGGCTCGATCACCGTTTCCGGGGACCAGGCCACGGGCGCCTCGCTCGGAAGCGGCTCCCAGATTGTGCACGGCGGGGACCTGACCCTCAGCGGCGTGGGCACCACCGGCCTGGCCGGGGGCAGGAACACCGTCATCGACAACCGGCCCGGTGCCCAGATCGTTTTGGAGGCGACGGCCCTCGACGCGGTGGGCCTCGCGGGGGGCGACTCCGCCGGCCAGATCACCAATCGGGGATCCATCATCTCATCGGCTCCGGGAAGTACCGGCATTCGCCTGGGCAACAACGCCAGCGTGGGGGGCAACCTCGGCACGATGGTTTTCAACGCAAACGACAGCATCGGCCTTCAGGGCGGCCAGGGAACCGCCACGGTCAACGAGTTCGGGGCCTCCCTCGAAATGACGGGAGACAACGTCATCGGGATCCAAATCGCGGGCGGCGGCCAGGCGATCAATGCCGGAACCATGACCCTCAACGGCCCCGGCGCGCGAGGCGGGGTGGGCGGCGACGGAAGCGCCGGCTCCCCCACCCGTTTCAATAATGACCCCGGGGCGACCCTCAGCGTAAGCGGCCCGGAGGTCCTCGGCGCCGATTTAGGGATCTTCACCGAGGGGGGCAACTCCGGGAGCATCGAAGTCCTGGGCACCAATGCCATCGCTATCCGAGCAGGCTCGGACAGCCTCTTCTTCAACCGGGGCGAGATCAGTATCGGCGGAAGCGGAAGCCACGGCATCGAGATCGGGGCCCACTCGGACCCCGATCAAGCCAGCTTCACCAATGCAGCGGGGGTCTTCGGAACTCCCGGCGGCATATTGCGCAGCACCGACCCCGCAGCCGGGGCCCTGATCCTCATGGGCGAAGCCCTCCCGGGCGGCGCAAGCCGAATCGAAAATGGGGCGGGTGCGTCGATCTTGGCCGATCTCAGCGAGCTCGGCGTCCCGGGCCGGGGCATCGCGATCCAGGGCTCGCCCGGAGACGACGTGGTTCTCAACGCGGGCCTCATTCAGGGCACCGTGCTCCTCGCCGAAGGCGACGATCGTTTCTTGCTGGCAACCGGGGCCGAACTCAGCGCTCTCGGGAATCCGGTCGTCGACGGCGGAACCGGCGCCAATACCCTCGAACTCACAGGAGAGCCGGGCGCTCTCGGGCAATTCGACTCGGGCCTCGCTGAGAATTTTGGTTCGCTCCGGATCAGCTCCGGGCGCTGGCAACTCACCGGGCAGAGTCCCGGAACCCGCGATGTCGTGGTTGATCGCAACGGAACCCTCACCCTGGTGGCGCCCACGACGATCGACGGAAGCTATAGCCACGCGCCCCCGACATCCCTGGTCCCCCAACCCGGTGACCCCGAGCCCACCCTACAAGCTCTCTTGAGCGCGGCGACCCAGGACGGGCCCCTCCTGACCACCACCGGGAGCGCTGCCCTCGGTGACGGCCTCCTCGAAGTCATCATCGGCGGAGGCTTTCGCGGGCAGGCGGATTTCATCCTCCTCCAGGCCGACGGGGGCCGCATCAACGAGTTCGACCGCATCGTCTTGCCCAACAACCCCGATTTCGTCATTGGCGTTCCGGTCTATTCGGCCAACCAGATTTCGCTCTCGGTCAACGTCACCGGCTACTCCGACAACCAATGGGCCACCTCCCAAGCCATCACCGCTCTCTCTGGCCCCGGCGCCAGCAGCGATACCCAGGCGCTCGTCTCCCAGACCGAAATCCTGGACTTCGAAAGCTACCTCGACGCCATGGACCAGCTCAGCCCCGCGGCCTACGGCGCCCACACCCAGGCGACCCTCGAGCTCGGCAACCGCTTCGTGCAAACGCTCCTCGAACGACCCCGCTTCTGCATCGCTCCGGCGGGCCAAGTCGTGACCGATCCGCGCACCCGGACTCTCTGCCGCGAGCGCCCCCTGGAGCCGTGGATCACATCCTACGGCCAGTTCAGCGATTACCGGGGCCGACCGGGGCAGATCTCATACAGCGACGATGCCGGGGGCCTCGCCCTGGGCGTCGATGGCCGGGTAGACGAAAACCTTGTGGTCTCGGCCTCCCTGGGCACCGCCTACGATTCGATTCACGTGGATGGCGCGGGGCCCGGCGACTTCAAGACCCTCGATCTCGGACTCTACGCGGGGTATACGGCGGGCAATTTTCGCCTTCAGGGCGTGACCAGCTACGGCCACAGCTGGCAGCACCGGGTTCGTGACTTCGCCATCGGCGATTTCGTCAACCGCGCCGAGGGCGATTACGGAATCGATCGCCTCGAGATCCGAGCCGAGGCCGAGTACGGCATCGAGAGCGGCGCGCTCCTGATCAGCCCGGCCCTCTCCCTCGACTACACGGCGCTGCTGCAATCCGAGATCAGGGAGAGCGGTGGTGGCGGCGCGGCCCTCGTCCTGCCGAGCCGTACCGACTCCACAGGGACCGCCCGTATCGGGTTCGACCTCACCACGGCCCTGCACAAGAACGGCTACTGGACAGACCTGCTCGAGAATGTCGACGGCGTCTGGCGCCCCCGCTTCTCCCTGCGCTGGCGCCAGCCCCTGGGCGAAGAGCGGAGCCGGATCGAGGCTCACTTCCTCGACTCGACGGCGGACGCCTTCAGCATCGAGAGCCAGAACTTCCAGCAGGGCTTCGAAGTCGGTGCCGGACTCGACTGGACGCCCCTGGTGGCCGATCGGCTCACCTTCACCCTTCGCTATGACGGTTTTCTCTGGAAGGACACCACGGTCAACGCGGTGACTGCCCAGGTCCGCTTGAGTTTCTAGAACGCGGCGCTCAACAACGCGCTCTCAATCGAGCCCCATCATCGCAGCGATGCCGAAGCGATGGCCGGCGGTATAGCCGCCATCCACGGGAAGCGCCTGACCCGTGACAAAGGAGGCCTCGTCGGAGGCCAGGAAGAGCGCGCCATGGGCGATTTCCTCGGGGCGACCAAAGCGCCCGAGTTGGTGCGCTTCCCGGATCCTCTCGCGCACATCGGCCATGCCCTCGTTCTCCAGGGTGGCACTAAAAAGAGGCGTTTCGATAAAGCCCGGACAGACGGCGTTGACCCGGATCCCCCGACGCCCATAATCGATCGCCATGTTGCGGGTCAGCAGGATGACCGCCCCCTTTGAGGCGTTGTAGGCGCTCCCCCCTTCGAAGCCCTCGATCCCCTCGACGCTGGCGACGTTGACGATGCTCCCCGCTTGCCGCGCCAGCATTCCGGGGACCACGGCCTGGCAGGCATGCAGGGTGCCCTTCAGGTTGATATCCATCACCCGATCCCACTCCTCGTCGGGAATCAGGTGCACGGGACCGCCGCCCGCGACGCCCGCTGAGTTCACCAGGATATCCACCCGCCCAAACTCTGCCTCCACTTCGGCCACGGCGCCGAACACGGCGGACTTATCGCGCACGTCGAGCTTGTGCATCCGGCCGGCTCCCGAGAGTCGAGCCGCCTCGGCCCAGTCTCCGTCGTCGAGTTGCTGGATATCGATTCCGGCGATGCGAGCGCCCTCCTGGGCAAAACGCAAAGCAATCGCGGCACCGATCCCCGAAGCCGCTCCGGTGACGAGAGCCACCTTTTCATCAAGACGTCCCATCTCTTCTCCTCGTTTTCATGACTCTATTCTCAGCCCAGCCCAGATCGCGTTCCCCCCGTTCACGGATCGGGCAGCGCGTCGGTGGGGTTTCGGGCCAGGCGAATGTCCTCGAGTCGAATATTGCAGGCATCGCGCCAGGAATTGCCTTCCGGGGCCAACACGTAGAAGCGATTCTCGTAGATCGCCTCAATCGCGCGATCCGCCAGAACCGTGGGGTCGGAGCCCGTGGGCGTCGCCGCATGGATCGCCTTCTCCACAAGCTCGCGCTCGGGTGAGTCCCCTTCCCCGCTTTTGCGCTTCAAGTGTTCGGGGCGATTGCGCTCGCCCCGGGCAATCGCCGTATCCACGAGTTCGGGGCACAGGACCGAAACCCCGATGGCCGCCGAGCGCGCCTGCATCTCGGCATAGAGACTCTCGGAAAGCGAAAAGACCGCCGCCTTGCTCATGTAATAGGGCGCCGTGAAGGGGGCGGTGGTCACCGCGGCCATCGAGGCAGTATTGACGATATGGCTCGGCTCGCCGTGGGCGAGCATATGCGGCACGAAACTTCTGAGGCCGTGGAGGACGCCCCAGACGTTGACGCCGAAGACCCAATCGTAATCGGATTGGGGGGCCTCCCAGGAGAGTCCCGCCGCGAAAACCCCCGCATTATTGCAGAGCACATGCACCTTTCCGTAGGTATCCACGGCGCGCTCGGCCAGGGCACTCACCGAGTCGGCCTGGCTGATATCGGTCCGAACCGCCAGCACATCGTGCCCATCGGCTTTGAGGGCGCCCGCAGCCGCCTCGAGGGGGCCTCCCTCCACATCGGCCATGACGATCTTCATCCCCTGGGCAGCCAAACGCTGGCAAAAAGCCCGACCGATCCCACTCGCAGCGCCTGTGACCACCGCAACCCGCCCGCCCAACTCCTGCATACGCGTCCTTCCTCTCGAGACCAGTCCGAAACGCGAGATGCGCCCGGCGAAATACGAATGCTACACGGATCCCCAGGCTCTGCCCGCGCATGAACCCGTGAAAGCGGGCATCGTTCAGGGTAAGATCTTAAATCGCGCCCCCTCCCTGCCCGGCCTCCCGGCCCCCGGCAGCCACACTCGGAAGGCCAGCCTTGACTCTACGCGAAGAGATCCGCCAACAATTGACCGGCCCCGAGGGCCCCTTCGAACTCACCGAGGAAATAACCTTTGGGGAGACCATGGAGGTCTTCAAAAACCGAGAGAGATCGGTTCGCGAGCTCCTGCAGAAATCCGCGAGTCACGGTGAGCAGGAATATATCGTCCAGGGCGACCTGCGGATCAGCTACGCCGACCACGTCCAACGTGTGGCAAGGATCGCCCGATCTCTCGCCGAGGAGCATGGGATTCAGAAGGGCGACCGGGTGGCCCTACTCGCGGCCAACAGCGCGGAATGGGTCATGACCTGGTGGGCCGTAGCCAGCCTGGGCGGAATTTTAGTGGCCTTCAACGGACTCTGGACCGCCGACGAGATCGAGTACGCCGCCGGACATAGCGAACCCAAGCTCCTGATCGGGGATCGCAAGCGCCTGACACGAATCCAGGAACTCGACCTGGGCGTTCCTACCCTGGAAATCGAGAGCGAGTTCGCCGGGCTGATGGAGGGCGGGCCCGTTCCCGAACTGCCCGCCGAGCCCATCGACGAAGACGACCCGTGCCTGATTCTCTACACGAGCGGCACCACGGGCCGACCCAAGGGGGCCGTGGTGAGCCACCGGGCTCTGGTGGGTTTCGCAAAAACCCAGGCTCTCCACGGGCTCGAACGCTTCATGATTGCAGCCCAGAGCGAGGCGACCAGCGCGGACCCGGGCGAAGCACCGAGCCCTTGCAGCCTGGTCACGGTTCCCCTCTTTCACCTTTCGGGTCTCTACGCGGCGGTCATCATGATGCTGACCCAGGGTATCAAGACCGTGTACCGCGACGCACGTTTCGACCCCGAGGACGTCATGCGTCTCATGGAAAAAGAGAAGGTCACGATGTGGAGCGCCCTCGGGAGTTCCGGCGCCCTAGTGATCAATCACCCTGCCCGGAAGCGTTACGACCTCTCCAGCCTGCGCGGCATTGGATTCGGCGGAGCGCCGACCAGCCCGGACCTCCAGAAAAGGATGCGCGAAGCCTTTCCCAACGCGGCCGGAAATCTCGGGCTGGGCTATGGGCTGTCGGAGTCCGGGGGAATGGGGACGATTATCGGGGGTGTGGAACTCGTGGAGCGGCCGACTTCGGCGGGCCTCCCCGCGGCAGCCCACCAGATCGAGATCCGCGACGACAACGACAAGCCCCTGCCCGCCGGCGAGTACGGCGAGATCCACATCCGTAGCCCCTACCTGATGCTGGGCTATTGGCGCAATCCCGAGGCCACCGCGAAAACCATCAAGCCCGGGCAGTGGCTTGCCACCGGGGATATCGGTCGCCTCGACGATGCGGGCTACCTTTTCATCAACTCACGGGCCCGGGACATGATTCTTCGCTCGGGAGAAAACGTTTATCCCGTTGAAATCGAACACCGCATCGATGCCCACCCCCAGGTGGGCGAGTGCGCGGTGGTGGGCGTTGACCATGAAGAACTCGGCCAAGCGGTCAAGGCCATCGTCGTTCCCGCTCCGGGGGCGAGCCTGGTTCCCGATGAACTCGCCCGCTGGACGGCGGAAACCCTGGCGGCCTACAAGGTCCCCAGCGAGTGGGAAATTCGCCAGGACCCCCTGCCCCGAAATGCCGCAGGTAAAGTTCTGAAGAACGTCTTGACCGGCGAGAGTGAAAATATCCAGATCGAAGACGAGTAGCGGCGCCAAAGCACTATCCGCTTGAGCCCGCTCGCGAAAAAACCTAAAGGAGCGTGATGGAAGCTCATCAACCCGACGCATGGCCCCTGGCCGGCTGGCGAGTCGTCGATCTCTCGAGCGGCATCGCCGGCCCCTACTGCAGCAAGCTACTGGCCGATGCCGGAGCCGATGTAATCAAGGTCGAAAGCCCCGACGGCGGCGACCCGCTCCGGAACTGGACCGCCTCGGGAATTTCACTGCCCTCGGGTGAGGACGGCGTGCTCTTTCAGTTCCTTCACGCCTCCAAGCGCAGTATCGCCCTCGACCCCTCACGCCCCGAGGACCGGGAGAAAATCCTCGGCCTTGCCGCGCGAGCCGACCTGCTCATCGAAGACCACGGCCCCGGCGGGCTCGCCGAACGCGGCCTGGGAATCGAGGAATTGCAGGCGGTGAACCCGCGGCTCTCGGTTCTCTCGATCTCACCCTGGGGGCTCGAGGGTCCCCACGCCGAGCGGCCCGCCACCGAGTTCACCCTCCAGGCCGCGACCGGCTCCATCGACTACCGCGGCCTCCCGGGCCGCAAGCCCGTGGCCGCAGGCGGGCGTATTGGCGAGTGGGCGGCGGGAAGCTTCGCAGCCCCGGCCGCGCTCAGCGCGGTCTTTTCCGCGCGCAAGACGGGCCGCGGGCACCACGTGGACCTCTCGATTTTCGAGAGCATGCTGACCTGCCTGACCATCTACCACGACCTGAGCGGCCAGTGGTTCGAGGGCCCGCTTCCTCGCGGCATCGAGATCCCCTCCATCGAGCCCGCGAGCGATGGCTACGTGGGTTATTGCGTCATCACCGGCCAACAGTGGACAGATTTTTGCGCGATGCTCGGCCGGCAGGATGTCGCCGAAGACCACCAATACCTCGATGGTCGGGCCCGGATGCAACACATCGACTTTATGCAGGAGATGATCCAGGGTTGGACATCCCAGCGAAGCGTCGAGGAATTGGTCGAACTTGCGGGACTCTTGCGGATCCCCGTGGCCGAAATCGGCAACGGCCAGAGCCTGCCCGAAATGGAACAGGTCAAGGCCCGGAAGATCCTCCGGGAAGGCCCGGGCGGTTTCCTCCAGCCCCGACCCCCCTACCAGCTGGGAGCCGCGCCCCTGCGCCCCCCGACCCCCTCTCCCCGGCTCGATGAACACGCCGAAGCGATCTTGGGCGAGTTGGTAGCGGCGCCGCCCCCCCAGCCCGAGGCGGACCCCTCCGCCGACGCGCTCCCCCTTGCGGGCCTGCGCGTGGTGGACCTCACCGCATTCTGGGCTGGCCCGGTCGCCGCCTCCTACCTCGCCGATATGGGCGCGGATGTCGTCAAGGTGGAATCTATCCAACGCCCGGACGGCATGCGCTTCGCGGGCGCTGTGCCCAACGATGAAATCTGGGAATGGTCGCCTGTCTTCCACGGCGCAAACCCCGGCAAACGCGGGATCACCCTGGCACTGGATAGCGACGAGGGCATGCAGCTCCTCCGAAAGATGCTCGCGGATGCCGACATCGTGATCGAAAACTATTCCGCCCGGGTGCTCGAGAATTTCGGGATCGGCTGGGAAGAAGTCAGTCAAATCAACCCGCGCATCATCATGGTTCGAATGCCCGCCTTCGGGCTCGAGGGCCCCTGGCGAGATCGAGCCGGCTTCGCGATGACCGTGGAGCAGGTGAGCGGGCTGGCCTGGCTCACGGGCTACCCCGATCTGCCCCTTGTCATTCGGGGGGCGTGCGACCCCATCGGGGGCATGCACGCCGTCTACGCCCTGCAACTTGCCCTCGAACATCGCCGACGCACGGGCGAAGGGCAGCTTGTCGAAGTCCCCCTGATGGAAGTCGCGATCAATCTCGCCGCCGAGCAGGTCATGGAATTCTCCCACTACGGCCAACTTCTTACCCGAGACGAAAACCGGGGACCGGTTTCGGCGCCTCAGGGCGTCTACCGAACAATCGAGGCCGACGAACTCATCGCCCTGGCGATTCCAGACGACGCCTGCTGGCGGGCGCTGCGCGAAATCATGGGCGACCCGGAGTGGTCCCAAGACCCGGGCCTGGATTCACGCAAGGGTCGCCGAGCCCAACACGACGCCATCGACGAAGCCTTGGAGGCGTGGCTGACCACCAGACCCCGCGAAGAGGTCCTCGCCGAATTTCGGAAGGCAGGGATTCCGGCCGAGACGGTCATCAATGCCCACGCCCTCTCCCCCAACCCCCAACTCGAGGCTCGTGGTTTTTTTCAGGTGATGGAGCATCCTCGTTCGGGCGAGGCGCGCTACCCTGGCCTTCCCATGGCGTTCTCTGGGCTACCCCGGGCCCTGCATCGTCGCCCACCCCCGACCCTGGGGCAGCACAACGACGAAGTCCTCGGCCGGGAACTCGGGCTGACTTCGGAAGAATTGGCGCGTTTGCGCAAGGAGGGAATCATTGGTGAACGCCCTTCCTTCATGTGAACTCTCCTGCGAACGCCGCCCGAGCAAGTCGGCCCCATCCCCGCGCTCTGCCCTTGCCCTCTTTCTGCTCGTCGGCTTCTTCGTGGGCACCCTTGCCCAGAGTGGCCTCGCCGCCGGCTATCAGGAAGCCTACGGCCAGTACAAGCAAGCCCTCGCCGAGAAGGATCTCGAGAAGGCACTCCTCTACGCCAACAAGGCCCACACCTTGGTGCAGCAGGAACTCGGCCCTAGCCACAATAAGACCGGCGTTCTCTCCTACAACCTCGGTGCCGTCAACTTCCAACTCACCCGCTACCGAGATGCACTTGCCCCCCTGCAGCAGGCGGTGAGCATCTACTCGGAGATCTACGGCCCCGAATCCGAGAAGAACCTGCTGCCTCTAGGCAAACTCGCCGAAACCACCCGGGCCCTGGGCGCCCTGCCCTGGGCCGAGCGTCACTGGACCCGGAGCATCGAAATTCTCGAAGTCAACAAGCCGCGCACCGCGCCTGAAATCACGGTGATCCTCCTCGAGTTACTCGAGGTCGCCCAGGATCTCGGGAAGGCAAAACGGATGCGAACCTACGCCAAGCGCGTCCTCTACAATCTCAATGCCGCAGGAGTTTCCGACAGCATGCAGATGGGAGGCGTGCACATCAGCCTGGCGATGGCGGAGATCATGCTCGGCAAGGCCATCCCCGCCAATGAAAATCTCGAACGCGCGATCGAACTCTACGAAATGCATCTCCCCCCGGATGATTCCAAACTTCTCGACCTCTATGTTTTCGCTGCCGATGCCTTCGAGCAGACCGGGCGACCAGGGTTGGCTCGAAAGTGCAGACGCAAGATCAAAGAGTCCGAAAGCTAGGAAAACTAGGGGGACACATGCAGCGACATCATTTTCAACGCGGGGCCTGGACAAGCTTGCCTCTGGTGATCGCCGGGCTCGCCCTGGCTCTCGGGGCCCGTGCCGATGACGTCGTCGTCGTCATCGTCGTCCCCGATATCTTCGCCGTGGTCAACAACGCTCGCGAAATCCCGGGGAGTCTCGACAGCGCCCTCCTATCGGCCAATGATGGGGAGAACCCGGACAACTCGATCGAGTTCAATCCGAACGATCTCGAATTCCTCACCCTCACTCTCGACAAGGACTTGCCCCTGCCCGCAATCGACCTGCAACTCCTCGATCCGGGGACGGAACGCAAGGTCAGCCTCGATGCCACCGGAACGATCAACTTCTGGATCACGACCGCGGAAGACGTCGGGCCAGAATTCAAATTACTGCACGTCAAATCCGGACAGGCCACCCTGGTCGACCTCGATATCTTCGGCAGCGCCCAAGTCGATAGTGAAGATATTCCTTCCCAATTCGTGGTCGACGCGGGCGCGACCCTCGGTTTCGACTACAGCTTCGAGTACCAGATCGGCGACGACATCAACGGCGAGGGCAGCTTGGTCAAGGAGGGCGACACCCTGCTCGACCTCCTGGGAAACAACACCTACAGCGGAGGCACCCAGATCCTCGAGGGCGAACTGCGCGGCCACGGGGAAGGAATCCAGGGGGATTTCTCCGTGGCGAAGGACGCCACCCTTACCTGGAAAGACGACGCCATCAGCCAATTCTCATATATCGGCGAGATCACCGGCGAGGGAAAATTCACCAAGGACGGAACGCGTACCCTTCGATTCGTTGAAGGCCAGGGAAGCGTCGCCGTCGACCAGGGCATCGAAATCCTGGTGGGCACCCTCTACGGAGAGTCCACCACCATCTCCGGCGATGTCACGGTCGCCCAGGGCGCCACCCTGCAACTCTACGGATCGACGGCGGATCCCGACTTCCCGGGCAAAATCAGCGGAGCTGGCCAAGTCGAGAAAGTCGGTTTCAACGACCTCCAACTTTCGGGAGCGAACTCGTTTAGCGGAGGGCTCCTGGTGACCTCCGGACGTATCTTGGGCGACTCTTCGAGCCTCCCTGGCAGCATCGAACTCGACCTTTCGAGTACCGAGGTCGTCTTTGATCAAGACGAGGACGGGGTCCATTCCGGGGCCATCACGGGCCTGGGTAGACTGACCAAGCGAGGAATCAACTCAACGCTCACCCTGGCCGGCGAGAACAGTTACGCAGGGGGCACCAGCGTTCAGGAGGGGACCCTGCGCCTCGACACCCTGAGCCTGCCCGATGACGTGGAGGTGAGCGGCGGAGCGACCGTCGATTTCTCCCTCGGCGACGAGCAGACCTACAGCCATATCGTGAGCGGCGCGGGCAACTTCGTGAAATCCGGATCGGGGTCGTTGAGCCTCGCTGCCGGCCAGGAGTACACCGGCGAAACCCAGATCACACTGGGAGCCCTGCGCCTACTCGGCGATCTGCCCTCGACCTCCAATATGGTAGTGGAGGCCGGCGGCAGTCTGGTCAACTCTGCGGGAGCCCTGGTGCTCGGCGGCGGGCTGACCAATCGCGGCCTTCTCGACTTGGGCGGGGCCACGGACAGCGTGACCTTGGCAAGCGAGATCACTTTCGAGGCAGGCGCAGAACTCGTGGTGGCCGTCAATGATCAGATCCAGGCCTCCCTTCTCAGCGCAGGAAATAACCGCGTCAACCTCGACAATATCGTGGTCTCCATCACACCCTCCCCGGGGCTCTACGACGCGATCGAGACCTATGAAATCATCGAGGCCTTCGAAATCTGTACCCCAGATTTCTGCGGTTTCGACGGAGGAACCGAGGGCATCGGCACAACGGCGCCCGATTTTGCGTTTCTGGAAATCGGACCGCTCACCGTAAAACCCCGGGACGGGGGCATCCAAAAGCTGACCTTCACCCTGGTACAGAACGCGAGCCAGCTCGACAACTACGCCCAAACCCCCAACCAAAGGGCCACGGCCCCAGCCTTCGACCAACTCCTCGACTCGGGCTCACCCGATGCCCTCGAGATTCAGGAGAGCCTGAACATCCTGACCACGAGCCAGGTCCCCGGCGTACTCAACCAAGTTGCCGGCGAAAGTTTGGGGGCTTTCACGAACCCGCGTCTGGCCAATGCCACCGCCTTTGCCCAGGCGATCTCCCGGCGCTTTACCGCAAACGACTACCGGTCGGGCAGCTTGAACCGAAAGCAGGCACGCGGGGGAGCGGCCGGCAAGCCCCTGGCCGCTGCCGGAGCCGCGGGCGGCAAGGAAAGCTCGACCCGAGGCGCCGGGGGTTGGCTCGACGCCGGGGGCCTTTTCTCGCAGCGAGCTGGAGACGTCAACGCCTCGACCATCAAGAACGATAGCGGCGGACTCGCCGTGGGCTTCGACAGCGGCTTGCCCGGCCGGGATGACTGGAGGCTCGGGGTCGGCTTCGGCTACACCCGCTACTCCCTGACGGGCAACCGGGGGCTCAGCGCCGAGGGCAACACCTACCAAGCCGCCCTGTACGGGAGCTGGGAGGGCGATCGCTATTACGCCGGCTTTGCGGGTCGCTACGCGTACACCGATTTCGAAACCGACCGACGAATCGCCTTCGCGGACATCAACCGCCGGGCCGGGGCTCGTTCATCGGGCCAGGAGGGCGGCTTCCTCGCCGAGGCCGGCATACTTCTGGGGGACCCGACCCGGCTGGCCTACCGGCCCATGGTGCGCCTCCAGTACAACCGACTGACCCAGGATGCCTTTCAGGAAAATGGCGCTGGGGACCTCTCCCTGGCCGTCCAATCCGAGAGCTTCGACTCGTGGCAGACCACCCTGGGCGCACGCATCAGCACCCTCTTCACCCTGAACGGCGAATTCGGGATCGAGCCCGAATTTCGTGCGGGCTGGACGCATGATTTCGGAGACCTCGCCCGGCCCGTAGCCGCGAGCTTCTACAACGTGCCCGGGGCCGATCCATTCGTCACCAACGGCGCCCAGGCCGACGACAACCAACTCTTCGTCGGCATCGGCTACCTCATGAGCATCGCCGAAATTCCCCTGGTCGGCCTCGACTACGATTACTACACGGGCAGCGGTTATCACCTCCACGTGGTCTCCGCCGAGTTCTACCTGCGGTGGTGAGCGCGCAAGCCGCCCGTTCGGCGCCGTCGCGAACGCCTACTCCCTGACTCCGGCCACCACCCCGGCCTCCCTGAGCCTGGCGATCTCTTCGGGAGCGTGTCCGAGCTCCGCCAGGATAGAGTCGCTGTCCGCCCCGTGGGCCGGAGCCATGTGGCGTTGTTCGCAGGGGCGGCCGCCAAAATCCACCGGGGTGGCGGGTAGCAGGGTCGTCCCCTCGCCATCGGGAACCTCGACGAAGCCCCCGGCCGCGTGAGCTTGGGGGTCCTGGAGCACCTCCTGAAGGGTCTGCACCGGCGCCCACCAGAGGTCTTCTTCGGCGTCAAAAACCGCGCCCCACTCCTCCCGGGTGCGGGTGGCAAAAATCGCATCCAGCATCACAATCAATTCGGGCGCATTGATTGCGCGGTCGGCCTCCTCCTTGAAGCGGGGATCCTCGATCCATTCGGGGTGGCCGGCCGCCCGGGCCAGGGCGGGCCAGTGCCGCGCCCCCTCCAGACCAACCAGCCAGAACCATCTACCCTCGCTGTCCTTGTAGTTGTTCATGACCGGGTTTCCCATAGTGGCGCGGTTTCCGAGTTGGACATCGACGCCGAAACGCAGGCTCACCGACATATCGAAGCTCAGGGTATACATGCCCTCGCGCAACAGAGACGTCGCGACGAGTTGGCCCTCCCCGGTTCGCTCGCGCTCGAAAAGAGCCGCCGAAACCGCACCGGCGGCGGCGAGCCCCGTATTATGATCGCCCATCCCCCCGCGCTGGAAGGGCGGGGGCTGACCTTCCTGAATCAAGGAGGCCGCGATTCCTGCCCGGGACCAAAAGGCGGCGACGTCGTAGGCGGCGCGATCCGCATCGGGCCCCTCGAGGCCATACCCCGTGATCGAGGCGTAGATCAGCCGGGGGTTTCGCGCGCGCAGGGTGTCCGGGTCAAGACCCAAGCGCGCGAGGGAAGCAGGCCGCACGTTGCTGATGAAAACATCGGCGTCGTCGATGAGTTGGTAGGCGAGTGCCTGGCCCTGGGGGTCGGCGATGTTGATGACGATGCTTCGCTTGTTGCGATTGTCATTTTCGAAAATCGGGTTGAAGGGCATATCGGCACCCAGCAGCCGATCGAAAAGACGCGAGGGATCCCCCACCCCCGGCGGCTCGATCTTGATCACGTCGGCTCCCCAATCACCCAGGATGCAGCCTGCGGCAGGGCCCGCCACCCAGACCCCCAACTCAACGACCTTTATTCCTACCAACGGGCCTGCCATCGCTTTCCCTCCCCAGTTTTCTTGATTGAAAGAACGTCGAAGCTAACGGGGGCGAACGAAATTCGCATCCGGCTCGATGCGGTCGATCAGACCCCAGGCAAGCGCCGTTTCGGCGTCGATTCGCTCGCCGCCCAGGGCCAGCCAGGCCGTGCGTTGACGACCGATCCGCCGGGGCAAGCTGACGGTTCCCCCGGCCCCGGGCACCAATCCCATAGCCAGTTCCGGAAGCTGGAAGAAGGCGCCGGGTGCCGCACTCACCCGGGAAACAAAGGCCGGCAACTCCGCCCCGGCCCCAATACACGCCCCGTGCACCCGCGCCTGGCAACGATTGGCGAGTCGGGCGAGGAGTCGGCCGGGATTCCGGATGCTTCGCACAGTGTGCGCCGTCGCGGGGTCGGGAAAGGTTCCGAATTCATCGAGGTCACCCCCGCTGCTGAAGGACTGGCCTGCCCCGGCCAGAACGACCTTCTCGATCTCTTCGTCCGAGACCGCGAGTTGCAAGCCCTCCACCAGACCGTCGCGCAGCGCCACGCCGAACGCGTTGTGGCGAGCCGGGCGGTTCAGGGTCAGGAACAACGTGGTGTCCACCCGCTCGATCCGAACCGCGGGCTCATCGGTCGTCTCGGGGGCGCCAGGAGAGCGGGTTTCGAGCCACTCGGTGAATTCCGGCCCGGCCTGAAGAGTCGAATAGACAAGGGACTCGGCAATTAGACCCTCGTGGATTCCCAGCTTGGCGTTGTGGCGGAGGAGTTGTACCAGGGCCAGGGCGGCCCGGGGCCGTGCGCGAATGCGGGCGAGTATCGGCTCAAGCCCAGCGGCGTCTCCGGGTAGCACCACATCGAAGGCCGGCATCAGGGCGGCCGCCGCGGGGGAAGGATCCGCCGGGGCAAGAGCCACCGTGGGGCAGGCCAACTCGGCCAGGGCCTCGGCCGCGGCTTCGACCCGGGCCGGCGATGGCGCCTGCCGATCTTCGACCGGGAGATCCACCACCAACACCCCGTCCCCGGTCAGGGGCGCGAATTCCTCGAGTGCGTAGGGGGAGAGGAGACGATCCAGCGCCTCGGGGAGCGAGAGGAAGCGGGGTTCCTCCGCGGCCCGAATCACCCGGCCATCAGCCGGGAGCGCACCGTCCGGCGCAGCAATTTCCCTGTTTCGTTGTACGGCAACTCCGGCCAGAAATCGAAGCTCTCGGGGGTTCGCGACGAGCGCAAGCGATCCTTCACCCACTGCTGGAGTTCGGCCTCAGAGGCCGAACGGTCTGGCTTGCAGACCACGGCAGCTACGACCTTCTCGCCCCATTGCTCGTCCGGGAGTCCCACGACTGCGGCATCGGCGATGGCTTCGTGTATGAGCAGGGCATCCTCGATCTCGCCGGGGGAAATATTTTCACCTCCGCGAACGATGATGTCGTCGATCCGCCCCTCGATGAACAGGTACCCCTCCTCATCCAGGGAGCCACCGTCCCGAGTGGGGAAAAATCCGTCTTCCTGGACCTGGCTTCCCTTCCCCAGGTATTCGCCGGAGACCTGTTCGCCCCGCACGTAGATCTCTCCGCGCTCATTGGCCCCGAGTGCATTGCCCTCACCGTCGCGAATTTCGACCTCGATGGCCGGCAGGGGCTGCCCCACCGAGACTAGGCGGCGACGCACCTTGGCATCGTCACTGGTGAGGGCGGCGCGATGATCCTCGGGACCGAGAATCGAAATCGTCGAGCTCGTTTCAGTCAACCCATAAGCGTTGGCGAAATTCGTTTCCGGGAAGAGTTTCAGTGCCCGCTCGATCACCGACTGGGGCATCTTGCCGCCGCCATACGAAAGAGCGCGCAGGTGCGGAAGATCGGCGCTTCCCTCGCCTTCGAGCAACTCGACGATCCGAGCCAGCATGGTCGGTACCACGAAGGCGTTGGTGACCTGCTCCTTGCGGGCCAACTCGAGCCAGGCCTCGGGCGTAAAATTCGGCAACTGAACGATGCGGCGGCCCGCATAGACCGAACTGGCGATCGCCGCCATCCCGGCAATATGGTACGGCGGGACACAGACCAGGGCGGCATCGTTTTCGTCGGCAGACATGAACTCCACCGACATCAAAATGTAGCTGACCAGATGCTTATGCCGGATCACCGCCGCCTTGGGCGGACCCGTCGTGCCACTGGTGAAGAGTAGGATCGCAATTTCATCGGGGTCCATGGACCACTCTGGTTCCAAGGACTCAGCACCCTCGCCACGAGCCCCGGCCAGGTAATCACCTCGCCCGATCACCTCGAGGCCCGAGCGACCGGCCAGGCTGTCCACCCGATCGGCGTCGGTGATGAGTTGCCCCGGCAGGACCTGCTCGACCAGTCGGTCGAGTTCGTCTCCCGTCAGGCGATAGTTGAGCGGGACGAAGGGCTTGCCCGCCCAAGCCGCGGCGAAGACCGCCACGGGGAGGGCCAAGCTGCTCGTATCGAGAATGGCGAGGTGGTCGACCTCGCTCGCCCGCAAGCCGGCCGCCGCCCGGCCCGAGGCCTCAAAGAGCTCGCTATAGGTCAAACGATCGTCGCCGCTCACCACGGCTACCCGGTCGCCCATCCCCTCGGCGGCCATCTCCAACAACATCATCAAATTCATCGCAAATTCCCTGGATTAAGCTCCTCGGCCTAGTCGGACGAGGGGAGAGGCTTGGCGCCCTTGACGGTCAGCAGAGTGCCGCCCACGCCCAGCGACCCTTCGCCGGGCTTCGTGCACAGGATCTCGAGATCACCGGCTTCGTTTACGTAGCGCTTTCCGATCTGGGTCCCCTCGCCAGCGCCTTCCGCGATGGAGCCTCCGTCGGGGGTATCGCCGCCCAACGCCCCCAACGGCGCTCCGCCGCATGTCACTTCCACATCGTCCTTGGGCGCCGCGACCACCATCACCTCGGTGCTGCACACGCTGCTCTTCAAACGGGTACCGGCCTTGAGGACCGCCATAGTCTCTCCCTTTCGTCTTGCCCGGAAAAATCCGGGTCCTTCGCTCCCCCGGCTCCTGGCCGGGGTATCTCCTGGCTCGCGATCCGTGCGGCCTCTCCGCACTGATCCCACTTCGGGACCTGCCCGCCGCTGGGTTAAGAGCAACGAGGCCAACGCCACCGAAAGCGCCACCGCATCGAGCGGGGTCGGGAAAATAGCCGCAATGGGCGGCGGATGTTAGCCTTGTCTGTCCGGGTCCCGGAGTCCTTGCAGCCCGGCTGAAGTTCTGTCTCGGCAGGGCCCCGCCGGGCGAGCGAAACCCGACGCCGTCGGTCCGGCGCCAGATCGTACCGGAGCCCAAAGCATGCCCGCCCCCCTCACCCCCTCAGCCTCGGACTACGCCCGAGACCTGCTGGCCGACTGCGGAGTGGCCCCAGCGCCGCTGCCGGCAAGCTCGGAACTCGACCCCGGACTTTCTCCCGCCGCGGAGTGGGCTCGCTCGGGGGCCATGTGCCTGACGGGCCCCGCCGCCGGCCCGCCGGCATTGTCCCCGGGGCCTCTGGCCCTGGCCGCCCGGGGCGCGGCTCTCGCCCTGGCGGCCCTGGCCCCGGAGAGCCGCGAGCTCGCCGGCCTCGATGGCCCGGCCCTGCTCGGCGAACGGGCGGCTCGCATGAATCTCGCCCGCCGGGGACGAATCGCGCCGGGGGGCAGCTGCCGCCTACTGGCCGCCCGGGACGGCTGGCTGGCCGTCAACCTGCCGCGTCCGGATGATCGGGAACTGCTCCCGGCTTGGCTCGAAAGCAGCGCTCAGCCCGGGGAAGACCCGTGGGCGTTCGCCGAGCGGGTGCTGCCCGAGCGGACAACCGAGGCCTGGGTCAACCGGGGGCGCCTCTTGGGACTGGCCCTGGCCGCCCTGCCCGGCCACGCGCCCCCCGCGAGCCCAGAGCCCTGGCTCCGAATCGGCCCCACCACACCCCGGGTTGGGCCGCCCTCGACCTCGCCCCGGGTACTCGATCTCTCCTCTCTCTGGGCCGGACCTCTGTGCGCCCAACTCCTCGCCGCAGCCGGCGCCGAAGTCATTAAGCTCGAAAGCCGGCAGCGCCCCGATGGGGCTCGGCGCGGCGAAGCCGGCTTCTACAGCCTCATGAACGCGGGCAAGCAAAGCGTCGCCCTCGACCTCGACTCGAGCCAGGGCATGGCCGATCTCCACCGACTTCTCGAGTGGGCTGAGATCGTGGTGGAGAGCGCTCGCCCCCGGGCCCTGGCACAACTCGGAATCACCGCCGAGGATCTGGTCGTCCGAGGTTCGGGTCGCGTCTGGCTCTCCATTACCGGGCACGGCCGCCAAGGCGAATGCGGCCACTGGGTGGGCTTCGGCGACGATGCCGCCGTGGCTGCGGGCGCGGCCATCCGGCACGGGGACGGCGCTCCCCCCTCGTTCTGCGGGGATGCCATCGCGGACCCCCTGACAGGCCTTCACGCCGCGGTCGCCTCTCTCGCCCACCACCGAACCGGGCGGGGGGCCCTGCTCGACGTCTCCCTCTCCGCGGTCACCCGGCATGCCCTGGAGACGCCCGCTCCCGAAAGGGGAGTGGACGTCGGCGCCAACGGCGAGGGCTGGCGAGTGCTCACCGCGACCGGGGTCGAGGCTGTGGCGCCGCCCCGGGCCCGGGCCAGCCGGGGGCCAGCTGCCGACCTCGGGGCCGATACCGCACGCCTTCTGGACGCGCTGGCCCGCCAGACGCGGCCCGGCGACTGCCTATGACCCCTCCTATGAGACCCCGCCCATGACCCCTCCCAAGAACCCTCCCTCGACCCCGCCCATGACCCCGCCCATGACCCCGCTCCTAATCGAGAACGCGGAGATCGATGGCGCCCGGGCGGCCCTGCGAATCCGAGAGGGCCGCATCGCCGACCTCGGCCCGAAACTCAGGCCCGAACCCGGCGAGGCGCGGCTGGACGCCCGGGACGGCGCCCTGCTGCCCGGCCTGCACGACCACCATATCCATCTGCTCGCCCTCGCCGCCGCCCGGGACTCGGTGGCCTGCGGCCCCCCCGCCGTCCGCAACGCATCCGAATTGGGGGCGGCTTTGGAAGAAGCCGCTTCCCAGGCTCGACACCGGGAGGGGAGCGCTCGCTGGGTGCGCGGCGTCGCTTACCACGAGAGCGTCGCCGGCCCCCTCGATCGGCGTCGCATCGATGCCCTGGTCGATGACGTCCCGATTCGCATCCAACACCGAAGCGGCGTCTTCTGGTTCGTCAATTCGAAGGGGCTCGCTGCCCTGAACCTCGCGAGCGATGGCCCCGAGAAAGCCAGCAGCGACCCGGACGCCGAAGACCGGGCCAACGGCCGTTTGCGCCGTGCCGACCCCTGGCTGCGCGAACGGATCGGATCGACCCGCCCGCCCGCCCTGGGCGAAGTGGGCGCCGAACTCGCTCGTCTCGGAGTCACGGGCGTCTGCGACGCCACCCCCAGCAACGGCCCGGAGGCCTGGGCGCTCCTGGCGGCGGCGAAGGCCTCGGGAGAATTGCCCCAGCGGCTGCGGGTGATGGGAGACCCGAGCTTGCCCCTGCGCCGGACAGCCTCGATGCAATGCGGGGAGCTGAAGATCATGCTCGACGAGGACCACCTCCCCGAAGAGCACGCACTCGTCGAGAAGATTCAACGGGCCCACCGCGACCGGCGCGGCGTCGCTTTTCACTGCGTCACCCGAGCGGAAATCGTGATGGCGGCCGCTGCCCTCGAGAGCGCCGGGGGCGGGCCCGGCGACCGCATCGAGCACGCGAGCCTGGCGCCGCCCGACATCGTGGCCTGGCTGGCGAGGCTCGGGGTCACAGTGGTGACCCAACCGAATTTTTTGCTGGAAAGGGGGGACGTCTACCGCCGGGAGGTTCCCCGCCACGACCAACCCTGGCTCTACCGCGGCCAGGGTTTTATCGAGGCCCAAGTGCCCCTCGGCGGAGGGACCGATGCCCCCTTCGGCGTGTGCGATCCCTGGGCGGCCATGCGGGCCGCGGTCAGGCGCCGCTCGGCCGAAGGCGCCGGCATGCGGGTCGAGGAAGAGGCCTTGACCCCCGAGCAGGCCCTCGGCCTCTTCACGTCCTCTCTCGATTCACCGGGCCAGCCTCGCGGTCCCCTAGCAGTCGGACAACCCGCCGACCTCATACTCCTCGATCGTCCCTGGAGCCAAGCCCGGTTGCGCCTGGCCCCCGAGGACCTGAGCGCCGTGTGGATCGACGGCAAGCGGGTCTGGGAACGCGGCACGCCGGCTCCAGAGCCCCTCACTCCGTCCTGAGACATCAAATTGCCCCGAGGGGGCTCGGATAGCGCAGGCCCCGGGGCGGCCCCTATACTCGCGCCGCGCGCGGGGGGGCGCGGCGCGCTCTCGTCCGAACCCACCCCGCCAACTATTCACGGACGAGTCGTGGGCCTCTTGGGCCATTTCCTCGGAGATCAGGAAGACCGGCCTCATTGCCTATGCCCATGCCTGACAACACACAGATCCGAATAGCGGCCCTCGCCTTCGCTATGGCCGGCTTCTGGGCCCTTTGGGCGACGGGCTGCGGCGAGTCCCTGGCGGAGCCCGCCCCGACCCAGGCGACCTCGGCACCCGAACGCACGAGCCTGGTTTCCCTGGCTCGCCTGGAACCCTCGAGCCGGGTTGTGAATGTCGCGGCCGCCTCCAACGACGTCATCCAGCAGATCCTCGTCCAGGACGGGAGCCACGTGCTCACCGACCAGGTATTGGTCCTGCTCGGAAGCTACTCGCTCCGCGCCGCCGAACTCGAAGCCGCGCGCATCGACCTGGAGCGCGCACGTCTCGAACCCCTGGAGGTCGACGCCCAGCTCGCCCGGGTGCGTGCCATCGAAGCCGAACTCGCTTACGCCCTGGAGGAGGTCACGAGCCAGGAGGGGCTGAGCCGAAAAGGGTTCAGCGCGGGTAAGGAATTTCGGGATGCCCAGCTCCAGGTACGGAGGGCCGAAGAGCATCTCCACGAAGCCCGTGCCCTCCTGGAACGGAAAACCGCCGACGTGGACCTCGTCCTCCGAGAAGCCCAGAACCAGGTCACCCAGGCCGAGGCGCGCATGGGAAGCACCATGATCAAGTCCCCCATCACGGGCCGCGTCCTGCGGATCCTGAGGAAGCAGGGCGAGCGCGTCGACATGAACCCGGTGTTGAGCATCGGGGACACCAACCACATGGTGGCCGTCGCCGAGGTCCACGCCAACGAAATCCGATTGGTGGAAGTGGGGCAGCGGGCAACCTTCACGAGCCCTGCTTTGCCCAGTTCCCTGGAAGGAAATGTCTCTTCGGTCGGCGAAATGATCTTCAGCAATAGCGTGACCGGCGAGGACCCGACCGCGCCCCGGGGATTGCGCATCGTCCAGGTACGGGTTCTCCTCGAAAAGAACGAGTTGGCCGAAAGGATGACCAACCTCGAGGGCCAGCTCCGTATTCACCTGGAGCCAGCCGAAGCGCCTTGAGCCCCGTATCCGCGTACACACGACGGAGCGGCCCCTCGCGACCCGTCCCCTTCTCCCTGCAGTTGGTGTCGCACAAGAAGACCCGTACTGCGGTGGCCGCCGCCGGAATCGGCTTCGCGATTCTGGTCATGTTCGTCCAACTCGGTTTCTACGGCGGAGTGCTGAATACGGCGCTCGCCGTTTCGGGCCGCTTCGACGCCGATATCGTTTTGATCTCGCCGCGCTTTGCCTACTTGGGAGCCACCGGAACGATCCCCGCCAGCCGTCTCTATCAGGCCCAAACCCAGCCCGAGGTCGTCGAAACGACGCCCATCTACTTCCGCTACGCGAACTGGCGAGACCCGGTCAACGGTGCAAATTGTCGGCTTTTTGCCATCGGCTTCCCCATCGCCGCCGAGACGGACACTTCGCCGCTGATCCTGCCGGGGGTCACCGAGCAATTCGAGGCCCTGAAACCCACCAGCACCGTCCTCCTGGATCGCATGACCCGAGATAAATGCGGTCCACTAGACCCGGAGGGCTGGGTCGAGGTGCGCGACCAGCGCGCCCAGGTCGTTGGCGACTTTAAGCTCGGCGTCGGTTTTCTCGCCGACGGGGCGATGCTCATGAGCGACGACACCTTCTCTCGCTTCTTCGCCAACCACCCCCTGGACTCGCCCCACCTCGGATTGGTTCGGCTCGCACCGGGCAGCGATGTCGACGAAGTCGCTGAGGCCCTCAAACAAACTCTTCCCAAGGACGTCCGAGTCATCACGCAGAGCGAATTAAACGATCTACAGACTCGGCATTGGGTGGAGAACACCGCCGTCGGCGACATCTTCGGGATGGGCACCCTGGCCGGCTTCCTCGTGGGGTTGGTCGTGCTCTTTCAGATTCTCTCCACCGATATTCGCAATCACCTCCCCCTCTACGCGACACTCCGCGCCATGGGGTATTCCCGGAGGCAGTTGACCCGCTATGTCATCGAGCAGGCTTGGATCTATGCCCTGCTCGGATTCGGCCCGGCTCTTTTTCTCAGCCTCGGCGCCTTCCCCCTGATCCAGGATGCCACCAACCTGCCGATCTACATGACCCCAAGCCTCGTATTGGGCATCCTGGCCCTCAGCCTCACCATGTGTTCCCTATCGGCGCTGATCTCGGCTCGCCGGCTTCAGCGAGCTGACCCGGCGGAGCTCTTCTGATGCTCAAACTCGTGAGCGCAGTCGTTTTTTCGTTCAGGCTCCTGGTCCACGAACGGGGGCGCCTGATCGCGTCGGTGGGCGGAGTCACCTTCGCCCTACTCCTGATGCTGCTCCAAATCGGTTTCCGAAACGCCCTCCTGGACAGCGCGATCCAGTTGCTCCGTCAACTCGACGCAGATGTCCTCGTAATCAACAAGGAGAAGGACCCCTTCCTTGCCATGAACAGAATGCACAACGAGAGGCTCTACCAGGCCCTCTCCGTCGAGGGAGTCGAAAGCGCTTCCCCCCTCTGGGTCGCTCTCGAGCAGTGGAAGAATCTGGAGGAGCAGACCCTCCACCCGATTCGGGTGATCGGCTTCAATCCGAACAAGCCAACCTTTCTGATCGATGAGGTAAACGAAAACGTCGACAAACTCAATCGCATCGGGACGGCCTTCCTGGACTCGCACTCCCGAGATTCCTACGGCGAATTGCCCGATGACGTCGCACAGGTGAACCTCAGAGAAATCAAAATCGTCGGCAGCTTTCCCTTGGGCACGGATTTCGAAGTCGATGGCAGCCTTATCGTCTCGGACGAAACCTTCTTCGAGCTGACACGCCAGAGCCCCGACTGGATCGAGATTGCTCTACTCAGGCTCAAGCCCGGTGCCGATATGGATCTGGTCCTCGAGAATCTCGCCCTAATACTTCCCGGCGATGTTCGAGCCTTCTCGAAAGCCCAACTGATCGATCGCGACCTCGACTACTGGCGGACGGGAACCCCCATTAGTGTCATCTTGCTCGTAGGCGTTGTCCTTGGCTTCGCGGTCGGAGTCGTCATCTGTTATCAGATTCTCTACACCGAAGTTCTCGACCATCTCTCCGAATTCGCGACGCTCAAGGCCATGGGCTACGGAAACGACTACATCCAAATCGTCGTCATGGTCGAATCCGTGCTGCTTTCCGCCCTTGGCTTCGTGCCTTCTATACTCCTGGGGTCGCTCATGCTGGCAGCCCTTGGCTGGAGCAGTGGGCTGCCGGCGAGTGTGGGCCTGGGCGATGCTCTCAATGTGGGCCTCCTCGCCGTCAGCATGTGCACGTTGGCGGGAACGCTCGCGCTGCGCAAAGTCCGCACTCTCGAGCCTGCGGAACTCTTCTAACTCGAGAGGAAGCCCGGGCGAAACGAATGTATCCTCAACCCGAAAAATTACGACCGAGTGAGCCCCTGGAGCGCCGATGACTTCCGCAACGAACAAGGCCATTGAAATCGCAGGGCTCGACTACTCGTTTGGAACGGACGAAACCGCCAAACAGGTTCTCTTCGAGATCGAGCTCGCCCTCGAACCCGGAGAGTTCGCGATCATGACCGGGCCTTCGGGCTCGGGCAAGACAACCTTGCTCTCTCTGGTGGGCGCCCTGCGCCGGCCCCAGGGCGGGAAACTGAATGTTCTGGGTCACGACCTCAATACCCTCGAGAGCCCCGAACTCGAAGGCTATCGCCAGCAACTCGGTTTCATTTTCCAGCTCCACAATCTCTTCCCCGCACTCACTGCCTTCCAGAGCGTCCAAATGGCCGGAGACCTTCACCCCGAAGCCGCCGGTCAAATGGACGACCGGATTCGCGCACTCCTGACCCAGCTCGGGCTGGGGGAACGACTCGATTATCGGCCCCACCAACTCTCGGGCGGCCAGCGGCAGCGAGTCGCCATCGCCCGGGCTCTGGTACACCGCCCGGCCCTCGTCCTCGCCGACGAACCCACGGCTGCCCTCGACGGGGAAAATACCAAGATCGTGCTCGGGTTACTCGCCGAGCTTGCTCATGAGCGAGGCACCACGGTACTCATGGTTACCCAAGATAACCGAGTCTTTGAGTCGGCGGACCGACTCATCAATCTCGTCGATGGTCGGCTGGACTCCGACGTGCGGCTCTCTGAATGAGCCCTGACGAATCAGAACCCAAGATCCCACCATTTCCCACGACCGATCCCTCGGCTACGGTCAAAGCCCTGGGGCGCCGCGCGCGGCCGGACCGGCGACTGGGCGAGGAAATTTTTAGCAGATGAGCGAAAAAAACATCCTGGCGATCGACGTAGGCACGTCCGAAATCAAGGTTGCCCTGGTTTCTCATGCGGGCCAAGTCCGCGACTGCGCCCGCAGCACCCTTGAGGTGATCTACCCCGAGGCGGGCTGGGCCGAACAGGACCCCTACGCGTGGTGGAGTGCAATCTCGTCCGCCGCCCGGGAACTCTGGAGCCAATCCAGCTTCGACCCGGCGCAAGTCTCCGCCGTCGTCTTTTCGTGCCAGATGTTCGGAGTTCTGCCCGTGGACTCCGCCGGCAAGCCCCTGATGAACGCCATGATCTGGCTGGACACGCGCTCCCGGGAACAGGCTCGGGAGATAACCTCGGGGCAGCCCCGAGTCGCAGGCTACGGACTCCCCCGACTCATCAAGTGGCTACGCGCCACCAATGGCGTGCCCAGCCTGGCCGGACGCGACACGATTTCAAAATTCATATGGCTACGCGACGAAAGGCCCGAGTTGTGGGAGCAGACCGATTGTCTGCTCGACGTAAAGGACTATCTCGTCATGCGCTGCACCGGGCGAGCAACGACCACCTACGATCTGGCCAGCGGCGGGTGGCTCTTCAAGACTCGCAAAGGAGAACTCGGTTGGTCGTCCGAGATTCTTCGCATGCTGGATCTCGACACCAAGCGCTTCCCCGAAGTTCTGCCCTCCACCGAGATCGTGGGCGACCTCGGTGCCGAGGCCGCCTCGGATCTCGGCTTGCCCGCGGGCGTTCCCGTGGTCGCCGGCGCCGGCGACGTCCCCTCGTGCGCCGTGGGTTCGGGGGCCGTCAAGGACGGCGAGGTGCATATCTACCTGGGCACCAGTTCGTGGGTCGCAACCCACCTCGACGACCGAGCCGTCAATCCCTTCGCGGCCACGGGCACCCTATGCGCGGCGGAGTATGGCAAATACATCCTGATTGCCACGCAAGAGACAGCCGGCGCCTCGATGGAATGGGTGCGCAAAAAAATTCTCGGCGGCGAGACCGACTACGACACGATCAACCGCCTAGTCGAAAATTGCGAGGCGGGCGCGGGCGGCGTGTTCTTCTTCCCCTGGCTCATGGGCGAACGCGTCCCGGTGGACGATGCCACCCTACGAGGTGGGTTCGTCAACCTCTCTCTCGATCACGACCGGGGGCACCTGCTGCGCGCGGTTTTCGAGGGCGTGGCGTACAACAACCTGTGGGCCCTGGGCGTCGTGGAAAAGCTCCTTCGAGCTCCCGTCCCCAGCGTTCGGATCACCGGCGGAGGCGCCCAAAGCGATATCTGGTGCCAGATCATGGCCGATGTCCTCGACAAAAGGGTCGAGCGGGTGGCCAACCCACAATTCTGCGGCGTTCGCGGCGCGGCGCTGATCGCCCTTCGCGCCCTGGGCGAAATCGACCAACTCGACGCCATGAGCGATCTCGTCGAAGTCACGGATACCTTCGAACCCAATCCAGAGAATCGTGAACTCTACGCCAGCCGCTACCGAAGCTTTCTGGATTACTACAAGCGCAACCGAACCTGGTTCCGCTCGCTCAACGGGGACCTTGCGGCGGGGGATCCCGATCCAGGCGAGCAGCCTGGCTCAAGGTGAGCCCGACGGCCCCGAGGAACATCAGGCCGACGTAGATCGCAATGCCGAGCAGGATCCACTCCAGCCCTCCGAGCCACCCGCCCAGGGCTATGGCGAAGACGTAGACGAACTCGAGGCCGACCACCGCCATCAGGAGACGATCGGTGGGGCTGAGCCGCTCGGGAATCTCGCTGCGGAAATACGTGGCATCCCGGCTTTGCAGGCTGAAATTGTCGCGAGTCTGGCGATTGAGGAGCAAGAGCACCGCGAGCCCCAGGGAGAGCGCGACGGCGTGGCCGCCCCAGATGCCCCCGCCCTGACCATCCACAAGGAGTCCGAGCGAGAATAAGAGCAGGCACCAAAAGCTCATATCGATGGTGCCGTCGAGAATGGCGCCCAAGCGGCTCGTTCGGCCCAGGGTGCGCGCCATGTTGCCATCCACGCAGTCCATCACATGGTAAAGAAAGCCGAGGCCCGCGACTCCGAGATAGGCGTGCTCTCCCCCCCAATAGGCGACCGCGGGAAGGCTGAGCGCGATGACCAGGGAGAAGCTCGTCATCACGAGCACGGGAACTCCCAACCACAGAAAGGGCAACGCGACCCAGAAGGAA
The DNA here is from genome assembly GCA_028823175.1 of Myxococcota bacterium. Taxonomy (GTDB): domain Bacteria; phylum Myxococcota_A; class UBA9160; order UBA9160; family UBA4427; genus JAZXM01. The sequence continues at coordinate 59,531 of JAPKBZ010000002.1, forward strand.
ATCGGGCGGTAGATGAGGTAGCAGGGAAAATCACCCTGCATCTCGGCCCAAGCCTTATCGGGTCCGTAGGAAGCCTTCACGTCGGCGAGTGTGTAGCGCACGGGGCTATCCCTCCTCCCCCAGCCTATCACCCTCGGATCAGCCCGAGGTGAGTTCCAGAAAACCGTAGAAGACCGGCGTTACGAAGAAGAATGCGTCGTAAACGTCCAGCACGCCGCCCTGAGTGGGGACCAGGTTGCCGTAATCTTTGACCCCGGCCCGTCGTTTGAGCGACGAGGCGAAGAGGTCTCCGCCGAGCCCCGCCAAACCGATCAGGATTGCCGCACTCGCGACGCGCCACGGGCCAAAACCCGGCACGGCAAAGGAAAAAGCGAAGCCCACAGCGACGGTCCCCAAGAGCCCACCCACGACGCCTTCGAGGGTTTTGTTGGGGCTCAATACCGGGAAAATTTTACGCTTGCCGATCCCGCTCCCCACGAGGTAGGCGAAGACATCATTCGCCTCGACCAGGCCGTAGAAGAAGATCGCGTAGCCGAAGCCCTCTTCCCGCAGCCCGAGAGAAAGAAAGGCGGCGAGGCACAAGCCGGGGTAGACAAAACCGAGGCCCGTGCTGGTCACCCGGGCGAGAGGCGAATCCGGGGCAGCCCCGCGGGATGAAACGATCCAGCGCAGCGCCCCATAGAGCCCCAGGGCCACGGGAAAGAGCCAGCCGACGGCATCCGGCGACTGGTAAACGAAGAGAATCGACCCAAGCGCCAGGGCAATTCCCACCCCGGCCCACGGCTGCTCCCCGCCGACCTTCAGGGTGGTGTAGAGCTCCCGCGTGCAGAGCCCCGCGAGCAGCAGCACCCCGGCCAAGAGCCAACCGCCACCCAGGTAGGCCGGCCCCCAGATGCCGGCCAAGATGCCGACTTCGACGAGGAAGCGGGTCCCCATGCGGGACTGGGAAGCTGTCCGCCCCCGCACGGCCCACTGACCCAGCACCCAAGCCCCGGCGACCGCGAAGATGGCGCCGAGGGTCAAGAGCAGGCGAAGTGCGATCTCCTGTTTCAAATCAGGCGCTTCCCTTCACACTCTTGAGGTAGCGACCCAGCGCGGCAAGAAAGTTCTCGATATCTTGGGCATCGATCGCCCCCAGCACCGCCAAGCGGAAGGTCGGCTGGGCTCCGGGCTTGCCGGGATAGATGGTAAAGCCTTCGGCATCCAGAGCGTCGTGCATGCGGTCGAAATCGTACCAGTCCTCGCTCGGCTCGTGGATCGCCACGAGGATCTGGCTCTGGTCCTCGTCCTCGAGGAGGAACTCGAAGCCCAATTGACGCAAGCCTGCCATCAGGGTCTGCATACTCTCCTGGTAGCGCTTCTGGCGTGCGGGGATCCCCTCGGCATCGAGTTCGACAAGCGCTTGATGAAGCGCCGACACCACCTGGGGAGGCACCGTGAAGCGACTCTGGCCCGTCTTCTCGAGATGATCATGCTCGGCCACCAGATCCAACACGTAGCAGCGCCGGGGCGTCGGGCGAATCTCGTCGAGCAGTGCCCGGGTGGTGATAGCAATGCCCAGCCCCGCCATCCCCTGGACGCATTTGTTCGAGCTCGAGAAGAGCATGTCGACCGCGTGTTCACCCACCTCGATGGGCATCGCGGCAAAACTCGACATGGCATCGAGCATCAGCTTGAGACCGTGGGCGTGGGCTCTCTCCACCAGCGCGTCCAAGGGGTTAAGAAGACCCGAGCTCGTTTCGTGATGGATCGCGAAGAGGTGGGTCGCCCTCCCCTGCTCTTCGGCGAGTACGGCGTCGAGGGCCTCGAAGTCGATCCGCTGCCCCCATCCCAATTCTACTCGCCGGTGGTCGATGCCGTGGGCGGCCGCGATTGCCGCCAACCGTGTCCCATAATCTCCGTTATCCAGAATCAGCACCCGGCCACCCGATGGGATCAGGCTGACCAGGCCCGCCTCGAGCACCGTGGTCCCACTGCCCACCACGGGGATCGCGACCACCTCGTCGGGATCACCCGCCAGGGCCGCGAGCCGCTGCCGAACATCGGAATAGAGGTCACAAAAGCTGCGCTCCCGGGGACAGATATCGGAGATCACCAGAGCCGCCTTCACCGATTCGGTGGTCGTCGCCGGGCCTGGGTTGAGCAAGACGTTTCGCTTGGGCATATCCATGCTTTTCTCCTGTGATCTATTTCTGCGCGCCGAGTTCGCGGCTCGAGGGCGATGAGGAAGGAGCGGCCACCTGCCCGGAAGCCCAGCGGGGCCACACCTCGTCTCGCACGCGGAGGTAGTGGTGTTCGTAGTCGACTTCGCCCCACAGCAGGTCGGGAACCAGGCGCAGGGCCACCGGGCGCTCGCCTGCGGCTTCGACCAGAGCGTCGGTCTCATACGCCATCTGGCCATGGCCGTTTTCATCGACAAAGCGCGCATAGGCCCTGGCCATCGCCTGAGCCAGGGGATGAGAAATGCGCACGATGCCCACCAGTTCTCCGTAGACCTCGCCGAGTTCGGCGGGGTCCTTGGACATGCCCCGAAGGCAGCCGTCCGAGGCTTCGATCCAGACCTCATCGGTCGCACCGGTGGGGCCTGAAGCCAAAAGAATATCGGGCGCTTCGTCTTCCAGTAGGACATCGAGGGCACGCTCTTCGTAGAAGAGATCGCTCTCGAGAAGAAGGAAATCTTCATTCACCTCTTCGAGGGCGCGGGCCAGGGACGCCATGCTGCCGGTGGTGGCAAACTCGGCGTTCTCCACCACTTCCAAGCCGGCAAGCTCGGCGGCCAGGGCTTCGTAAGCCGACCCCATATGCCCCGAGACAATGACGATCCGCTCGATACCCCTTTCCTGGAGCAACCGAACCGAACGATGGATCAGCCCTTCCCCGCCGATTTCCACGAAGCCCTTCGGGCGATCCGAAAAAACATTCTTGAGGCGCGTTCCCATACCCGCCGCCAGGATCACCGCCGCTCTCGGTCGGTTGGCCATCAACCCCGACCTGCCACGGCATCCCGAAAGGCCAGTGCGATCTCCTGGGGCGAAAGCGCCGGTCGCTCGAGGCCTTCGGCTTCCCGCTCATCCACCTCGATCTGGAGCAGAACCGGCCCCTGCCCGGCCTCGCTCGCGGCCCACTCCAGTGCGCCCTCGAGACCACCGGCTCCGCGACAATGGGCGGCCGCCCGGTAGCCGCAGGCCAAGGCGGCAGCCGGGAAATCGACATGGGGCGAAACTGTAAGCTGGCCTCCGGTGGAGGCGTAGGTTCCGTTATCGACCACCACGTGGGTAAAGGCCCGGGGCGCCAGGGCGCCGATGGTGGCAAGGCTGCCGAGACGCATGATCAGCGCTCCGTCTCCGTCGAGGACGTGGACGGGCCTGCCGCCGGGTGCACTGCGCTCGAGCCCCAGGGCGATTGCCGAGGCAAAGCCCATGGAACCCTGCATCGGAAAATGTCGATCCACCATCCCGTGGGAGGAAACCTCTCGCGACATGAAGCCGGTGGTCGAGACCGCCAGGGCGTCGGGGTAGCGTTGCAGCCAAGCCCCCAGGGCTTCGGTTCGACTCGGCAACTCCCCGCCGCCGAACGCCCGGACCGAAGGGGTATCCGAAGCGGCTTGCCGGGCTAGGATCGGAGCCGCGCGGCGAGCCCCTTCGCCCTCCGAATCCGCGGAAGGCTTTTGGAAGAGGCCGCGCGGAACAATCAGCGCCGCGGGGCGACGCTCCTTGCGCATATAGGCCACCGCATCGCTGACCGCGCGATCCAGATCTGTCTCTTCGCGGAGCACGGTAGCCGGAATGTCGAGCAACTCGAAGAGGCCCGGAGTCGCGGCGCCCATCGGATAGTGGTGGACCGCATCCTTCTTACCCGGCTCACCCCGCCAGGAGACGATCATCAGCACAGGAATCTCATAGGGGATGGAGAGAGACGCCAAAGGGTTCACGGCGTTCCCCAGCCCCGAGTTCTGCATCATTGCGGCGCCCAGCCCACCTCCGAGCCACATGCCCGCGGCGGCAGAAACCGCCTCACCTTCAACCGAGGCCGGGATATAATCGATCTCCGGCGATGCTTCGGCCTCGAGGGTCAGATGGTTGAGGATGGAGCAAGGAACGCCGGCAAGACCGGTGATTCCCGCGCCGAGCAGCGCGCGAAAGAGAACTTGCGGATCGAGGGGCAAGGGTGGAGCCTCCGCTCGGCCGAAGTCGGCCTGGCAAGGGGTTTAGACGTCGCCGCTGCGAGCGACATCGGCCAGGCTGTTGATATCGATCCAGCCGCCATGGACATAAATGACCCGGATCGCGCGAGGGTCAGCCTGGGCGAGGTCGTCAAGCAGTGCGCACAGGTCGAGCTGGGCGCTCCCGGGCCGGGCCAGGGCCGAGTCCAGGGCCTCCTGGAGCGACTCCACCCCCTCACCGCGAACCCGAAGCATGCCGATCCACTCTCCGTGGGTCATTTCCTCGGGCAAGCCCTCGGAGGCGGCTTCCAGCCAGTTCTCAGACTCGTCGTACGCGGTCGGAGCCGGCCCGGAAACCTTCACCCGGTCGACACTTCGACCCGATTCCAGGAAGGAACGCGAGCCGTCCACCACCAGGGTGATGGGCGCGTCGGACGAGAGCAGCAGGTGCAGGATATAGCGTTTGAAAACCACATCGCCGTAGGCAATGATCGTGTCGCCCTTGATTGCTTCTCGAGCCACAGCAAGTGACCCCAGCTCTCCGTTCTCTTCCCAATCGGGGTTGTCAAAGAACTTCGCGCCCACTGGTGCGAGAGCCTCGGGCCGATAGCCGCGAACCACAGAAATATCCTTGATGCCCTCGGCGCGCATACTCTGCAGCATTTTCTCAATGGCCGGCATGCCCGAAACGGGAATCATCGCCTTGGGTCGATCCGCAGTGAGCTCATCGAGGCCCGCGCCCCGGGACGCAGCCAACACCAGAGCCGTCACTCCCGACTCCTTGTGCAGATAAGTCTTTTCGCCCTCGAGCAAACCGTCGGCATCCTGAAGTCGAAAGACTTCCTTGACCGGAGCGATCGCGTCCTCGAGATCTCGGGCAGTTCCCTTTTCACCGATCTCGTTCGCAACCGACTGCATGGCGCCGATCCCCGCGCGCAGCATGTGGTTCGCCCAGATCACCAGGGAAATTCCCGCTTGGTCGAAGGCCTCCATGGGCGTGCTGTAGTAGGTGGTCGGCACGCAGACCACAGGGGCCCGGCCGCTCCACTTCGACATAAAATCCTGGACCTGACCGAAGGTGCGCTCCTTCGAGTGAATCAGGATCGCATCGGCACCTGCATCCACATAGCTCTCGGCGCGATCGATCGCCGCTGCCGTATCCAGACCGACGATCAAAGCCTCGGTCCGGGCCACCACGACAAAATCAGGATCCGTCTGAGCGTCCTTGCCCGCACGAAGCTTGCCCGCGAATTCTTCCACCGGTGCCAGAGATTGGCCCTCCGAGCGCAGGAAGGAGTTGGTCTTCGGGAAAATCTTGTCTTCGATGCAAACGCCGCCCACTCTGCGCAGGCAGAGCTTGCGAACCAGTTGCTGGAAATGGCTGAACTGGCCGTAGCCCGTATCCCCGTCGAAGAGGATTGGGATATTCGCCCGGGCAGTGATGCTCTCGAGCACCTCCAGCACTTCAGTCATGGTGAGTTCACTGTTATCGCGCAGGCCCGCGGCGCAGGAGAGGGTCAGCGAACTCGCCCAAAGGCCCGAGAGACCGGCCTCCTCGACGATGGTGGCGGAGAGCGAGTTGTGGGCCTCCAGGATCTGCTCGACCCGGGGACTCTCCAAAAGCTTGCGAAGCTTCTTTGAATTACTTTCCAAGATGCTGTTCTGGTTCATTTTTTGACCCCATATCCTTTTGATCAATCAAGTTTGATCCGGCCTACGAACTCAGTCGTTGCCGGAGGATAGCCCTGGCGACCCCGGTCGGTATCCCCCGACCCACCCCGCCCTCAAGTGTTCGTCGCGCCGCTCCCGTCGACCCGGATTCGCGCCGCGTTTTCGTAGACGCTTTCAATTCTCTCGGCAACGCTCGGCCACGAGTATGCCAGCGCCGTTTTTCGCCCGGCCTCGCCCATTCGCTCGAGCACCACCCGATCGCGCAGCACCCGCCCCAGACCTTCGGCCAAGGCTTCGGAATTCGGCTCATCAACCAGCCAGCCATCGACGCCGTGGCTGACCACGTCCCGGTAGCCGGGGATCGCAAAGGCCACGGGTGGCCGCCCCGCGGCCATGGCCTCGAGCAGAACGATCCCCTGGCTCTCCTGACCTGTCGCCGGCGAACAAAAGACATCGCAACTCGCGTAGTAGCCCGCCATGTCTTCGGGTGCCGCATAACCCTCAAACTCGATAGCGGTCCGGGCACCTTCGCTAAGTCCGGCGAGATCGGCCTCGACTTCACTGGCCTGGGCACCGACGACGACCAACCGCAATCCCTCGATATCGACTCGAAGCCGATCGAAGGCTCGAAGCAGGATCGAAAGTCCCTTGCGTGGGTCGGCTCTCCCGACAAAAAGAATTTTAGGACGATCATCATCCAACCCGGGCAGGCGAGAAGCCTCGGGATGAAAGCGCGCCGTGTCCACACCATTGGGGATGATCTCGTAATCGCCCGGGAAATAGTGGGCGATGCTTCGGCGGGCTTCGGCGGAGACCGCGATCCGCGCATGCATGCGTTCCCACGCCGGTCGCGAGATCGCCCCGAGTCGGCGAAAAAGCGTCTCCCACAGGAACGACGGTTCAAAGTTCGCGTGAAAGGTACCCACCGTGGTGCACTCCGACGCGTAGAGAGCAGCCACGGCCAGAAAGGGTTCCATCGGCGCGTGAACATGAACCACGTCGAGGGCATGGCGGCGCAAGGAGCGGCGAAAATTCAAGATTTCCCGGCCCAGCACCATCCGGGAAAGAGCACCGTTGCTCGTAAACTTGTATTCGAACCCGAGGCGCAAGACCTCGGGCCCCTCGTCCTTCCAACCGGGCGTGGCCGGTCCGGTGATGACCTTCACCTCGTGCCCCCGGGCCGAGAGTTCCTCGGCCTGGTGGTGGACGTGCTCGGAGATACCGCCGGGCCATGGCCGGTAGTACTCCGTCACTATGCCAATTCGCATCTGGAATCCTCGCAGTGGATCGGGCGTTGCCCCACAGGCTTTTCCCAGCCTTCCCGGGCAGTGCCGCCTCGAGCCAGGGCCCAGCGGAGGAGGCACAACGCGTGGCCTGTCGGCGCAAACCAGGGCTCTCGCGCGGATTTTCGGGAGGCAAGCGTGGACGCCTCGGCGGCCATCGCGGCGGGAACCTATCACAGGCGGCGAGCCTCGGCCCTCGCCTAAAAACCACGTCACCCCGGGGATACGCTGAGCCCCAGAGGCCGGCCTGGCACCCCCAGGTGCGTCCTAGAGCGCTGCGGTTACTCTCTCGGCATGCTCAATAGACCTATTTCTGAGCGGGGGACGACCGAAGCCACCGTCCCCCGAGCCTCGAAGCACCGCCCCCCCGCCGGGAATCCGGCCGGCCAAGCGCGACAGACCGGTTCCCCTCGCCGCTCCCCGCGCCCGCCCGGGCCGCTTCCCCGATGATCGACGAGCTCTACAAGGACCGGATGGATACGGGCTGGGACCGCGTCGGGCGCTGGGTCGCGCGCAGCGGCCTGACCCCCAACGCGGTGACCTGGCTGGGGATGGCGCTCTGCTCCGGCAACGCCCTCGCGTTCTGCTTCCATCAGAACTTCTGGCTCTTCGGCCTGCTCGTCGGGCTGATCGAATTGCTCGACAACGTCGATGGGGCTGTGGCTCGGGTGACCGGGCTCAGCAGCCGGCGGGGCGCCTACCTCGACGCCACCACCGATCGCTACAAGGATTCTCTGATCCTCCTGGCCATCGCCTACGTCACGGGTTTTTGGCTGCCCGCCACCCTGGCCATCACGGGCTCGCTGATCACCAGCTACGCGGCGGCGCGAGCCTCCATGCTCGGTGCCCACGGCGATGCGAGTGGAGGCCTGCCCGATCTCTTCGAACGACTCGAACGCACCGCGACGCTCTGCCTCGGACTCGTGGCCGCACCCTTCTGCCCGCCGATCCTGGGCCACGCACTGATGTGGTGGGTGCTCTACTTCGTCGCCGCGATGACGCATATCACTGGTTTTCAGCGCATCGCACGAAGGCTCGGGGAACTCGACGTCCTCGACGCCGGGGATGCTTCAGCGACCGCGAACGACGACTCCGGGCAGACGCCCTAAAGGGCTCCGCCGATCCGAGCCTCGAGCAGCGCCCGATTACTCGCATAATCGACCAGGGCTGCGAGCAGCATGCTCTCCGCCCGCACGAGTTCGGCGTCGGCGTCGGTGATATCCAGATTACTCGCCAGCCCCATCTCGAAACGCCCCCGGGCAATCTCGCCCTTATTGCGGGAGTTCTCGACTTGTAGGATCAGGCTCTTGAGCCGCTCGATTCCCTCGCGCAAGCGAATTTCCACAGCGCGCACCTCGAGCTCGATATCGCGCTTCTGGCGCACAAACTCTCGCCGAGTCTGGGCCCGCAAAGCGCGAAAACGCGACAGCCGCGATCGCGGCCCGACGTTCCCAATCGGGAAGTCGAAGGCGACGCCCGCGTTCCAATTCCAGCTCTTCCAGTCGAAACCCGGCTGAAAACCGCCGCGGGCCTCGAGATTCGGGAGGGTGTCGTTCTTGGCGACTCTGACCGCCAGCTCGGCCTTCTCGAGCTTCGCCCGCATCCGGGCCATTTCGGGTCGGTCCTCGAGGGCCCGAGCCACCCAATCATCGAGTTCGATTTCGAGGGGCTGAAAGGGAATCGTCAAATCCATCACATCCACTTGCATCTGGGCATCGAGTCCGATGACCTTGCGCAGATCGTTTTGAGCAATCTCCAGATCCGCTCTTGCCGTGGCTAAACGCGCCTGGTTATTGGACTGGCTGATCTCGGCGCTATAGACGTCCACCTTGCTGACCCGGCCCGCCTCGAAGAGGGCATCCGACGCTCGGATCAGCTCGGCATCCCGGCCCAGGGCCTGCTCGATCACCTCGATCTGTCGCAGCGCCTGGATCACTCGGTAGTAGGCACTCTTCGTGCCCGCCGTGACGTTCAGGATTTCCGAGCGCAATTCGGCCCGGCTGATCTCCGTGTCGTATTCCGCATCGAGAATCTCGCGACGGGCGACAAAGATGCGCCCGCCCCGCAGCAGGGGTTGGCGAATTTCGATCCCGAGCCCGCCGAGCTCGCTCATGCTTTCCAGATTGGCCCCCGCACCAGTCGCGAGATCTTCGTTGTACTCGTTCTTGAATTCGCGCGAATAGCCGACCCCCAGCGCGACGCTCCCGCCCGTGGGCACCTGCTGACGAAGCGTCGCCTGGGCCTGCTGGTTCTGAGTGAACTCGTCCTGTCGGTCCGAGTGGGCCCGCTTGGTTTCGAAGGCGGTGCCCTCAATGGCAAGAATCGGGTGAAATTTGGATCGCGCCCCGGTCACATCGCTCTCCCGGGCGTCGAGTTCGAGCGCGACGATCTGCAGGCCCAGATTATTCTCGAGGGAGGCTTTCACGGCGCCCTCGAGGGTCAAGCCGAGGCGCTCGCGCACCAGCGGCGCTCCAACATCATCGCTTTGATCCAGAATCTGGCGGACAGCCTCGAGATCCAAATCGGAAATCGAGCCGACTTCAAGGGCGGGTAGCGGGCTCTCATCAGGCCGCGCGCCGACCCCCGCCGAGGGCGACAGCATCAACAACGCCGAAATCACGAGCAGGGTCCGTACCTGGCTCGCGATTCCGCAAGTTCGTATGCGCCCCACTCTTCGCCTCTCCCTAGACTCCGTCTCGCCCCTGGCATTCCAGCCAGCCCCTCGCTCGACCCTCTCGGGCTGCACGTGCAAAATTACCACACATGCGCTGTTCCCCTCAGCCGGCGCGAAAGCCCTCGAGAATCGTTCGGGCTTCGTCTGCCATGGAGCGCGCGATTTCAGCGGTCGAGCGTTCTTCCCGAACGAAGTGGACGCCTTGGCCCACAGCCTCGGTCATCAGATCTGCCCGACGCGCGTCGTTGGCACCCTGGAGATAGCGCGAAGTCAGGAGCATCTGGTAGGGGCTCTGGAGCAACTGCGGCGCGTCGTCCCCATCCCACACCTCGGTCCAGGGACAGCGAAGAACCCGCATCGTCTTGCCCGAGATCGACGCGCTCCGGGTGGTCTCCGCACCGTCTGCCGCCAGGATCCGCTCCTTCACGATGGGGTCGACATCGGATTCTAGGCTGGCCAACCAGGCCGTGCCGACCCATGCTCCGGCGGCTCCCAGGCAGAGCGAAGCCGCCAGGTGCCGGCCCGTGGTTATTCCCCCTGCGGCGATCACCGGGAGATTCGGCAGCTTCGAGGCGATTTCGGGGACGATGGAAAAGGTCCCCACTCCGCCCGTATGACCGGCGGCATCGTAGCCCTGGGCCACCACCATATCGGCTCCACGCTCCGCCTGGGCCAAGGCTTGCCGGGTCGCGCCCACCAGGGCGATCATCTTGATCCCCCGAGCTTTGGCCTCGTCGTAAAGGAAATCCGGCGCGCCCAGGCCCGTCGCGATGACCGGCACCCCTTCGTCGAGCACCATCTCTATCTGGGCTCGCGCGATCTTCTTGTTGTTGCCCCCCCACTTGCGTAGGACGACCTCGTTGGTGGGTGGAGGCACATCGAAGCGCGCCTCGAGTGCTTCCGCGAAGCTCAGGTGTTCGGAGGGGATCTCAGCGTAGATCTCTTCGGGGCTGGCATCCCGGGGCGCCCGGGCAGGGAGAACCAAATCGATTCCAAACCCGGGACCCACCTGGTCGCGAACCCAGCGAATATCGCGTTCGATTTCTTCCATGCTGCGCAAGGCCTCGCCGAGAACCGCGAAACAGCCGGCCCGGGTCGCGGCCACCGCCACCTCTCGGCAATGGGTGAAGCACACGATCGGGAGTTCCATCTCCAGAACGTCACAAAGCCGAGTATGCAAAGGATCGGAGCGCATCTATTTCCTCAGCGAAAAAGCGGAAGACATCGATCTCCCAAAGGTCACGGGAGCAATGAATGGAGGAGCATACCCCCTCCCCCAGCTCCGGGCCTGCGCCCGGGGGCTGGGGCTTGTATCCTCTCGCATCACTCCTCACCCCAGCTACCGGAAAGGGCGCCATGGCCCCCTGGACATTTTTCGCACTCTCGCTCGCGGGACTCCTGCTCACCCTGAATGCCTACCTGCCCCAGCGACGGACGGGGCCCGGAGTGATCATCAGCTTCATGCTGGGCTGGCTGGTCTCCGAGTTGCCCCTGCACATACTTTCCATCCAGGTGGTCATCACCGTCTGTTGCCTCTTCGACGGCGGGCTTGCCCATCCTCAGGGGTTCTGGGCGCTGGGTCTCTCGATCCTCTCCTGGATCGGGCTGCTCGGGCTGGTCTCCTACTCGCGCAAAGCCGCGCCGATCCTGGAGGCGAGCCTGATCGCAGGACTCGGGCCCAATTACCGAGAGGAGATCGCACCCGATCTCAACGAGAAACTCGACCGCACCACGCCCCCTCCAGGGCTCGCCCTGAACCCCTTCAAGCTGCACCGCCCGGATGTCATTCGGCATAAAAATATTGCCTACCTGCCCGGGGGCGGTAAACGAAACGAACTCGACGTCTACACACCGCGAGCGGGCGTCGAAGGGGCACCTGTACTGCTGCAGATCCACGGCGGGGGCTGGACCATCGGCAACAAGCACGAACAGGCGATCCCCCTGATGAACCATATGGCTGCCCAGGGCTGGGTCTGCGTCGCCGCAAATTATCGCCTGAGCCCCAAGAGCACCTTTCCCGACCACCTCGTGGATGTGAAGCGGGCGATCGCCTGGATTCGCGAAAAGATCGCCGACTACGGCGGAAATCCCGACTTCATCGCCGTCACCGGTGGCTCGGCGGGGGGGCACTTGACTGCGATGGCTGCCCTGACCGCCAACGACCCCGAGTACCAACCCGGCTTCGAAGAAGTCGACACCCAGGTTCAGGCAGCCGTGCCCTTCTACGGAGTCTACGACTTCGCCGACGCGTTTGGTCTACACCCGGCCGATTCGATACGAGGTTGGGTCGGCAAGTCGGTTCTCAAAAAAAATCCGGAAACCGAACTCGAAGATTTCCGACGGGCCTCGCCTCTACACCGGATACGGCCGGAGGCGCCCCCCTTCTTCATCATCCACGGCTCCAATGACAGCCTGGCCTGTGTTGAGGAGGCGCGACATTTTGCCCAATCCCTGACTCGGATTTCCGAGCACCCGGTGGCCTACGGGGAGCTTCCCGGCACCCAGCACGCGTTCGAAGTCTTCCATTCCATCCGTTCGAGTGCCGCCGTGGTTGCCGCGAGCCGCTTCCTCGCCTGGAGCCTGTCCCAGGAGAAAGCGAAGAAGAGCCCGGAGAACTGATCGACTCGGCGGTCACGGCAGAACTCGTCGCGGTCCTCTGAAAACTTCTCTCAGGCGGGTCCGGCACCGCCGACGAGCACGGGGTACTGGCGTCCCTCGGCGTCGCAGAGCGCTGGGGAATCCGCTCCCATCCCGTGGCCGACGGTGATGGCTCCATCCGGTGCGAACTGAACGATATAGGCCTTGCGGAGGCGATCCGTGCTCAGATTCGGCCCGGTCATGTGAGGCGTCAGCGAGGAAAAGACTGCCACGCTGCCCGCCCGAAGGGGAACTGTGACTGGCTCCGAGGGCGGCGCCGAAAAAACCTCGAACCCGAGGTCAGTCAGCCTGTGCTCGTAGGTGCCTTCGCGGTGGAGACCGGGCGCAATAACCGGGCAACCATTCTCTTCGTCGGTATCCGTGAGAGCGACCCAACACGTCAGATATTGTTGAGGCTCGATATACGTGTAGCCGTTGTCCTGATGCCATGGAAAGCGATCTGAGGTGCCGGGCTTCTTGTAGACCGCCTGATCCCAGTAGAGGCGAACATCGGGGCCGATCAGGTCGTGGACCAGCCCCTGAAAAACAGAATGCCGGGTGAAGGCCTCTGCCCGGGGTGAGCGCAAGACCGGGTGCACGCTGAAGGTGATCTCATCGGCCCGGGCAATGAAGGCCTTCCCCCCGAGTTTCTCCCGGAGGAAGCCCTCGAACTCGGCCTCCAGGGGATCGAGTTCCTCGACCAGACGCGCCACGGTCTCGCGCGTAAAGGCATCCTCGAGGAGCAAATAACCGTCCCGGTCGTAATCTCGCGCCTGCTCTTCACTGAGAAAACGAAGAGGCCCTGTATGATCAGTCCAGGCGAAGTCGGTGTTCCGCGGATGCTTCTGCATGACGATCCTTCTTTATGTCGGAACGAATTCTCTATTCCCGTCGCCGGAATCGAAAAAGATACATCGTCGTGGATCGACTTGCCGAAGGCGCCCCCGCTCTCCTTAATTCTCCTCAGTTCTCCTCAGCGAACGCCAGCCGGGCCGACTTCGTTGAGCAAGGCTTCGCCGCGCGCATAGCGGCCGAGATTTTCGATAAAAATCCGACTCGCCCGAATATGATTTCCGGGGTTGGTGCCCGCGCTATGCGGCGTAATCAAGACATTCGGCAGCAGCCAGAGAGGACTCTCTGAGCCCAGGGGCTCCTCTCGAAAGACGTCCAAGCCGGCTCCCCCCAGCTGTCCCGATCCCAGGGCGGCGATCAGCGCCTCTTCCTCCACCACACCGCCCCGGGCCACGTTCACGAAAAAAGCGCCGGGCTTGAAGCGAGAAAAGGCGGCCGCATCGAAAAGGTTATGCGTCTCGTCCGTCAGAGGAACGGCGACGACCACCGCATCGAAGCCGGGCAAGCACTCGCCGAGCGATCCCATGGGCAGCGCCTTGCAGGGTTCCGTTCCCCGGGGCGTACGCCGAAATCCCGTGACGTTCATCCCCAGGGCGAGGCCGAGGCGAGCGACGGCTTCCCCGATCGGACCGAGCCCCACTACCCCCAGCGAGAGTCCCTGGAGATCGCGAAAACCCCGGGGATTCCAGCGCTGCTCGCGCTGGTCTTGCATCCAGCCCGGCAGGTCGCGACTCAGCGCGAGTAGATAGAGGATGGCCGTCTGGGCGATGGGCTCGGCCTGGGTGCCCGACGATGTCGTCAGGCGCACGCCACGCTCGAGCAGGCTATCAAAGAAAGCATCGTCGACTCCCGCGCTGAAGGTATGCATCCAGCGCAGGTTCTCGGCCTTGAGAGCGGCCACCGCAAATTCTCTCGAGCGTTCAGGAAAAATATCACCCGAGAAGTAGAGCACCTCAACACTCGCGTAGTCCGCGATAGCGGCACCCGGAGAACTCACCCAGCGGGCAAGGTTTGGCGCAGCGGCATCCATCTCCGCCCCCCAATCGGACTCGACGCCCTCGCTGACCAAGAGTTTGCCCGGCACTCCGGGAGTATGGCAAGGCCGCCGCGGCTTCGCCGCCACCCAAAAACCAGGGGCTTCCGAGAGGCGCTGGACGAATCTGCTAAATGAGCGAAACTTCGGGTGTCCAGACTAACGGCCAGAGGAGCCCTGGTTGCCCCATCGATCAAAATGCCTAAGCGCTGCCGCGATCGGCTTTCTTCTGGCCTGGTTCGCAGAGGTCCCGATCGCTCCCGCCGACCCTCCTCAGGTTTCCTCAAGCCAGGAACCCGAGGGCGAAGTGGTCGCGGTCAACGGCGATGCCAGCCCCGAGATGCAGGGACTCTTCGAAACCGCGATCCCCCTGCTCCCCCTGGCCATGGCTCAAGAGACCTGGTCCGCGCCGGAGCAACGCATCGCCATCGGGCGCGGCCTCGACCAACTCGCCCAAGCTAGCGCCACCCTCGGTCAGCACGCCGTCACCCGGGATCTCGGTTTTCAAAACCTGAGCGACTCCCTGGCCGAGGATATCGAGCGCACTCGACATCACTACGCCGAGGGGAACTTTGAGGAATCCCGGGCTTCCATGGTGGAGATCGCCAACACCTGCGCGGCCTGTCACTCGCGCCTCCCGGGCCGTTCCGACACGCGCCGCCCCCCCCTGCCCGGCGTCCTGCTTGCGAATCTCTCGCTGCACGAGCAGAGCCAGGTCTGGGTCGCCACCCGGCGCTTCGACAAAGCTATGGCGGTCTGGGAGACGGCCCTCGCCGACGAAATGCGGGCTCCGGGCCAACTCGATATCGAGGGCTACCTCCTCGATTATATGACCATCGGCCTGCGCGTCCTCCAGGAGCCGGCCCGAGTTCGAAGCACCTTCGCGGGCTTCTCCCAGCGGCCGGATATGCCCATCTACCTGCAACGCCACCTGGCGGGTTGGGCGATCGCCCTGGCCGCCATCGAAGCCGAGCAGCCCCCCGCCGACCCCCTGCTGCGTGCCCGGGAACTCGCCGGTGCCCAGGGCGTTCCGCGCCCAGACCTCCTCGGCCGGGAGCAGACCGTCTACGATCTTGCCGCCTCGAGCCTTCTCCTTCGCCTTATCGATGACAACCGGGCCAGCCCCGAGGAACTCTCCGAGGCCTACTACCTGCTTGGAGTCGTCGAAGCGCGCAGCGTGGATTCCTATTGGCTCCCCCAGGCAGAATCCCACCTGGAGGCCGCCATCCGCCTGGCCCCTGGCTCACCCTCCGCGGCCAGCGCCTACGCGCTGCTCGAGGAATACGTGGTCGTGGGCTTCGGCGGCGCCGACGGCGATGCGCTCCCCGACACTGCTTTCGGAAAGCTTCAGGAACTGGAAGCGCTGATCGAAAAGAGCCCGGCTCGCCCGACGGATCCCTCGACTTCGCTTTGACATCGCGCTCCGAGGCACGCAAACTGCCCCCATGTCGGAGACCCATCCCCAGAGCAGCGAACTCACTGAACTCAAAGCCGGAACCCCGATTCTCTTCGGCGGGAACCGCATCCTGCACGTTCCCGACGAACTCGCCGAGCGGTTTCGACCTGGCGATTCCGTGGTGGTCGTGGAAGCCAGCGAGGAGATCCTCCTGATTCCCGCCGAGGAGGAGCGGATCGCTGGCGACGCCGTCAAAAGGGCCCAAGCCGCGTTCAGCACCTTGGCCGCAGCCTCGGACGAGGCGATTTCCAACTTTTACCTGGCCTTCGCCGAGCGCCTCGCCGACGATTCCATCTGGGCCCGCATCCAGGAAGTCAACACCGAGGACGTGGTCAACGCCCGGGCACGGGGCCGCTCCACCACCCGGCTCGTCGCCAATGAAAAATTGCGGGGGCTGATGATCGAGGGCCTTCGGGGCTGGGTCGGCGCCCAGAGTCGGCGCGGCCAGATCATCGAGACCGTCGAGCGCGACGGCTGGCGAACCGAGTTGGTCGGGGCCGCCCTGGGCGTCGTCGCCTTCGTCTTCGAGGGTCGGCCCAATGTCCTCGCCGATGCCACCGGCGTACTTCGTGGGGGAAATACCGTGGTTTTCCGTATCGGAAGCGATGCCCTGGCCACGGCACGCTCGATCATGAGCGAAGCCCTCGCCCCCGCTTTGCGCCAAGCGGGCCTGCCCGAGGGCTGCGTCGTCCTCGTCGACAGCAGCACCCACGCCGCGGGCTGGGCGCTCTTCGGAAATAGGCGGCTTTCCCTGGCCGTCGCCCGAGGCTCGGGACGGGCGGTGGCAACCCTCGGCGGCCTGGCCCAACAAGCCGGCGTAGCCGTCAGCCTGCACGGAACCGGCGGAGCCTGGCTTATCGCCTCCGAGTCGACCCGGGCAGAGCCCTTCTCCGAGGCCGTGCTCCGATCCCTCGACCGCAAGGTCTGCAACACGCTCAATACCTGCTGCATCCAGCGATCCCGGGCAAATGAACTCGTACCGGTGCTGATCGGCGCCCTCGAACGCGCCGGTGAGGCCCTCGGCCAAACCTACAAGTTGCACGTGGCGGAATCGAGCCGTGATGCAGTTCCCAGCGAACTCTTCGAACGCGAGGTCAGCGTGCGCCGAGCCGAGGGCGACGTACCCGAACGCCAGGCCCAGACGATCGCCGAGGCAGAGCTTGGCCATGAGTGGGAGTGGGAACAAACGCCCGAGATCAGCCTGGTGCTGGTCGACGATCTCGATGAGGCCGTCGATCTCTGCAACCGCTACAGCCCTCGCTTCGTCGCCTGCCTCATCAGCGAAGAAGCCGCCGAACAGGAACGCTTCTACGCCACCGTGGATGCGCCCTTTGTGGGCGACGGCCACACCCGCTGGGTCGATGGTCAGGTCGCTCTCGATCGGCCCGAGCTCGGCCTATCCAACTGGCAATCCGGCCGCCTTTTCGGCCGAGGCGGCATCCTCAGCGGGGACACGGTCTACACCGTGCGCACCCGGGCGGTGGGGACCAGCAAGCCCGCCCCGCGCTGAACTCCCGGGCGAGCGTCCCTCAGGCGCAGTGGGCCTCGACCCACTCGTCCACCTTGGCCCATTCCCCATCGAGCCAGGCTTTGCGTGCCTCCCCTTCCCGGGGAATTTCGCTGGCGGGCACCCGCCAGCACTCGACCCGCAACCGGACTCCCAGAGCAGCCCCCGACGTAAGATCTCCCAGCCGGGTCAGGGCCTCGGTCCCGGTATGGGCGCAGAAGACCACGTCAACCTCGGGCGCGCCGTCCATCAGGGCGAAGACGCCGCCGAAGCGTAGGGGCAGAACCTTCTTCAGATCGAGGGCGGATTCGCGGCGGTCGGTTTCCCCTCGCGACTTCAGCCCCGCCAGGATCCGGTCACGGCGCGAGTCCGTGAACCGGGTGCCTTCGGGAAAGAGGATCACCCCGTCCGAGGCGCCGAGATTCTCGGTCAGCGCTCGGACCCGGGCGATCTCTGGCCCGCCATCCGGCGCCCCCCGGAGCACAAAGGCATTGGGCAGGCGATCGCCCACGATATCGAGGCACGGATCGATGCGAAGCTCGCGTTTGAGCACGTAGCGCAGCCGCAGACCATAGGGTCGAGCGGCCACCAGGTCGGGAAGCAGCGCATCCACCACCGAAGCATGGCGGATGAGAATAATCACCGGGCCCCGGGCCAGGGCCTCACCGCCTTGCACTTCGAGCCGAATGTCCAGGAGGCGACGCGCGCCCGAATAGAGGGCCCCGACCCAGAAACTCTGGAGCGCGTAATTTCGAGCCTGCCACGTCTCCCGATCTTGCCGGCCGCGCAGGGCAATGGCCAGAGCGCCGATCAAGCCCGCGGATTCGCAAGCCATCAGCCAGGTCAAGTAGAGAAAGCACCGCAAGAGGGGGTAGGATTTGCGCTGGAAGAGTCCCACAGCGGCCAGCAGGGGAGCCCAAAGGGGAGAACTCAAGAGGAGCAACGCCAGGGCAAGGTGAACGCCGAGAATAGTCCCAGCCCGTCTCAGCTGTCGGCGAAGGATAGAATCGTCGGATCCCCCCCCGGTTAAAAACTCACCGCGATCCGCTGGGCGTTGAGCCTTCAAGCGACCGAATAGCCGCCGTCAACGTTGAGCGTCTGCCCGGTGATGAAGGCCGCCTCTTCACTGGCGAGAAATAGAATTGAGGGGGCAACATCGGAGGGGAGCCCCCAGCGCCCCATGGGCGTTCGAGCCATCTGGGGTTTTTCCAGCACTTCGACACCCTTCATGACCGCGGTCATATTGCTTTCGATCAGTCCCGGAGCCACGGCGTTCACGCGTACGCCCTCTCCCGCCCAGGCCACCGCGAGGTTCAAAGTCATCTGCACGATTCCCGCCTTGGCCGCGCCATAACCGGGGACCATGGGGACAGCGATATAGGAGGACATGGACGCCAGGTTGATCACACTGCCGCCTCCTGAAATCGAACTCTCTTTAAGCATTTCCTTGCATGCGATCGCCATTCGGAACGCGCCGAAGAGATTGATGGCTACGCTTTCCTCGAAGACGTCGGGCTCCCACTCGTTGCGACCACCGGGCAGGCTCGCCCCCGCATTATTGACCAGCACATCGAGGCGGCCGAGGCGGCTGGCCACCTCCTCGACCTCTCCGGGCGACTTCACCTGGAGCGAGTGATATTCGTAGTCAGAAAGATCGTGATCGTAGTCCGCAGCAGAGTCCCGGGTTCCCGTAATGACGACATCGGCCCCCGCTTCGTGAAAATTCGCCGCGATCCCAGCACCGATTCCATTGGAGCCGCCGGTAACCAACACCCGGCTCCCGGAATAGTCGAAACGGCAACCTGCATGACTCATTGAATTCCCCCTTCCCACAGTTCCGCTGACTCAGGGACTCAGTGAGCCTCTTCACGAACCGGGAAACGATCGTAGTAAAAGCCAAAGCGCTCCCTCAAGGCGTCGGGGTCGAAGCCCAGATCGCGCTTCAGGTCGTAGACGATGCGGCCGTGTTTGCCCCGAGGATTGGCGACCATGAAGGCGTCGAGGGCCCCCCGGGCGGCGCTCGTCATGGGCAGATCGGCCAGCTCGTAGATTCGCTCGACGGCCCCGACGTCATCCGCCATGAACTCGTGGAAGAGCACGTCGAGACTGCTCTCGGCGGGGATCAGGTCGCGATCCCGAACACACGCACGGAGCAATTTCTCGACCCGGTCCGCCCAATACTCCGCCACCGCATGGGGCTCCGGGCGCTTGCGCCGCACCCGGTCTCCATAGGCAAGCATTGTCGCCGCCGAGGCGACGACCGAGACCGGATCGCGATGGGTCAGGACCACGGTGGCGTCGGGAAAGACTGCGCGCAGGGGGCCGAGCTGTTCGAGGTGCTGAGGCGACTTCAGAATCCAACGCTCGGGGCCGCGCATCCACTGGAGCGCCTGCAGTACGCGTTTCATATAGGCGTAGTGGGGGGTCTGGTCTTGGCCGAGGTAGTAATCACGCCAGCGGGGAACGGTGGCGATCCATTCGAGCAGATAGGAGGAAAAATCGAGCCCCTGGAGTTCGATTTCTTCATGCACGTGGTCGGGCGCCATATCGTGCATATTGCGCAGCAGGGGCATCATGGCGAGTTGCTGGGCGTACCCCTCTTGGCAGCGTGCGAGCCGAGGGTCGATCCCCTCCGGGCCAGCAGCCTCATTGGAGTCGGGCACCGGCTCAAGGCTCTCCCAGTAGGGGAGCGAGCGCAGGCGGGAATCTGCCGCAATCAGGTTGAGGAGATGGGTCGTCCCCGAGCGCGGCAGCCCTCCAATGATGATCGGCTGCCTAATCTCCACCTCGAGAATCTCCGGGTGCCTGCGAAGCAGATCCTCGAAACGCAGACGGTTCGCCGCGTAGCGAACGAGGTCGCGATAAACCGCAATGCGGCCCACGGCACCGAGCCCCTCGTCCTCGTTCACGCTCTCGAGTTGCACGGCTAATCGGGCGCGAAAATCGTCCGGACCAAAATCAGAGAGGCCCGCGCGCTCCACCGCCTCACCGAGCACCGCCTCTTCGCTGAGCTCGACAGGGAATTGCTCCGCGCCATCCCGGGCAGCCTGCTGGACCGGGGTCAGAACGGGTTCGGCCAGATCATCGATGTGGATTTCGCCGGGCCCGCTCATCGGCCTGAGTTCCCCCCGCTCGTTCGTCGCGCCTCGAACTGGCCGACCTGCTTGCGGAGCCAGGAACTGAGCCAAAAATTATCGCTCTCCGAATCGAGTTGGCGATGGGCAGCGACGGCGACTTCGAGAGCCGTCGCGTTGCTGGAATCCGCACCCAGGGCCACCTCGACCAGATGGATCGCCTCCAGCGCTTCCCCTGCCGCCAACCGCTCTGCCGCCCGATTCGCCACGGCCTCCGCCCCCCCGGCGAGTTCACCGAGATCGCCAAAAATGCTTTCGACGGGCACCCCATAGAGTTCCGTGGTCGATCGATGATGGAAGAAACCCGCGTAATTCTCCCAGATCGCGCGAACATCCCAGGCCACCTTGCCGTAGCCCTCCCCCACTTCGAACTCCCGGGGCAGCTTGATTTCCCGCATCAGGGTGTGAACATCTTTACCCGCGTTCATCCCCTTGACCGTCTCGTCGTGGATGTAGAGGGTCGCGTCGCGAAGCCGTTCGAGTTCGCTCCGGATCAGCGCGTGCCCGACCAAGGGATCGTGGTGCCCAACCAGAAGCACCTCGGCATCCAGGGCCAGCACCTTCTCGAGCGAATCCACGAAGCCCAGGGCTTCGCGGTAACGATCCCCGCGGATAGTCACCAGGTTCGGGATATGACCGAAGAGCGCGCTGAAGAGATTGCCCGAGAAGCAGGCGCCCCTCTCGGGCATCCAGATCGCGAGGGAGTCGACGGTCTCGCCACCCGGCACGGCGAAGAGTTCGAAGCGTTGGCCACCGAGTTCGAAAGCGTATTCGTCCTCGAAGGTGAGCGTGGGCTCCGGACGGGACTGAGCGCTGATCACGCCCCCCTTCGCCTGGACATAGCGCAGGGCCTTGCCAATGGTTTCGGCGAAGGCAAAACCGCTGCGAGCGGGTCGAAATTGATTCAGCCGCGCATCATCGGCCTGACAGGCCGCGTTATTGGCCTGGGCGACGAGTTCGGTCCCGGGCTCGGCCATGAAGTCGACGCCACCGACGTGGTCCACGTGCCCTTGGGTGAGCACGATATAACGAATCGGCGACGCATCGACGGCATCGTAATTGCGTTTGTGAACCGGGGCTTCGAAGCCCATGCCCGTATTGATCACCACCCGACCCTCGCCGGTCGTAATCAGAAAACTATTCGAGAGTCCCCTCGAAAGATAGATCCCCTCAAGAATCTCTTCGGCCTCTTCCTGGCAGGCGGGCTGGATATCGAATCCGCCGGGACGCGAGCGATAGACGGGCTGGGACACAGGACTTCTCTCCTAGAGCTTTGGCCAAGGTTAGGCTCCAGAGGCCGTCCTGCCAACGAAAGAAGCGGTCATCTCTTCCCGCCAGGCGACGCGAGAAGTCCAGTCTCGAGGATCTCAATGGGGCTTGCTAGCCGGCGAGGAGAGACTCGCTGGCGTCGAGACAAGCCGGAGCGGCGACTACGCCCGCAAAGCCGTCTCGCCCGCTTCGCTACGCATTTCATCGTATTGGGGCAACTCCCCGACTCCGAGTTGAAGCCGAACGTCCTCGATCGGCTGACCGAGCAACTTCTCCCAATCGGCGGCGGGCAGCCAGCCCGAACGGCGCCCTCGGCGATAGCCGTCGCGAATCAATTTTCGAGCGCCGGGCACGCCTCCCGCCTTGAGATAGGCCACCGCTACAATGAAGCCGACCCCAGGGTTTCGAGTCTGGGCGAAGGTAAAGGCGAGAAGCGCAGCTTCTCCCAGCAGGTCTCGGCTATACCCCGTCGTCGTGTGCCAGAGATCGTGGCTGTCTCGCATGCGCATTCCAAAGCGGTCCCGGTCAATATCCACGGAGAGTCCGTCGCCCCCCTCCTCGCTGGCCGAAGCCAGGCCATCAGCGCTGATTTGCTCTTCGGTCATAAAGTTCGCATAGGCGCGACCCAGGGTCCCTTCGGGCAGGGTGTAGAGAGCCTCGCGATCCATCAGGACGTTCAGGAGATCCCTCTTATCGGACAGCACCCGGCGACCGACCGGCGTCGAGGCGAAGCGCTGAAATTGGCGCTCCCCGCTGTTGCCCGAGAGCGCGGAGATGATCACGAAGACCTTATCCGTGCGGTCGGGGTTGGCGATCAACTCGCGAACGGCCCGAAAGGCATCCCCCAGACGAATGGGGTTTTTCGGGCGGCGGGGGCTGGAAGTGGACGTCGACATTCGATCTCCTCATAATTTGTTCTTACTGACACTAATGTATATAACTTTGCGTAGCAATCGTGTAGTTTCGAATAATGAAACCCCCTACGACCCCCTCGGGGAATCCGCCTCGTCGGCGCCGGCGATCCGCAGAAATCGCCCGCAAAGAAATTCTCGACGCCGCGCAGAAGCGGCTGTCCGAGGGAGGCCCCGAGGCGATCCGGCTCCAGGAGATCGCCCGGGATGTCGGAATCGCCCACCCCACCATCATCCATCATTTCGGAAGCCGAGACGGTCTTATCCGCGCCCTCGACGCTCGGGCAGTCGAAGCCCTTACCCGCGATGTCGTGGCGGTGCTGAAGCGAGGCGAGAGCCCGACCGCCGAGGTCGAACTGATCGAGCGCGTGGCCGAAACCATGGAGGAACAGGGCCTTGCCCGGCTCATCGCCTGGTGGGCGCTGCGCGAACCCGGGGCCGACCCCGCCCAGGGGATCGATCCCCCTTCCCTGGTCGAAAACATCTCGAAACTCATCGCGGCGCGAGTCGGCGACGAACCGGGCCTCGTCGCCCGGGAGCACGAGACCGTCTCCTTCGCCGTCCGGCTAGCCGTCATCGCAACCTTCGGAGACGCCCTGCTCGGTGACCTCTTGAGCCCCGCGGAGGAACCCGAACGCGAGGCCGAGCGGCGGCGCTTTCGCGCATGGATGGCCCGACTGCTGCGGGAGGGCCTCACAGCCCCCGAAGACCCGTCGACCTCCTAAGAGCCCGTCGTTTCAAATCACGGCCGTCACCAAGCGGGGGCCGCGCGCGTGCCTAATGAATCGCCCTGGGCTCGACGAGTTCAAAGAGGCCGATCTCCGCGCGAAACTCGGTCCCGTCGTCCCACACCATCCCATAGGTCCCCGTCATACTGCCAAAGGGCGTCGGCAGCGGGCACCCCGAGGTGTATTCGAAGCCCTCCCCGGGAGCGAGCGTCGGCTGATTGCCTACGACACCGTCCCCGCGAACCTCTTCGGTGTGCCCCGAACCGTCCACGATGATCCAGTGGCGATCGATGAGTTGCACCGGCCGCGTCCCCTCGTTCACGATCTGGATCGAGTAGAGAAAGAACCAGCGGCTCGCGCTCGGCTCGGATTGCTCGGGGGCATAACGCGCGCGCACTTCCACCCGGACCCCGTCGGTCGTGGCTTCCGAGCGCGTGATAAAAGCTTCAGAGGATTCGGACATCGGACCAGAATAGCGGCAGCCTCGCCCTCCCGGCTAGCCCTGGCGGCGGGCGGAGCCTCATCCTGGCGTAAAAGCCGCGCCTCCGTCGATCTTGATCACGGCCCCGGTGGTATAGCTCGAGGCATCACTGGCCAGATAAAGGGCCGCTCCGACGACCTCGTGGGGCTGCCCTCCTCGCTTCAGGGGAATCGACTGGGCGGCGGTCTTCTCGAAGGCCTCAAGATCCCAGGCCTTGCTGATATCCGTGAGAAAGGGCCCGGGCATGATGCAGTTGACCCGAACCCGGGGCGCGAAGGCGTGGGACAAACCGATGGTCAGCGCGTTGAGCCCGGCCTTAGCCGCGCCGTAGGGGATCTCCTGGGCCGACGGCTGAACCGCGGCGACGCTGCTGACGTTGATGATCGACCCCCCCTCCCCCTCGGCCATTCGGGTCGCCGCCAGAGCCGAGAGCCGAAATGGGCCTTTCAGGTTCACCCCGATCACCTTGTCCCAGAGCGCCTCGGAGACATCGACCAGCGAGGGATAAAGAGGCGACATACCGGCATTGTTGACGAGCACATCCATCCGGCCAAAACGATCGTAGACCGCATCCACAAGGGCCTCACAATGCCCCCACTCGCCCACATGACAGGCCACGGCCATCGCCTGGCGGCCAGTTTCCTCGGCGACGATTTCCGCCAGGGCCTCGCAATTCTCGAGCTTGCGACTGGCGATGACCACGTCGGCCCCATGGCGCGCGAAGGCGAGCACCATCTCGCGGCCTAATCCGCGGCTGCCCCCGGTCACCACCGCAACCCGCCCGTCCAGGGAAAAAAGCCGGCGCTCCGCCCCGGCCTGATCTCCACCACTCCCTTTTTTACCGCTCTCTGACGCCATTATTCCCTCTTCCGCAATCGTCATTCACGATCGCCCCGTGGAGTTCGAAATCAAAATCGATGATACTCGACTGCCCTTGAACCGGAAGAGAGCGACCTCTATGCCCCAGCCGGCGCCCCTGATCTCCAGACAAGACGAAATCACACCGACGTGGCTCAGCGCGGTCCTCGCCCGCAACGGTCACCCGGATGCCATCGTCGAGGGCCTGACCGCCGAGAGCATCGGCACCGGCCAGGTGGGCGAAAATCTCCGGCTCACTCTCGCATACGCGGCATCGGGTGAGCAGGGACCGGCCAGCCTGGTCGCCAAGCTCCCCTCCCCCAACGAGGTCAGTCGCAGCACCGCCGTCGCCCAGGGCATCTACCAGCGCGAGGTCTATTTCTACGTCCAGATCGCGCAAACCGTGGGCATCCGCACGCCGCGCTGCTGGCACGCAGACGTCTCCAGCGAGGGCGACCGTTTCGTGCTGATCTTTGAGGATATGGCTCCAGCCCTCCCGGGCGACCAAATCCTGGGTTGCAGCACCGATCAGGCCGCCCTGGCCATGGGCGAGGCCGCCCGCCTCCATGCCCCGCGCTGGAACGATCCCGCACTGGGCGACCTTGCCTGGCTCTCCCGGCCGAGCCCAGAGTCCGCGGCGCTCCTTCAAGTCGTCTACCAGGGAGTGCTCCCCGGCTTCGAAGCGCGCTTCGCCGAGCGTCTGCCCGGATCCGTCATCGACCTCGCCCGACGTTTCGGCCAGCGCATCGGAGCCTGGGCGGCGGATCTCTCGGGGCCGCGGGCGGTCTCCCACGGTGATTTCCGGCTCGACAATATGCTCTTCGGCGACAAGGACGGCGGCACCTCCCTGGCCGTGGTCGACTGGCAAACCTGCTCCCACGGGCACCCCGCCTCGGACGTCGCCTATTTTCTGGGAGCGGGCCTGCTGCCCGAGGCGCGGCGACAAGAGGAGGGGAAACTCCTCGCCCTCTACCACGAGGAACTCCTCGCCCTCGGCGTTTCGGGCTACGGGCTCGAGAGCCTGCACGCCGACTACCGCCGTTTCAGCTTCTCGGGGTTCGTCATGGCGGTGGTCGCCTCACAGATCGTCGAAATCAGCGAACGCGGCGATGCCATGTTTGCCGCGATGGCCACGCGCCACGCCGAGCAAATCGCAGATCTTGGCGCGGAGGCCGCGCTTCCCTGAGATCTGGCCGATACTCATGAGCCTGGCGGCTACGAATGAGGGGCAAGCAAGGCCACCACCAGTCGCGCAAGTTCATCTCGTAGGGAATCCTCGGCGCCGAGCCCCAGGGCCAAGGGGTTGTTGAGCCCCTGGCTCAAGACCAGCAGGCTTCGGGTCAGGGTGGTCACATCTCCCGCTCGTAGCAACCCCGCTCTCTGTCCCGACTCGATAAAGCCGGCGTAGAGGGAAAAGGCGTTCGCCTCATGCGCCCGGTAGACCTCCCGCAGCGGACGGTGCTCGGGCATTCGAGCCAGGGCGAGCCGGAAAACCTGGGAGCGCTCGCCGAAAAAGGCGAGGCAGGCATCCACGAATCCCCGAGCGAGCACTTCCAGCCCCTCGAGTTCGAGCCTTTCCCGGGTCAGGGATGCGTCGACCACGCAAACCAACTCATCCATCACCTCGCCGAATGTCGCGGTAAGCGCGTCGTCCTTGGTCGGAAGGTGGATATAGAAAGTGGCCACCGCGGTTCCCGCGCGGTTCGCGACACGCTCGGCCGTGAAGGAGCCCGTCTCGGCGATCTCGTCTCCGGTGGCCGCCACCAGGCGCGCACGGGTGCGTTGGGTTTTGCTCGGCTCCCCGGTGGATCTCATTATCTCCGCCACGCGCTCTTTCCCTCTCCCCAAAACCCAAGCCGGCCCCAGGAGATCAGCCAATCAATCAAGCTGGCCTTTCAGCCAAACATGGAAATCGTGCACCGCGTATTCCTCGGCCATCAGCACCCCCCTCTTGTGGCGAATTGAATGCAGCCCCTTCTGATTCAGTTCAGCAACCGCGCTGTCCTCAGCGATCACCTGTTCTGCGAAAGCAGCAACCCGAGCGGCATCAAAACCGGGCTGGGACAGGACCTCCGGCCGAAAGAGCCACTGGGACTGAATTTCGGTTTCCTCCGGGCCCAGGGGCAGCACACGAACCGTCCGCGCGTAGTCGACGTGACCCACGACGAAGAGCGAGGGCAAGCCTTCACAATAGGTGTGCCCTAACTCGATCTCTTCGGGCGTGAGATCCGGGAAGAACTCACCGCAGGCTATGCCGTCGGTCGACCAGGTTTCTTTGCCCTCGGCCAGGCCGGGCTTGAAGAGGGGATCCCCGGCGGATTGATGGGCTTCCCATTCCGGGTCATCGCGAACTTCCATCAGGTATTGCTTATAGAGCGGCACCGTCGCGGAGAGTTCCCTGTGAACATGCGGGCAGTGGAGGCACTCGCTGAAATTCTCCCAAAAAATCTTCCAATTGCAGCGGATGGACTTGCGCAGGGTGTGGCCCACAACGAGGTCGGCGAGGTGCCAGTTGTCGAGGATATGGGCGTCGCTAAAAATGGACTCCAGGGGCTGGCTGTTGGCATGATCGAGATGGACGAAAATGAATCCCTTCCATTCCTGAATCCCCACCTCGTAGAGCGAGTGTTCGGACTTTTCGAAATCGGGGGGAGGCGACGCGCCGGAGAGCCGTCGGAGTTTGCCTTCGAGGTCGTAGGCCCAACAGTGATAGGGGCAGGTGATCAGCCCGCCAGGAAGCCGGCCCTCTTTGTTCTGCACCAACTGGGAGCCTCGGTGGCGGCAGGTATTGTGGAAGGCCTGGAGCTTGCCTTCCTGATCGCGCAGGGCCAGAACCTGTTGGGAACCGATATCGAAGACCCGGTAGGCGCGAGGCCCATCGAGTTCCTCGGCGCGGCAGACGTAGACCCAATTTCGATACCAAAGGCGAGCCAATTCTTTTTCGTGGTGCTCCGCATCCACGTAATAGTGGGTCGGTAGAGTCGGCTCGGTCTGAGTGAGCCCGTTGTAGCCGGCTATTCGTTTCTCTGTCTCCGCCATACTCACCTCAACTCGCCCCTGGAACCCGCACTGACCCGCAACTCTCGACAGGAGAATCCGGATGGGCGACACGGGAAGGCTACCGAATGCCGCAGCGAGTTTGGAGGGCCACCGCCAACCCAGATTTCGGCCGTTTGGGGGCCCCTTTCCCAGCCCCCGACTGGAATAATCTGCATCCGGCGTACTAGGCTCCGCTCATGGCCAGCAGCCCGCCCCTTCGCGTCGGAACCCTCGCCCACACCGAAATGCTGACGGGCGATCATGCCCGGCGCCGGGCCCTCCTGGGCCGCGCCGAGGACGGCGGTCTCGACCATGTCTTCATGGCGGACCATGTCAGCTTCCACACCGGCCTGGGAATGGACGGGCTCATCCAGGCCGCCATTGCCGCGAGCCTGGCACCGCGGCTGAGTGTTTATGTCGGGGTCTATCTCCTAGCCCTGCGGCACCCAACCCCGGTGGCGCGCCAACTGGCCAGCCTGGCCGAATCGGCCCCGGGCCGGTTGATTCTCGGGGTGGGGGTCGGGGGTGAGGATCGCCACGAGATCGAGGTTTGCGGCGTCGACCCCACGAGCCGGGGAAGGCGCACCGACGAAAGCCTGGCTGTCCTGAGGGGGCTGCTCTCGGGCGAACCGACGACTTTTCACGGCGAGTTCTTCGACATCGATCAGGCCTTGATCGTCCCCGCCCCGGACCCGGCAATTCCCATCGTGATCGGTGGCCGCGCCGAGGCCGCGCTAAAAAGGGCCGCCCGCTATGGCGATGGTTGGCTCGGCATCTGGTCGTCGGCGGAGCGCTACTCGGCCACCCTCGAGAAAATCCAGGCACTCGCCGCCGAGGTGGGTCGCACGGACCCGCCTGCCCGCAACGGCATCCAACTTTGGATCGGCATCGACGCCGATCGCGCGCGCGCCCGGGAACGCTTGGCCAAGGCCATGACCGCCATGTACCGCATCCCCTACGCACGCTTCGAGAAATACAGCCCCTACGGAACAGCGGCCGAAGTCGCCGATTTCCTGGCCCCCTATGTCGCCGCCGGCTGTCGGGAGTTCAACCTGATGGCGGTGGCCGAAGACACGGAAACCGGCATCGACGCCGTCGCGGAAATCCGCAGGCGTCTCGTGGACGGAAGCTAGGCGCCCCCGGCCTGAAATTCAGTTCCCCGGGCCAAGATCATCGAGCAGCCGGGGGCGGACCACGTCGGCCCAGGCCGCGTAGCCCGCGTCGCTCAGGTGCAGACCGTCGAAGACGAAGAACTCGCCTCGGGGCTCTCCGTCCCCCCCGAGCAGGGGCGCGGCGACGTCGAGATAGCCGAGTTCCTCGTGCTCGGCGCTCCAGGCCTCCACCTGGGCGTTGGCCCGGCGCATTTCGGGCCAACGGGCCCAACGCTGGATCGACGGCTTGATCGCGAGAAAGTAGACGGGAAGATCGGGAAAGCGCGCATGTAGCCCCGCGACGAATTCCCGGTAGTCGGCCAAGACGCGTTCGGCATCCTTTCCCGTGCCTTCGGCAAGATCATTGTCCCCGGCATAGACCACCACTGCCCTGGGCGCGTGGGGAACGACCACCCGCTCGAGGTTGTGGAGAACATGACTGAACTGGGCGCCTCCGAAGCCCCGGTTCACCACGCGCAGGGGAGCCATATCCCCGGCCAGACCATCCCAGAAACGGATACTCGAACTCCCCACGAAGACGATCGCCCCGGGCCGCGGGGGCTCGGCCCGATCGGCCTCCTCGAAGGCTACGATGGCTTCCTCGAAAAAGGCCGGGTTCGCCGTAGCCGAAGTCTTGTAGCTCTGGAGACCCCACCAGGCGGCACCTGCGGCCAGGCCCAAGATGACTCCGACGAAAACGATCAGACGCATGATCAAAACCGAACTCCTCTCCGGCTCCTCGCCGGCTCGGGGTGAGCGGAAGGCGAGCCATAGCCAATTCCGGCAATCTGGGCAAAACCTTGGCCTCTGGGCTTCAAAATGCCAGGAATTCCGCTCCCAATCGCCCGCGACCTGAACTAGGGTAAGCGCCGCAATGATCGACGCCCTGCCCTGGATATTCCCCACTCTGACCCTGGTCACCCTGGTCACGATTCCGCTCTATGCCGGTCTAAGACGCGGACGTTTCTACTCGATATTCAGCGCGATCGTCCTTGGGCTCACCGCACTCGGCGCCGGCCTCGTCTACTTTCGCATGGCCGACTACGTACCCGCAGCCGCGCTCCCCTGGCTCCAAGTGGCCTTTGCCCTCGGCATGCTTTCCACCGCGGCGCACTACGCCTCCCTGGTCAACGCGCGCATGCGAGGCCGAGCGTTCCGCGGGCTGATCTCGATCCCAGGCCAGGTCTTCCTGGCCGCGGGTTTTATGAGCACCTTCTGGCTTCTCGCGCTCTTGATCCCTCGGGCCCTGCTCTGGGCTTTCGGGGCCAACACCCTGCTCGGGTGGCTCGCCCCCCTGGACTTGCTCCCCTACGCGGTGGCCTTCGTGGCGGCGTTCACCTCGCCGCGCCTATCCCCGGAACTCGTTCGCCTGAAGCTGGGCACCGCCCGGCCCGAGAATTTTTCCCGAGTTCCGATGGAGCGGCATCGACGAAAAAAACCTGAGCCCCTGGCGGAACGCCCCCTGCGCGTGGTGCAGATCGCCGATCCCCACCTCGGCCCCTGGCAGCCCGTCGCCCGCTTGCAACGGATCGTCGCCGAACTCGTGGCCCGGGAGCCGGATCTCATTCTGCTCACCGGCGATTTCCTCACCATGGAGAGCAACGCCACGGCGGGGGCTCTCGCCGAGGCCCTCTCCCCGCTGCGCGAGCTTCCCGGGCGCTGTTTTGCGGTCTTCGGCAATCACGACCACGAGGCCCCCGACGAAGTCAAGGCGGGCCTTTCCGCCAACGGGGTCCGTCTTCTCAATGACGACTCGTGCGCGGCCGAGACCCCCACAGGACCGGTCCAGATCGTAGGCGCCGACTACGTCTCCAAGGGCCGCGGCGAGCACCTCACCCAGCTCCTCGCCGATCATCCCCGAATAGAGGGACACCGGCGCCTGCTTCTCCTCCACGACCCCAGCGCCTTCCACGACCTGCCCGACGACGCGGTGGACCTCGTGCTCTCGGGCCATACCCACGGTGGGCAGATGGGGCTCGTGAGTTTCGGCTTCAACTGGACGGTGCTCGCGCACTCGCGCTGGCCCGACCACGGGCATTTCGCCCGGGGAAGCAACCACCTCTACGTCCACCGGGGCACGGGCTTCTACGGCTTTCCGCTCCGCGTGGGCGTGCCGGGCGAAGCCTCCATGCTCGAACTCAGCTGGGATTGAATCCCAGCGCCGAGCCGGCTACCAGGTGTCGATACAGGGCCGCTTCTTCGAGGTTCGGGCAGGCGGGGCGGGGGACGAACGCAGCCCGCGCATGACCCATGTCCGGGTCTCCTGGGGATCGATGACCCCGTCGATCTCGAAATGCGAGGCCATGTTGATCGCCTTCCCGTGCTCGTACATGCGGGCCACCATCTCCTCGTAGAGCACGCGCCGCTCCTCGGGGTCGGTCTTGGCTTCGAGTTCCTTGCGAAAGCCGAGCTTGACCGCCCCCTCGAGCCCCATGCCGCCGAACTCGCCCGTGGGCCACGAGATCGTAAAGAAGGGCGCGCGAAAGCTGCCCCCCGCCATGGCCTGGGCGCCGAGCCCGTAGCCCTTGCGGAGGACGACGGTAAAGAAGGGCACGTCAATACTCGCCGCCGTGACGAACATGCGCGCGGCATGGCGGACGAGCGCGGTCTTCTCGGATTCCGGTCCCACCATGATGCCCGGGGTATCGCAGAGAAAGAGCAGCGGGATGTCAAAGGCATCGCAGAGTTGCATGAAGCGCGAGGCCTTGTCGGCCCCTTCCCGATCGATGGCGCCGGCCAGATGCGTCGGGTTGTTGGCCACGACGCCCACCGGGCGCCCCTCCATGCGAACCAGAGCTGTCACCATGCCGAAACCAAATCCTTCGCGGAGTTCGAGCACCGAACCCGTATCGGCCAGGGTCGAGATCACTGCGCGCACGTCGTAGATCCGCAGGCGGTTCTCGGGGATCAACCCGCGCAGGAGCCGCTGATCGGCGCAGCTCCAATCGGCAAGGTCGCCCTGAAAATAGGAGAGGTATTGCTTGGCCACCTCCACCGCCTCTTCCTCGTCCTCCACCGCGATATCCACCACGCCATTGGCCACCTGGACCTCCATGGGGCCCACTTCTTCCGGACGGAAGACGCCCAAGCCACCGCCTTCGATCATCGCCGGGCCCCCCATGCCGATATTGGAGTTGGCCGTGGCGATCACGACATCGCAGCAACCGAGCAGCGCCGCGTTACCCGCGAAGCAGCGGCCCGAGTTGATGCCCACCAGGGGCACCCAGCCCGAGAGTTCCGCGAAGAACTGGAAAGCCAGGCAGTCGAGACCCGCCACCCCCATGGCGTCGGTATCCCCCGGGCGCCCTCCCCCGCCCTCGCTGAGTAGCACTAGGGGCAGGCGATTCTTCTGAGCCAACTCGAAGACGCGATCCTTCTTGCGATGATTGAATTGCCCCTGGGTTCCCGCCAACACGGTGTAATCGTAGGAGGCCAAGACGCAGCGCGACTCGGCGTCGGGAAAGAGTTCGCCGTTGATGCTCCCCACCCCGGCCACCATGCCGTCGGCGGGGGTATTGCGGATCAGGTCGTCGAGTTCGCGCCTTCTTCGCTGGGCGGCCACCACCAAGGGGGCGTACTCGATGAAGCTGTCGGGATCGCAGAGGTCCTCGACATTCTCCCGGGCCGTTCGCTGGCCGGTCTTGCGCCGCCGGGCCACCGCCTCCGGGCGCCGGGCATCCGTGGTCAGGGCATGGCGCTCGATCACCTCGGCCAGGTCCGGACGAATGGCGTCGAGATCCACCGCCGCTTTCTCGGCCACCTCGACGGCCTCGACTTCGCATTCCGCTAGAAAGACCAGGGCGTGGCCCTCGGCCACAGTATCCCCCACTCGCACTCCCACCTCGCTCACTTCACCGCTCAACGGGGCCGGGATGACGTGCTCCATCTTCATGGCTTCCATCACGACCAGGGAGGCGCCGGCCACCACGCGATCCCCCGCGGAGATCTCCACGCTGACCACCGTGCCCTGCACCGGGGCCCGAACCGCGTCACTGCCCGGCGGCCCCTGGCTCTCGGCCGGAGAGGCGGGCGGGGGTTCGGCGGCCGATAGGGCCGTCGCAGACGAATCGGCGCGGCCGTGTTCGAGGACCGCGAGGGGATCCGAACTCGCGATCTGCGCGCCGACCTGGCGCGAATTTTCCGGCGCGGCCGGCGATCCAGCGGAAGGGCCCGCGAAATAGAGCCGGGGATGCGTGCCCGCTCCCTCGCCGACCCACTCGCTGGCGTGGGCCTCGATGAAACCCGTGTGAATGCGATTGGCGAGGACATCCTCGTGGCGCAGCAAGTCCTGGAGAAAACCGATATTGGTGGCGATGCCCTCGACCCGGAGTTCGCAAAGCGCCCGGTAGGCCCGGGCGAGGGCCTGGTCGTAGGCCGACGACGGGGAATGGACGATCACCTTGGCGAGCAGGCCGTCGAAATTCGGATTCGATTTAAAGCCCGCGTGGGCGTGGTGATCGACGCGAATGCCCGGACCCGAGGGCGCTTCGAAGACGGTCAGGGTGCCGCTGGCCGGTCGCGGCGAGCCGTCCTTGGCCATCTTCTCCATATTGATTCGCAACTGAACCGCATAGCCCCGAGGCGGCGGCGGGGAGGCTCCGAAGCCGAGGCTCGACAGACTCTTACCCGCGGCCAACTCCAATTGGAGCACGACGAGATCCACCCCGGTGATTTCTTCGGTGACCGTGTGCTCCACTTGCAGTCGAGGGTTGGCCTCGATGAAAGCGAATTTTCCTTCTGCCTCCGGGCGGGCGTCCACCAGGAACTCGAAGGTGCCCAGACCCCGGTAGTCGAGGCGGCCGGCCATCTCGAGGGCGGCCTCGAGAAGGCGCTCGCGCACGGCCGGATCCAGGGTGGGGCTCGGCGCCACCTCGACGACTTTCTGGTGACGGCGCTGAAGGCTGCACTCGCGCTCCCAAAAATGCATGACCGCGTCGCCGTCCCCGGCCACCTGCACTTCGATGTGCCGGGCTTCGGGCATCCACTCCTCGGCGTAGACCTCACCGAGGCCGAAATATCTTTCCGCTTCGGAGCAGCAACTCGCGTAGGCGGCGTCCACATCGTCGCCCGCGCTCACCCGGCGCATGCCGCGCCCGCCACCGCCGGAAACGGCCTTGATGAGCATGGCGCGGCCCTCGCCCAGGCCGGCCAGAAAATCACGGACCTCATCGAGGGAGGCCCCGCGGCCCGTCCCCGCCAGAATCGGAACCCCGCACGCCTCGGCCAGGCTGCGCGCGCGCGCCTTATCGCCGAGCTCGGCGAGGCTCGCGGCAGCGGGCCCCACGAAGACCAGCCCCGCCGCCTCGCAGCGCCGCGCCAGATCCTCGGACTCGCTCAGGAAGCCGTAGCCCGGATGCAGCGCGTCGCAGCCCGCCGCCACGGCCCGGGCCACGATCTGCTCGGCGTCCAAGTAGGCCGCCGCCCCCCGGCCCGAGAGCGCCAGTGATTCGTCGGCGCGAAGCGCGTGCACCGCGCCGGCGTCATCCTCGCTGTGGATCGCCACGCCGCGCAGCCCGAGGTCGCTCAGCGCGCGCAGAATGCGAACCGCGATCTCTCCCCGGTTGGCCACCAAGACTCTTCTCAACGCCACGTCGCTCTCCCCGTCGAAAGACCCCACAACCACGCCCACACTCGCGAAACGAGACCTTAGTCCGATCCCGCTCCGGGGGGTAGCCGGAGCCAAGCGCGCGAAGCGGGGCACAAGCAAAGCGAGGGGGGCCTGAGAGCGGTGAACGCGGGATCATCGGGAGCGCCTGGTCCCGGACCCCTTCAAGTCCCGGGGCCAATGCGTAGGCTGCCCCGGAAAGGGCCACTCAGGGCGTGAACCAGATCGGCGATGTCCAGGCGCGCTCGTGGATGATCGGGCGATGGCTCTCGGAGCAGCAGCCCTCCAGGGCTTCGGGGATGCTCTCGGGATCTTCGCAGCGTACCCCCGCCGCGTTGCAGGTGTACTGGCTCCAGCGACAGGACGGGTTTTCGATCACCCGGGCATAATAGAAGGCCGCCTGGGCGGGGTCGAAATCGGGATCCTCCCAGACCGAGCAGAGTGAGGCGGCCCCTTCTCCCCGAGGCTCGCAGGTGAGGAGATCGACGCTCGCTCCGTTGTCTCCCCCCGCCACGGTGAGCACCTCTTCTTCGATGGCGCCGCCGACGACCAGAGTCCCCTTGATGATCTGGATTCGCTCGAGAGCGGAGCCCGCGTCTCGGGCCGTGCCCGGATCGCGCAGGGCCGAGACGAAGAAACGCGGGCCACCGCTGGCCCCTTCGGGCCGAGCCGGGAGGTCTCCGCCCATGGGCGTACCCCCCGCATAGCCTTGGGCCACGGCGTCGGGGGCGCTGCAAAGATCGCGCGGGTAATCCCAGCCGCCAAAGAAGCGCACCCGGGGCCGGGTGCCGCTGGTGGCGTAGGCCTCCCGGCGCTGCATCGCGTCAAAGAGCGCCTCGCGAGTGTTCTCCTCGGCCCAGAGGACCGCCAGACCGCCGGGTCCGAACTCGAGATCGTCGTTGAAGGTATTGACGGGAGCGGGTCCTGAGGAGTCCATGCGGCCGGCCCCCCCGTGCCCGGGGTGCCCCTGCTCGGAGGTCAGACCTGGAGCGGCGATATGGGTATCCGTGCTGCCGATGATCCCGAAATGAAAGGGATTGGCGCCGAGTTCGTCCTGGATCCGCAATCCCTCACCCAGAGCCCAGCGTACGTAATTGTTCGCCGTGGCCTGTTGGGTGTCGACGAGAGGGCTCTGCTTCGATCCGAAGCGGTCGTAGGGGAGCTTTTCAAAGCCGCAATATTCGTCGCCCTGCCAGACGGGCAGCCGGGAATCACATTCCGAGGAGCCCTTGTGCTGCATGATTTCCACCAGGGGCTCCCAGCGACTGCGGCGCTGGGCCTCGGCGAGTTGGGTGGGCCCCGGTTCATCCGGGCTGCTGGCGGTCGCGCTCTGGAAGATCAACCCGCCGCTGAGATTCGAGTTGTGCGGGATCGTGAGGGCATCGCAGCCCTCTATGCCCTCGACGCATTCGGCCTCGAGGCGATCCCAGAGATCCACCGCCGAGGGGGTCTCGATCCAGCTCGCGGGAATCGTCGGCACCTGGGCAGTGCGGAAGATTACGTTGCGATGGAGGTTCTGCCCCGCGCCCACGCTGGCCGTCCACTCGTAGGCGACGAAACTCGTAAACGAGCAGGCATCGCTCGCGTCGTTGGCCTCCTCTGCCGCCGCGATCACCTCGGCCCAGGTCTCGGTGGCCTTCTCCCGGCAAAGACTCCCGTCGTCGCCGCACAGGCCCCAGCGTTTTTTGTCGACCAGGCCGCGAAACCCGAAGGCCATAATGCCGACCCCGGGAATATTGCGATGGGCGAAACAGACTGGATGCCAATACTCCCAGGTGCCGGGAGTCGTGCAGATCTCCATTTCGCCGAGGAACTCGGCGTGGTCGGTCACCGCGACGAAATCGAGCGGGCGATCGAGGTGAACCTCGCGCAGGGCGTTTCCGTCGCCATCGTAGGGCTGGATCCCCATGCGCTCGCCCTGGGCGAAGCGGTAGGCATCGCGCGGCGAGTTCCGGGTGTCCTGGGAATTGGCATCGAAGGACAGGGTCGTGTGCACGTGGGTATCGCCGAAGAAGGGCTGGCGTAGGGGATCGCTGTTTCGGCAGGCCGGGGCTGGATCGGCCGAGCCTTCTGCCGCCCCCGCCTCCCCGACCGCGAGGACGCCTGCACCCCACATCACCCATAGAACCACGAAAAATCGGAGACAGCTGGCCAAGTAGAAACTCCCTTCGGATAAGTTCCGAGCAAGAAATCGCCTAGTCGTCGAAAGCCGCGCGCCAGCCCTTGGCCTCGAAAGCCTCCCGGGTCGTGTGTTTCGAGCGCGGCACATAGGGAGCGACGGCGGGCTCCGCCTCGCCGCTCTCCACCGCATGCCGGAGTTTCGTCAGGGTCTCGCTACGCCGCAGAAGCATCCGGTAGGTGAGCTGGCCGTCGAGATAATCACCCCAGGCCAGCCACGTCACTCCGTTCTCGGCGGTGGCGTTGGCGGGCCGGTTCTCGGCCGTCGAAACGACGATTGTATAGAAACCCTCGTCGTCCACGGGGATCTCGTGATCGACCACCGCGGCCTCGCAGATTCCCGCCCAGAAATTGTATGTCGTGAGCGTGAAGCCCCGGATATCCTTGCCCGGCATCCACGTCGGTTCTTCCGGGGTATGGGGGGACGTGAACATCTTGGCCCGGGTCACGTGAACATCCCCCAGGCGATTCGTATAGGGCGTGACGAGGTAGAGGATGTCATCGCTGGCGAGAATGTCGTAGGGCAGGCCCCAATTCGACTTGGTGCTGTACTCCTCGGGCCAGCAGAGCCCCCGGTGATCGGGGATCGGCAGGGGCGCAAATTTTGTCGTCTCCACCGGGGGGTCAACGCCCGGCGGGTGCGGGTCGACTTCATCGTAGAACGCGGTCTGGTTGCCCTCGGCGTCGTAGACCGTGATCGAGGGGAGCATGACGCCGGTGTTGTTGGGCGGCATGGCGCCGAGGACGGAATCCGTGGTCCGGTAAATATTGAAGACCGCCGGATTGCGGCCCCCGTTCTTCTTGACGCCGCAATAGGTGGTGTTCGGCTCGGGGTTCTCAGGCTTGTCGGTGAAGATCAGTTGCACGCTAAAGCGCCTTGCCATGCCCTCGGGCACGGCTTCGCGAAAGGGGTTCGCGCTTCCGGGGTCGGGCTCGAGGTCCTCGTCCACCAGAGTGGGCAAGTTATTGGTATCGAAATCCGAGGGATGGAAGGCGAAATAGCGCGAATAGGGGAATTCACCGCTGAACACGACCTTGCCGCCCTCGGGCACCGGAACGAAACCGCGCGGCGCCTTGTCGCCGTGCCAGAAGCGGTTGCTGAAATAATTTGAGGCCGAGGTATCGAGCAAATAGGGGAAGCGGTTATTCGTCAGAGGGCTGCCGATGCCCGGCCATCCCGGGCAGCGAGACTCGCCGATCAGAGTCCCCACCACGTATTCGGGGTCGCCCAGGCGAATTCCGCAATGTTCGGCGATGTAGTCGGAAATGCGCCCTTCAACGCCGGCGAGTTCGGGATCCGTGAGCCGGGGAAAGATGCCGAGCACCGCGCCTTCGGCGTTGGCCGCATCGGCCATCAGATCATAGAGGAATTGCAGATCGGCCCGGATCTCGTCGGGCGCCACTTCGAGCAGTTGCCGGACGACATCGGCATGACCGACGAACTCGTTGAAATCCCACTTGATCGTGAGCTCTCCAGCGATCATCTGCTTGAGTCTTTCATCGAACGCTTTTGCGTCGCTCATCACTGCTCCTGAATACCCGCTGGCCCCGGGTTCCGCTTGACGCGGTCTATTGGCGCTCGTACCCGAAGGCCTCGAACGCGAAGCCCCAATTTTCGTTGACCGTCGAAATCACATCTTCCGGAAATTCGAATTTATTCTTCTCGTAGGTGCCCAGGCTCGCCAAGTAGCTCTCCAGCAAGGGGCGGACCGCCTCGAAATCGCCGAGTTCCAGGGTCGAGTAGATGCGCTCGAGGTTTTTGATGGGCTCGGCGTCGAGATCCTCATAGCGGATCTCAATGAGCTGGCCCTCGGGAATCAGCTCGCGCTCGGCGAGATATTTCTGCATCTGCTTTTGGTAGCCGCTCACGATCCAGGCGTCGATATCCTCCCAATTAAATTCCTGGAGCACCGCCCCGGGCAGGGTCTTGCGATACATGTTCCGCATGGACTGGTAGACGGGATAGGGGTTGCGAACGATGTTGACGAAGCGGGCGTCGGGAAACATCTCGAGCAGCACCTTGACCCGGGCCGTATTCGGCGGCGTCTTGAGCACCAGGCGTTTGTTGTCGGAAAGCAGGGTCGCCTTCTTGAGCACCTCAAGATAAGCGCGTTTCCAGCCCTCGGTGCTGACGGGATCCTTGCCGAGATCGACCACGTAGCGATCGTAGAGTTCTGGGATCGCCTTGGGAAAATTCATGACGTGGAGGGGAGCGTGCTCGGTGGCGTTGATCATGGCCATCTCCTCCTCCTGGGGACCGTCTAGGGAGATGGCGACATTATCCA
Source organism: Myxococcota bacterium (assembly GCA_028823175.1). Lineage (GTDB taxonomy): Bacteria > Myxococcota_A > UBA9160 > UBA9160 > UBA4427 > JAZXM01. The sequence continues at coordinate 98,445 of JAPKBZ010000002.1, forward strand.
TGGGACGCTTGGCGGGAAGTCGGCTGGCGAAAAGTTTTGGGAGCCAGTTCCTTCCGGTGAGCGCGATGGGGTGCATGGAGGCCTGGTAATTCGTCACACCGCCAAATTGGGGATCCTGCCACATCAGGTTGTGGAGATGGGTGGTCCCGCTGCGCCCGAAACCCAGCAGGAAAAGCGGCGGGGCGGCCAACTCGGTCCTCCGGATCTTTCGCCCCCAGCGGAGATTCTCGTACCAGCGCAGAGGCTCGACTATGCGCAAGAAACTCAGCCAGGCTTTCTTGCGGCGGAGATAGCGCTCATCGACCCCGTGCTCGGCCAACAGGCGCCGGGCCGCCGGCAAGGGCAGGAATTGGGACATGGATGCCATCGGATAAAACTCCCTTGACTGGGGCGAAATCCTCGCCCGCCCTTACTCGGGCAATTCGAATTTCCAGCCCACACCATTGATATGGCCACCGCCGTCGGCGTGAATCGTGTTGCCCGTGACGTAACGCGACTCGTCGCTGGCCAGAAAAACCGCCACCGGGCCGATATCCTTCTCGCAATCCCCCGCGTAGTGGATCGGGTTTCCCTCGACGATCCCCCGGGCGGCCTCGGGATCGAAGCGTTCGAAGCCCTCCCAGGAGGGCGTCGCGGCGAAGGGACAGAGAACGTTGGCAGTAATTCCGTGGCGCCCCCACTCCACCGCGGCGGTTCGTGTCAGGGAACGGGCCGCTTCCTTGGAGGCGTTGTACATCACGGTATAGCGGTGGGCGTTGATCCCGTTCAGCGAGCACATGGTAATGATGCGGCCCCAGCCCTGGGCCTTCATGGCGGGGAAAGCGGCCTGCATCGCCCAGAAAGAGGCGTAGTAGTTCACGCTCATATAACTCTGCATGGCCTCATCGGTCATGGACTCGAAGCGGGCCGTGCCACCGGTGGGCGTCGCGTTGTTGACCAGAATGTCTACGCTCCCGAAAGTGGCGAGGGTCTCCTCCACCAGGGCATAGACGCTCTCCTTTTCAGAGACGTCGGTCTGCCGGTAGATGGCCTCGGCGCCCTGGGAGGAAAAGTCTTCCACAATTCCCGCGGCTACGGCTTCGCCCTTCTCGGCGGTCCGGTTGGCGCAAACCACCTTCGCGCCCTCGCTCGCCAGGGCGCGCGCGACCCCGAGGCCCACCCCCTGGCCCGCCCCGGTCACAATGGCGACCCTGTTCTGTAAACGTCCCATGTGCTCGACTCTCCCGTGCCCCATGGCGGGCAATCTGGTGGCGACTGGCCTACTGTATACAACTGTAAAATGAGATATCAACCCTCGTCCGGATCGGCCGAGGCCAGGAGAGCGTCGAATCCCGTGAGTTCAGGCAACGCCGACCAGCCCTCCGGGCCCAGCTCACCCCCTCGGGACCCACCTCTGTCCCAGCGCGAGCGCCAGAGCCTCGCCACCAAGGATCGCATCTTCGCGGTCGCCCTGAACGAGATCGCCGAGTGCGGCCTCGGGGCGGTCCGCATCGAGCATATCGCGCGCCAGGCCGAGGTCACCCGCCCCACGGTCTATGCCCATTTCCCCACCCGGGAGGATTTTCTCCGAGAGCTCCAACGCCGGAGCGAGAGCAGGGCCCTCGACGCCGTCGTCCAACGCCTGCGCGCCAGCGAGCAAGATCATTTCCTTCATCGCTTCGTCGATGCGACCATCGACCTGCTTTCGGATGCCAATCCCGTTCTCCGGCGGGAAACCTTCGCCCTCATGCTCCGAGAGCCCCGCAAAGAAGATTGGATGGGCAATGCTCTCTTTGAGTTCCTTGAGGAGAAGGTTGCCCTCGCTCAAAGCCGCGGAGAAATCGACGCCACCCTCCCCGCCTCCGAGGTCACACGAATTTTGACGACGGCGCTCTTCGGGTTCTTCGTCATCGAGAGCGATGAACCCGACGTGCGAAAAAAAGAAGCTCACAAAATGCTCGATCTCCTGATCGGCAATCGATCCCTATGAGGAAAAGATGACCGGAAAACTCGAAGACAAGGTGGCAATCATCACCGGAGCGGGTCAGGGCGTTGGTCGGGGCATAGCCCTGGCCATGGCCAAAGCGGGGGCGCGCTGCGTCATCGCGGATTTCAACGAGGAATCCGGCCAGCAGGTCGTCGGGGAACTCGAAGGCCTGGGAAGCGAAGCCCTCTTCGTGCGCTGCGACGTCACGAGCCGCGAAAGCGTCGACGCCGCCGTGGATCGAACCATCGAGGTCTTCGGCCAACTCGATGTGCTCGTCAATAATGCCCAACGAGCGCCGCTGTCGCCCACCTCGGTCATGGAGCACACCGACGAAATCATCGACCTGTGTTTCGATACCGGCTTTCGCGGCAGCTTTCGTTTCATGCAAGCCGCCTACCCCCACCTCAAGGCGAGCCGGGGAAAAGTCATCAATATCGCCTCGGGGGCGGGCCTCGACGGTCTCGCAGGCCAATCCGCCTATGGCGCGGCCAAGGAAGCGATCCGGGCGCTCAGCAAGAGCGCTGCCCGGGAGTGGGGACGAGACGGCATCAACGTCAACATCATCTGCCCCCTGGCGAATTCGCCCGGGGTGGCCACGCTCCTCGAACTCGCACCGGAGATGGAAAAACGCATGACCGCGAACCAGCCCCTGGGAAGAATCGGGGACTGCGAGGAGGATATTGGCCCGGTCGCCGTCTTCCTGGCGAGTGACGACTCGCGCTACGTGACGGGCCACACCCTACCCGCCGACGGCGGGAATTCCATGGTGCGTTGAACGCCCAGAGCCGGGTCGCTCGACCGTCTCCGACCGAGCGAGAACAGGGTTAGCGTCGTCCCGACCGTGGGAGCCCAAAGGGTTCGAACGCAGCCCTGCCGGGAGAGGCCATCGCCGTGAAGACCAGCACAATATCCGGCCCTGGTCCGGCCCTGGATCGGTGAGCCTTTCCAGCAAGCTCTAATCACGGTTTCGGCTCGGTCTCGCCTACGGGGTGAAGGGGAACGGCTTCTCCTTCCATCCTCCTGATCGACTAGAACCAAGTCCTCGGGCTGGTGGCGGGCGGTGAGTCCTCCTATCCCCTCCCATCCCCTCCCGTCCCCCAGGGGAGATCTTCTTGGAAGGAGGGGGAAGAGCGCCCCCAATCGTCTAAAAGACCCGAAGAACGGCGGACTCTTGCGTCGAGGCGCAAAAAATGGCGGGCTGCCCCTCAAGTGCTGCGAAGATCCTCCCGTAAAGAAGGGTATGGACATCCCCGTACTCATTTCGCCCAGCGGAGGCCGGGTCAACGATTCGGTCGACTGCCTACTCTCCGTGATCGACGGTCCGTGCTTCAAGGGCGTCGCCAGCAATCTCTCGGTCAGCGGGCTCTATATCGAGATTTTTGGGGACATAGCCCCCCCCCGAGACAGCGAGGTCGACATTTTCCTCGAGAGTTCGGAGGACGTTCCGGCGATGCAGCTTCGTGGCACCGTCGCGCGCAGCCCGGACGCTGCCGACGGCGCTGCCGAGGGTCATCTCGGCCTGGGAGTTCGGATTCACGAGGCACCCTCCGACTATCACGCGCTCTTTGCCCAAGAGCCCGAGAAGAGCCGACGGACCCACGCTCCCTACCCCCTCCTTGCCTATGACGGCAACACGCTCGATGACATCTTTGAACTGCTGACCGAACTTGGAGCCCAGCCCAGGCGGGTCAACGCGACGGGGTCGAAACGGCTTGAAGACTGGGAAGACGTCCCGAAAATTCTCATCGTCGATGCGGCCGATGCCCTGCATCTCAAAGTGCCCGCGACCGCAGATCGACAAGGGGTTCTACGAGTCGCCATCGCGTCGTCGCAGTCGGAAATTCTTGCGAATCTTCTTCGACGCCTCGGCTACCAGTATCTGATCCGGAGACCCCTTCACCGGGACGCCATCGAAATTTTGCTCCGCAACCTTCTCCATAAGGGGGAAAGTCGACGAGCGAACCCTCGAGTCGTCCTCGGCATTGATGCGTCGATCCAAACCAGCCTCCGGGGCTGGCAGCGACCCTGCTCGCTGCTCGACCTTTCCAGGGGGGGCTGTCTGCTCGCCGCCTCGCGAGGCCTCGCCTTGCGCAAAAGGGTTCAGCTGGTCGTGGGTTCAGAATACACCGGAGCCGAAGAGCTGAGCGTCACCGGTCACGTGATCCGGCGTCGTTTCGACGACGCTTCGGGAAAATGGCAGGTCGCTCTGCGCTTTCACCCACCCGCCGACGTCCAGGGCGCCCGAGTGGGTCAACTCCTCCAACGCAAGACCGTGGGCCCCGATCGCAATGACAAAACGACGCCCGATCGGAGTTGGACCGATCGAGCCAAATCGTGGCTCGGCCTGAACAAAAAAGGAGCGGCGCTCCCCTCTCATCCCGATCGGCGGCAAACCCCTCGTGCTCGGATGGATCGGCACGTTGGCAAGCTGGATGCCTCGGGGACCCGAGTCACGGCGCTCCTCACGGGCTACGACCTGAGTTCCCAGGGAATGCGAGTTCAAGCGCACCCCGAGCTCGAACTCGGCAACCAGTTCACCGTTTCTCTCCACGACGAGGCCCGCAAGCGACCTCTCGAGGTTCCCGCCGAGGTGATTCGAGACGATGGCCCCGATGGGCTCGCCCTGCGCTTCACCGACGTCGATGACGAATTGCAGAGCCGCCTGGACGCGCTGATCTCCGCCCTACCCCGCGCCGACTCCCTCGTGATGGCCGGCATAGAGAGCAGCATCGAGAGCGTGGGCGCGCACTGAGACCGAGCGCCTCGCGGCGCAGCCCAAACCCGATCCACAGGCCCGGCCATCCCAGGGGCGTTCATTCCCCTCTCGGGCCAACCCCGGGTTGCAGCGCAGCTTCGCCGCGCCCTTCCCCAGCGGATCTCGGTCCGAGGGATCCCTCGGCCGTTCAAGCGCCCGGGGCGAGGCGACTTTCCCGTCTCCCGCTTGCCCCGATCGGGGCTTATCCGTATCCTTCCGGAAATTAGAGTTGAACTCTAAAAATGGGATTGCGGCCCCCGGCCGCCCCGGGAAGGACGCGCTGTGACACAAATAGACCTCTACGAGGCCATGCAGACCCTCCGCGCCGTGAGGCGCCTACGGCCCGACCCGGTTCCCGACGAGGTTCTGCATCGCGTTCTCCAGGCCGCCTGCTGGGCACCCACCGGGGGCAATGTGCAGCCCTGGCGGGCCATCGTGGTGCGCGACTCGGCGCGCAAACAGGCGTTGGGCGAGCACTACCTCGCCGGATGGAATGAGTACTCGGCGGACCATCGCGCCCAACTCGAGAGCGCGCCCGAGGCGATCCAGGCCAAACAAGCCCGCATGCTCGATTCGGGGGATCATCTCGCCGAGAATTTTGGCCAAGCTCCTGCGGTCATCGTTTTCTGTTTCAACCCAAAGCTGATGGCCATCACCGACGCCGGTCTGGACAGGATTTCGGTGGTCGGAGGCGCGTCGGTCTATACGGCGGTCGAAAACCTCCTCCTGGCATGCCGTGCCGAGGGGCTCGGCTGCACCTTGACCACCCTGCTTTGCGGCTACGAGGAGCATGTGCGAGAGATCCTAGAGATCCCTGAACCCTGGGGCACGGCCTGCGCGGTCCCCATCGGGTACCCGCTGCTCGGCGGCCACGGAAAGATCTCCCGGCGGCCGGTGGAAAAGACCGCCTTCGCAGACCACTGGGGAAACCCCTTCTCCGCTTAATCCCACACAAACCGGAAAAGGGGAGGCCCCGAAGATGCTCTTCGCCGACGAAAGTGATTCTCTGACCGATCTGCGCGAGCTGCTCCGCCGCTTCGTCGCCGAGGAAATGCCCCCGGAAAAGAGGCAACTCTGGGACCGCGAACACCGCTTTCCGCCCGAGCTCTTTCGAAAGCTGGCCGACCTAGGACTCTGCGGCGTGACCATCGACAGCGCCTACGGGGGCCTGGGGCAGGATCTGGTCGCCGCCGTCGCGATCATCGAAGAGCTCTGCCGGGGCGGCGCCTTCGCGGCAGGACCCTTCATCCATTGCGCCTTCTATGGCGGCATGAACATCTCCGAAAACGGCTCCGAGGAGCAGAAAAAACACTACCTGCCCAAACTCGCGAAGGGCGAGCACCTTTTTGCCTACGGGCTCTCCGAGCCCGACGTCGGCGGAGACCTTGCCAGCGTGCGAACCACGGCGCGGCGAACCGAGGACGGGGGCCTGGTGGTCAACGGCTTCAAGCGCTGGTGTACCGGCGCGGATTTCGCCGACACGATCTACTGCCTGGTCAAGAGCGATGACGAGGCGCCCAGGCATGCCAACCTGAGTTTTGTCCTCATTCCGACCGACGCCGACGGGGTGACCGTCCACCCCATCGAACACGGGAATCTCCGCTACACCCTCTCCAATGACGTGATTCTCGAAGACGTCAAGCTTCCAGCGGAAGCCATCGTGGGGGGTGAGCGCGGCTGGAACCAGGGCTGGGGGATGTTGGCTGGGCGCGCCCTGGACGTCGAGAAGCTCGAGATCACCGCGGTCACCTTCGGCATCGCCCAGGCGGCAGTCGACGAAGCCTGGGCCTATGCCCAGGAGCGCAAGCAATTCGGCCGGGTGATCAGCGGCCATCAGGTCGTACGGCACCGACTTGTCGAAGCCCGAACCCGGCTCGAAGCCTGCCGCCACATGCTCTACCACGCGGCCTGGCTGGCCAACGAGGGGCGGCCATGCAGCGTCGAAACATCCATGGCCAAGCTCTTCGTCGCCGATACCGCGGTGGAAATCGGGCTTTCGTGTCAGCGAGTCATGGGCGCCTACGGGCTCTCCGAGGGACACGATATGGAGCGCCATGTCCGCGACTTGATCGGGATGCCAATCGTAGGCGGATCTTCAGACATGCAAAAAAATAATCTGGCCGGCCTTCTTGGCCTGGCACGTTGAGCAGGAGAGCCCCATGAGCACCCAGGAAGCGACAGCCAACCCTTCGATGATCGACGCCGCGCACGCCATGGCTCCGACCCTCCATGCCCGGGCCGATGAGGTCGAGAAGGCCCGTCAGGTTCCCAACGACCTGGCCCAATCCCTGGCCGAGCAGGGCTTCTATCGCATGTGGGTTCCTGAGGAACTGGGCGGCCTGGCCATGCCTTTGGCGCCGTCGCTCAAGGTTTTCGAAATCCTGGCCCAGGGTGATGCCTCGGTGGCGTGGTGCGTCGCGATCAGCGTGTCCTCGACCCTTGCCTTGCCGCATCTTCCCGCATCGACGGCTCGTACGATCTTCGACCAACCCAACCGGGTACTCGCTGGCGTCTACGCTCCCAAGGGCCGAGCCGATTCCTGCGCGGACGGCTTTCGGGTCAGCGGGCGCTGGCCCTTCGGCTCCGGTACCCGCAACGCAGACTGGGTGCTCGCCGGCTGCCGTTTTTTCCGGGACGGTGAGCCCATCGTCGACAAACGCGGGAATCCGCGCACCAACATGGTGGTCGTACCCGCGAGCCAGGTCGAATTCCTCGATACCTGGAACGTCATGGGCTTGGAGGGTACGGGTAGCAACGACTTCAAGCTCGAAGATGTTCCCGTCCAGGAGGCCTTCATCTCGGCGTGGAACCCGACACCGGCACCCGAGGGTCGGCTCTATCGAATTCCCCAACTCAGTCTGCTCGCGGTGGGCTTCGGTGCGATCGCCCTCGGCATCGCGAGAAGTGCGCTCAGCGATCTCCAAACCGTGGCCGGCGCCAAGACGGCAACCGGCCAATCCGCCCCTCTGGCCCAGCGACGCGACTTTCAAGGCGACCTGGCCCGCGCCGAAGTCAGCCTGCGAGCCGCGCGAAGTCATTATTACGAATGCGCCGAGGCGCTCTGGGACGCTGCAGGCGAGGACGATACGTGTCTCGATGAACGCGCCTCCCTCAGGCTCGCCACGCTTCATGCCGTCGAAGTGGGCGCCGAGATCAGCCGAACCGCCTATCGCTTGGGGGGGGCTTCTTCCATCTACACGAGTTCAAGCCTACAGCGGCATTTTCGCAATAGTCATGTCATTACCCAACACGTCCAAGTTCGCCCCGACCTCTACTCGGTTATCGGAAGCCATCTCGCGGGCGAGCCCAAGGGCATAGAGATGCTCTAGCTCCCGCGGACCACGCAGTCGATCGCATTGGCCCTACGGGGCCGTCTCGAGGCGATATGATATGGTCGTAGCGCCATCTCCCCCGGTGACGAACAGGACGAACCCGGTGGGCCATCCACGACGAGCCCCTTCAAGGGTGAGCCGCATCTTCGGAGACTCGCATGTCCGCCGGCAAAAAAACCACCCCCTCTCGGCCGCGCCCAGCCGACCGGGTCGAGCACTGGGACATCGAAACCGATGTCGCCATCGTGGGCTTTGGCGGAGCCGGGGCCTGCGCCGCGATTGAAGCCGCCGATGCTGGAGCCGAAGTAGCGCTCTTCGAAGTCGCCAGTGCGAGCGGGGGATCGACGGAGCTCTCGAGCGCCGAGGTCTACCTCGGAGGCAGCGGAGGCACTCGAGTGCAAAAGGCCTGCGGCTACGAAGACACGACCAAAGCCATGTTCGACTACCTCATGGCCGCCGGCGGCGACCTCGCCGATGAGGCCAAGGTTCGCGCCTACTGCGAAGAGAGCACGAAGCACTTCGATTGGCTGGTCAGCATGGGGGCGCCCTACAAAAATACGGAGTACAAGGAACGCGCCATCATGGCGCTCACCGACGACTGTCTCCTCTACACCGGCAGCGAGAAATGCTGGCCCTTCCGAGAGATCGCAGAACCTTGCCCAAGGGGGCACAACTTGGAGATAGAGGGCGATAACGGTGGCCCCCTCCTCATGAAGACCCTGACCGACCAGGTGGAAAAGCGAAATGTCCGCATCGAATACAACGCGCGTGCCCTAACCCTGATCCATAACGTCGAAGGGGAGGTTCTGGGCCTCGTCGTTCGAATCGACAACAAGGAGCTGAACGTACGCGCCCGCCGAGGTGTCATTCTATGCGCAGGGGGATTCGTGATGAACCCCAAAATGCTGAAGCAGTACTGCCCCAGGATCGCCGACGGCCCCCTGCCCATCGGGAACCCGGGGGATACCGGGAGCGGACTGCTGATGGGTCAGGCGGTGGGAGGCGCGCTCGTCAACATGGACCAGCACTTCATCACCTTGCCTTATTACCCACCCTCTTCCCTCACGTATGGAATCTTCGTGAACGCCCAGGCCCAACGCTTCGTGAACGAGGACTGCTATCACGCCCGGGTGGCCTCCCGGGCCCTCGACCAACTCGGGGGCAAGGCCTACCTCATCGTTTCGGCAGAGGATTACGGACACCCCTCCTTCATGAACGCGCCCATCGTAGGCACAGGGGAAACCGTCGAAGAACTCGCGGAAGAGGTCGGCCTCGACTCCGAGATGCTTCGCCATACCGTAGACTTCTACTCTCGGCATGCGGCCCAGGGCGAAGATCCACTCTTCCATAAGAGCGCGGAATGGCTCAAGGCGATGAACGCTCCCTACGCCGCGCTCGACTGCAGCCTCGGCGAGGGCGCGATCTACGCAGCTTTCACTCTCGGCGGGCTCGACACCCTGCCCACCGGGGAAGTCCTGACCACCGAAAAAGACCCCATCAAGGGTCTCTACGCCGCTGGGCGGACCGCCTGCGGCATCCCGCGCAGCGCCTCTGGTTATGCAAGCGGGCTCTCCGTGGGCGACGCCACATTTTTCGGTCGCGCCGCCGGCCGAGCCAGCGCCGCTCACGAGCCCGGGCTCTAGGTAAAGCCTCCCAAGCTAAGCCCAAAGGGTTCTCTCATGAAGAGCACAGCAAAGAAATTCCTCGTCTTCCTGATTCTCTTTACGGCGCTGACCTTCGCGGCTTCTGGTTGTTGTAGCCATGGATCTTGGGGAAGCAAGTACGGTTGGAAATGCCACGGATAAAGCCCGTCGCCTGGGCCTGTGTCGAAGGGCTATGGTCAGGGCATGTCCCTTCATCCGATCGAAGCATCCGCCCTCCACGCCCGGCGAGAACGGGTCTTCCTCGTCCTCTCAGGGCTCTTCCTCGGCACCCTGGCGATGCTGAATATTCTGGGCATCCTTCGCTTCATCAAGCTCGGCGAACTCGAAACGGCCACCTGGGGGACTCTGACCTTTGCCGTCGCCATCGGTGTTCTCCCCTACCCGGTCACCTTCCTATGCACGGACCTGATCAGCGAGCTCTACGGCCAGGCTCGCGCCAACGCGGTCGTTTGGATGGGCCTCCTGCTCAATGGCTGGGTTCTCTTCATCCTCTGGTTGGGCGGCGTCCTGCCCGGCTTTGAGACCATCGACCCGAGTACGGGCTCGGCCGTCCTCGATGCCGCCCAGAGACAACCCGTCTTCTTCGAGGTCAGAACTTTCGCTTTCGGCGCGACGATTGCATCGATGATCGCGTATATGGCCGCCCAATTTACCGATGTGTGGCTCTTCCATTTCTGGAAGCGACTCACCAAGGGTCGACACCTCTGGCTGCGGAATAATGGCTCGACCCTAATCAGCCAAATAGTCGATTCGGTCGCGGTGATCATGATCACCTGGTGGGTCGGCGGCCTGGCGGGCGTACTCAACCACGAAGCCCCCCTGGCGGGCCAACTCGCCCTTCTGATCTTGACGGGATACGGCTTCAAGTTATTGATGGCCCTCGTAGACACAGCCCCGTTCTATTACCTCACAAAGCGCTTGGGCAATTACCTCGATATAGACCCTCACGAGGAGTACAATGAATGAATCGGGCGGCCATCAAGCGGGCTATGCGAAAACTGGCCGAGGCCGACTCAGACGTAGCCCGGGGCCTCGCACTCATCGGCCCGCCCGAGCCTAGGGTTCGGCCTCCCGGCTTCGACACTCTGCTCTCGGCCATCGTTGGCCAACAGATCTCCACCGAGGCCGCGCGAACCATTCGGGCCCGGGTCGAGCAAGTCCTGCCCAACGCCACTCCGAAAGCTCTACTCGCGCTGCCCGAAGGCGCCCTACGCGCTGCCGGCATGTCTGGGCGCAAGGTCGAATACGCGACTGGCCTCGCCAGTGCGCTCCAAGATGGCTCCTTCGACCTCGAAGGCCTACCCCAGCTCTCCGATGAAGACGCCATCGAGGCCATCACTTCCCTGCGAGGCTTCGGCCGATGGAGCGCCGAGATCTACCTGATGTTCTCCCTGGGGCGTACGGATATCTTTCCGTCAGGCGACCTTGCCCTTCGCGTAGCGGTGGGAAAGCTCAAAGGCCTTGAAGAGCGACCGACCCCCGGCCAGGCGCGGGATCTGGTGGCCCACTGGGCTCCCTACCGGACCGCCGGCTCTCTCTTCCTCTGGGACTACTATCGCGGGGCTCCGACATGAGAGAGGCTTCTCTTCGCCGGCCTACGCCAACGCAACGCGGAACGAAGCTGATCTCGATGCCCTAAAAGGGCACTGGCGCGTGAAATTTCAGCGCTTCATCCGTCACGGGATGGAATAGGCCCAGATCGCGAGCGTGGAGTTTTAGCTGCCCGGCCCCGGTGCCGTGCCCGTAGAGGGGATCGCCGACGATGGGTATCCCCAAGCCTCGGGAATGAGCGGAGTGAATTCGCAGCTGGTGGGTTCTTCCTGTGACCGGCTCGAAGAGCACTCGGGTCCACCCACCCTCAACGGCCAATTTCCGCCAACGCGTAATGCCCACCTTTCCGTGGATTGGGTCGTAGATCTGCATCGGGCGATTGTCGATATCCAGGCGGAAGGGCAGCTCCAATTCGCCGGACTCTTCAGCCAAGATACCCTCAAGAAGCGCGACATAGACCTTGGTCGTGCGACGACGATGGAACTGTATGGAAAGGTTCCGATGCGCTTCGGTGGTCCGGGCCACCACTATCAGGCCCGATGTATCCATATCCAGCCGATGCACCGCAGGCTGATCGATACACCCCGGATAGAGCGAGCGCACCCGGTTGGCGACACAATCGACCTTGTCCGGCCCCCTTCCGGGTACGGAAAGCATCCCGCTGGCCTTGTTGACCACCACGAAATTCGGATCTTCATGAACGATTTCCAGTAAAGATTCAGTCAGGGTTCTGCACTCCGCACAAGAGGAATCCGAGAATGGGCCGGCAACGGGTCTCACAACACGGATAGAATTCGCCCGACTGCCTTCCCCCGGAAGGAGTGGCTACCCCCCAGTAGAATTCCGCGATACCCACTGGCCTCAGCCCCAGCCTCGCAGCGTGATTGAGCAGCTTGGGCGCACAGCATTCACCCACCCCACCCGGAATGCTCCCTGGCAGCGCGTAGGCATCGCGCAGCCCTCGACGCTCACCTCGAAAATTATGAAAGAAGTAGAGGGACTGAATCTCTTCCATCAACGTCCTGGAGATCGACCGGCGTTGATCGAATAGATCCTTGTAGCGCCCCGAGGTTCGATCCAGAGCGAGCATCTGACGACTTAAATCCTTGATGGCCGCCTGACCGGGCAACACACAATCCCGATACGTCTCGCTGCTCAGAATGGGAGGGACCCATCCCTCAATGAAGCGAGCACCACCGTGTAGCGAGGAGAACGCCCGCAACAAAACTGTTTCGCCCTCGCCATCCCGGCACTCGAGTACTCCGAACATATGCCCCCGCTCACCGGGGAACAGACGCTCGAAGGAATAGCGGGGATCCGCCGACGAACTCGGCGACAAGTAATCCAATCGCTGAATCTCCTCGAACTCTCGGATTACTTCCCGGGCATGAGCGCGGGCTGCCCCCATGGGCAGGGCATGCCGTTCCTCGCAGGCTCGGCAAAAGCCGAAACAGGAAGATCCATCCTGGGGAGGGGAAGGCTTCACGCGCACTCCCCCAGAGCCGAGAACCGGGTCTCGTTCCTAGAGTCTTTCAAAGTCACCGCTGGGGCAAGGCCCTTATAGCTAGAGGATCCAGAAGAGGGCTCTTGGGGTTGCCCCCCTGCCCCCAAGCCTGGAAAAGCTGCCCTACCCGGCGAACCAAGCCACGCGGCCGAAGTCGGGAGAGCGCGCCGATTCTAACGAAAGGTCGGGCCAAGGCCTTGCTCCACACCGAAGGCTGGTCCGAATCAGCCAATTCGAATCTATCCATTTGCACCTCCCCGACGCTTTCCCGAGGAGAACCTCCGGGAGAGCGCACCCAGCGAGGCCACATAACCACAATCCTTGGCACCTAATGTGCATGTGACCTTCCTGATCTCTCCCCTTCCTGACCCTGCAGACGAACAAGGACCACAGACGATGAACCCGGCGGCGGCTCACAGTGACACCCATAATCGATTCGAATTCGAGCGGAATTTAAGTACACCGGTGGAGGCGGACTCTGTCCCGTCGGCCACGCAAAGCATGCTCCGCTCGAGCCTGCGGATGCTCATATTCGGCACCTTGACCTTGCTGTGCATCACGCCGTTCCTCGGTAACGGAACCTTGCTCTCTTCTCTTGGAATCTACCTACCGCTCTCCCTCGTTTTCTTCGGCCTCTTGAAGTTGGAAGAGCGGGGACATCCCCACCTCGCGGCCTGGGCTCTCAGCCTGAGCCTCTTCTCGGCGATTTGCCTCGGGGTTCTTTTCTTCGGTGGAATCATACATCACACGGCGGTCGTCTTTTCCACCGTCATCATTCTCGCAGCGCTGACCATTGGCGCTCGGGCGGCCATCTTCTTCTGCATTCTCTGTGGCACAGCGATCGTCGCGCTTGTAAAGGCCGATCAGTTTGGAATGACACCGACCCCCCTGATTCCCGTATCGGTGGAAGGAACACTCTCTTCGACCCTGCTAAACCTCGGCATCGTCGCTTTCATTATGCGCCGTGCGGTGATTCAACTAGACCTAGCCGGCAAGAAATTAAGCGTCGCTCGCAATGGCCTCGACATTCATGCCAAGAGCCTCCAACGACTCCACGGCCAGCTTCGCGAACGTGCCCGAATAGCCAGAAATATTTCTGAGATCGCAAGAACTGTCGTTCACGGAGATTTCGAAGAGTGGCGAACCAAGGCAATCGAAGGGATACGATCCCTTTTCAACGCCAAGGCAGTGGGGGTCTACCAGAGCCCCGTGGGCTCAGAAGTCCACTTGGCTGAATGGAGAGGCGAGAAGGGATGGGGCGAGGCCTCGGGTTGGGATACGTTCCGGGCCCACTATAACACTATGTGCCCAGGGGAATCCTATGGGTACCTGACAAGGGAAAGCCACCCGGATGCCTTTGTCGGAATTTCCGAAACAGTCGCCGCTCTTCTGATCATCTCAATCCCCGGACGCAGTCATAGCTTGGGAGGTGCAGTCGTCGTCCTCAGGGAGGAACTCTACATTTCCTCCGGACTGGCCAAAGATCTGCAGACGCTTGGATCCATCCTCGGCTCAAGCATGGAGCGCTCGGCAGCCGAACAGAAGATGCGAATTGCGCAGAGAATGGAAACCGTGGGGCGCCTCGCCGGATCGATCGCTCACGATTTCAACAATCTTCTGACGACCATCATGGGGTCTTCCCAACTCCTTCTTGAAGAGAGCGGCCGATCCGAACCCGATCGTGATCTGCTTGAGGATATTGGCCGCGCCGCAGATCACGCCGCTTTACTGACTCGCAAGCTCCTCGTATTGAGCCGCAAACAGGTCGTTCTTCTAGAACCGGTCGATCTCAATGAGTCCACCCAAGCCTTCGCCCAGATGGCAAATAGAATGGTGGGTGAAAAGATTCAGGTTGAGTTCAGCCCCTTGGATTCAGAGGCATTCGTAACCGCAGACCCGTCCAATGTCGAGCAGATCCTTCTCAACCTCACCGTCAACGCAAGAGATGCTATGCCCGAGGGCGGAGAGATCAAGATCGCCCTGGATCGGATCCAGCGTTCAGAATCCCCGCTGCCCTATGACGATTCTTCTGCAGCGGAAAATATATTGGCTCTGAAATTTTCGGATACAGGTTCTGGGATGTCGCCGCACGTACTCTCACACCTCTTTGAACCTTTTTTCACGACCAAGCAATCGGGCACGGGTTTGGGATTGGCTTCGGTCCAGGAGGCTCTGGAGGATCTCAACGGATCCGTTCGGGTCGAATCGGCACCCGGCCGAGGGACAACTTTTTTGATCTTCATCCCAGAACAGGTGATCGTAGTGAGGCCCAGCGATCCCGCTCTCCATCGAAAACTCTCCAGTCCCGAGGGTGAGAAAATTTTGCTGGTCGACGACAACAACCACGTTCGGAAGACCCTCACCCAGGTCCTACAGAAGGCAGGCTACAACGTCGCTGTCGCCCACAATGGCCTCGCTGCCAAGGTAATCATCAATTCATCGACCACTTCCTTCGACCTGATCCTCACGGATATTGTCATGCCCAATTTTTCCGGAATCGATCTGGCTTCGTGGCTGCGGGAAACCGCAGTTTCGACTCCGGTCTTGTTCATGAGTGGCTTCGCGGATTCTACCCAGAAGGAGATTGGCATCCTGGGCGAGTTCATTTCAAAGCCATTTACATCCTTCAAGCTCTTGAACCGAATCGAACTGCTCCTTGCCTCGAACACAGTCCGCATGAGCCCACAGCAGCCCACGGCCGCTCCAGCTTCCCAGGCCCCCCCGGGCCACCCTGAGAGCTTTCCCCCGGCCCCCTGATCTCCGCCAAGCCGGGAGCCAGCCGATGCTGGCTTCGTCCAGGGAAGTCCAGCAAGCCTAGGGTCCTCTCCAGTCAAGCACTCCGGCTTGCGGCTCCCCGGGTATTGTGAGACTTTTGCTCCTCCCCCAATCGGGCCCGATCCTGCAGGCGCCCAGGAGCCTTCCTTGTCTATTTTTTCCCTGAGCATCAACGGTCAATTAGTCGCTACGGAGAAAACCTTTGGCGTAGTAAACCCGGCGACCGAAGAGGTCTTCGCCCAAGCCCCCGATGCATCCAGGGACGATCTCGATGCGGCTGTGAAGGCTGCCCGGGACGCCTTTCCTGCGTGGAGAGATACCCCTCTCGAAAAAAGGCGTGAGCTATTGGGCGCCATGGCCGACCGGATCGAAGAGGAGCTCCCGCGACTTTCCGAAATCCTCGTGCGCGAACAGGGTAAAACTCTCGCCAACGCGCAGTTCGAAGTCGGGGGCACCGCAGCCTGGCTACGGGCCACGGCAGCGATCGAACTCCCCACCGAGATTCTTTCCGAAAGCGAGACCCAACGCATAGAACTCCGCCGTAATGCACTGGGCGTGGTCGGTGCCATAACTCCCTGGAATTTCCCCCTGCTGCTCTCGATCTGGAAGGTCGGGCCGGCCCTCGTGACGGGAAATACAGTGGTCCTCAAGCCCTCTCCCTATACGCCCCTGACGGTACTCGCCTTCGGCGAAATCGTGCGTGAGATTCTCCCCGCCGGAGTTCTCAATGTCGTTTCCGGCGGCGATGAACTGGGAAGCTGGATCACCGAGCATCCCGATATCCAGAAAATTTCATTTACGGGCTCTGGACCCACAGGCAAGAAAGTCATGTCCAGCGCGTCGGCAACCCTCAAGCGCATTACTCTCGAGCTTGGCGGCAATGACCCCGCCATCGTCCGGGCGGATGCAACCCCGTCAGAGGTCGCTGGCCCCATTTTTGACATGGCCTTCCAGAATAGTGGCCAGGTTTGTGGTGCAATCAAGCGGCTCTACGTACACGAGGATATCTACGAATCCCTCTGTGACGAACTGGTCAAGAAGGCGAGCCAACGCAAGGTCGGAGAGGGCTTTACCGATGGGGTCGACTACGGACCCATCCAAAACCGGATGCAATTCGATCGCGTTTGTGAACTGGCCGAGAGCGCCCGAGCAGATGGCGCTCGTTTTCTCGTCGGTGGAGAGCCGACCGAGGCCAAGGGCTATTTCTTTCCAATCACACTCGTCGCAGACATCGAAGACGGCAGCCGGCTCGTCGACGAAGAACCCTTCGGACCTATCCTGCCAATCATCCGCTTCGGGGATGACGACGACGTGGTTAGCCGGGCAAACGCGACTTCCTTCGGGCTCGGTGGCTCGGTCTGGAGTGCAGACATCGAGAAGGCAACGGAGATGGCGAGCCGTCTCGAATCGGGCTCGGCCTGGGTGAATCAGCACTTCAACCTGAGCCCATTCCTTCCTTTCGGTGGGATCAAGGAGTCGGGCATGGGAGTCGAGAACGGTCCCTGGGGCCTGGCCGAGTTCACTTCGTCCCAAGTCCTGAACGTCAAGAAGGGCTAACCGACCCCCTCGAACATCGAGCCCGCGCCTGGGCCTTCCCGGGCATGATATGCCCAGCCTAAAAAAGCCCGAGCAGCCCAGGAAGCAGAGAGCCCCAGTGACCCGCAACCCCACCGAGAGGAGCCCGGGTCGCCGCCTAATCGCAGCCTGGTGGCCCATCGCCCTGGCATTGCTGGGCGTTGCAGTGCTCTATGGAACGACCCTTCGAGAAGGGCATGCCTGGGGTGGAGACAACGCAATGTACGTTCTCCACGCGCGCAATATCGTGGCTGGTCAGGACTATGCGGAGACGGGCTATATCTACAACGAAACCTCGGCGCGGCTCCCCCGGTCCTATCCGCCGATCTTTCCCCTCCTGCTCACACCCTGGGCGACCGCACCCGAAGTCGATTGGGCGCCCATGAAGCTCCTGACCGTCGCGTGCCTGATCGCGGCCCTGGGCTTTCTGGCAGGGGCTGAGCGCCCCCAGGCCGGACGCATGGAGGGGGCCGCTCTGGTCGCCCTGGTGGGCCTGAACCCGATTCTTTGGGATTTCAAGGACAACGTCCTGTCCGAGTTCCCCTTCCTGATGTTCCTCTGCATCGCGCTCTGGGCCGCTCAGCGGAGCCACCGCGAAGCCGAGACCAACCCTCGAGGCAATCGATGGGGACTTCTCCTCGGGGTATTCATCTACCTGGCCTACGGGACCCGGAGTGTCGGAGCGCTAGTCCTGCCGGCGCTTGCAGCAGCGGATCTCTTTGGCGAGGGCAGGCTAGAGCGCCGAACCTGGTTGGCCGCTCTGGTCTTTGTGCCCCTGGCGGTCGCCCAGAATCTCGCTCTCCACAGCGAAGCAGGGCACCTCATCTACAAGCTGTCGAACCTTCAGAGCATGCTGCCCCTGGAGAATCTTTTCATTCACTACCCGAGGCTCTTCCTTGATTTCTGGCGCAGTGCCCCACCGATGGAGTTGCTCGGAACTACCGTCGCGATCGTCGCCTTCCTAGCCCTGGCGGTCGGTCTGGCTGGACGAGCACGGCGACGCGAGCTCGACGTTCTCGACTGGTACGTGCTGCTATCTCTCGCTTCCTACCTTCTTATTCGGCTCCACGACACGAGCCCCCCCCAACGCTACTGGATCCCACTCTTTCCCCTCTTCATTGTTCAGGTACTCAGGGGGATCCGCAGCTTGGAGCTAAAGCCATCGAGTTGGGGGCGTCCTCTTCTCGTTCCGGCTTTGATCGGCGGCTTTTGTGCCGCGGCCCTATTCGCCTTTGGGCTACAGATCGCCACTCTCGAACGCAATTCGATCACGCAAAGCATCACTGGACCGGACGCCCAGGAACTCTATGGATTCGTTCGCAGCAAGACCCAGCCTGACGACACGCTGATCTTTTTCGAGCCCCGGGTGCTTGCCCTCTACACCGGCCGAAAAACTTCGGAGTTCCGAGTGGGCGGCAGCCGCGAAGAATGGATGAGCTACGCCGAGTCCATCGATGCTCGCTACTGGGTACGGCCAGGCGGGTTGCCCGAAAGCTACCGGGACTCCCTGTCCATGGTTTTCGCCAACGACACCTTCTCGGTTTTCCGCTTCAATCGGTATCACTGAAAACGGAACCCATGGGCGAGGGAGCCCGTCTCGCCCGAATGAAACGGACGAAACCACTCCCACGCCCCGAAGAGCGCCTAGGCGTGCGCGGGTCGGCCGGGTCGGCGTGAGCGGTTCCGGCGCGGCGGGGCAGCTGCCCTCGAACGCCCGGAGCCGGCCCCTCTCGAAGTCTGAGAGGACTTCTCGGGCTTCTTCTTCAACTCGTCAGAATCGCTCTCAAATCCCTCGATGACCCTTCGGTCGATCGGCGCGCCCAATTTCCTCTCGGTAGCGCGCAGCCAGGCGAGATCTTCCCGGGTCGTGAAGGTCAGGGCTCGGCCTTCGTTTTCGGAGCGGCCGGTACGACCGGTCCGATGGGTATAGGCCTCGGGCGTGTTAGGCACATCGAAGTTGATCACATGCGATACACCCTGCACGTCGATCCCGCGCGCCACGATATCCGTGGCCACAAGGACATCGTATTGCCCCTTGCGAAATCCCTTCATCGCCCGATCGCGTTGGGATTGGGACATATTCCCCTGCAGGCTAATGGCGCGATGCCCCGACTGGTCGAGCTGACGGGCGATCCGCTTGGCCCGGTGCTTCGTGCGAGTAAAGACGATCGCCGACTCACACGATTCCTCGGACAGAATCCTCTCGAGCAAGTCCCGCTTCCGATCTTCGCGAATAGGAAGCAACGCATGATCGATGGTCTCTGCTGGGCCCGAGACCGAGAGCTGGGCC
This sequence comes from Myxococcota bacterium, assembly GCA_028823175.1. Taxonomy (GTDB): domain Bacteria; phylum Myxococcota_A; class UBA9160; order UBA9160; family UBA4427; genus JAZXM01. The sequence continues at coordinate 117,857 of JAPKBZ010000002.1, forward strand.
ACATGAGGATCACGCAAGAGCCCATCCGCCAGCTTCCGAATCTCGGTCGGCATGGTTGCCGAAAAGAGAAGATTTTGGCGGTTGGCCGGAAGCGATTTCAGGATCCGGCGAAGGTCGGGCAGAAAGCCCATGTCAAACATATGATCGGCTTCGTCAAGAACAAGAGCCTCGATATTTCGCAGTTGCAGAACACCCTGGCCGATCAAATCTAGAACCCGGCCTGGGCATCCCACCACAATCTCGGGGTTCGCTCGCAGTGCCTTGATCTGACCGTGGGCAGAAACACCGCCGAAAACCGTCACAGCTTTCACCCGGGTATAGCGAGCCAGGCTTCGGATCTCGGCATCGATCTGTGTCGCCAGTTCACGCGTCGGCGCCAGTATCAGGGCACGCGGACCGGGGGCACGCTCGTGAACGAACCGGTCGAGGAGCGGAAGCGCAAAGGCCGCTGTCTTTCCTGTTCCTGTCTGTGCAAGCCCAAGTACGTCGCGCCCCGTCAGGGCCGCCGGAATGGTTTCGACCTGGATGGGCCGGGGATCTTCGAAACCCGCGGCTTCCAGGCCGCGAATCAGGGTTGAGTGGAAGCCGAACAGGTCGAAGCCCGCCGGCGAGTCGTTCGTTGATACAGACATCTTGCTTAAAAGTTCTCCACCGCGAGGCGTGTGCAGAGCACAGGCCTGGCAGTTATTGTATTCCAGTGCCCCACCGGGTTCGGGCAAATCGAAGCGCACACTGCGAAACGAGTTGCAAAAACGAGTTGCGAATAGGGGGGTGGCACTAAATGATTTGCGGCGTGACCTCGGCAGGATTTGCAGTCGGTCCAATGCCGCCGCTGGCGAGTCGCATTCGACCCGCGTCGGCCCTTGAGTAGCGCGTTCCCACCCCCGTGGCCAATTTCCTCGCACCGGGTCCCGTTTTTTATTGCCCCGCGGGGGGCAAGGACTCGGGCCTCTGTGCGCTCGGCTGGGCTGGGGTCTGGGTCGAAATCCCTCGCCGGTTCCCGGGCTTCCCCGCCCCGACTGCTTGATAAACGCGAGCGTGCCCATCTAGACTTGCTCACTCACACTAGCCGATCGCGGACCGGACCGGAAAACCCGAATGAGAGGGGAACACACGAAGATGGAACAAGTCAAGCCCGAGGATGTCGGACTCTCCAGCGCGCGGTTGGCCCGCATCGACGACCACCTACGCGAGCGCTACATCGAGCCCGGGAAAATTTCCGGAGCCCTCACCCTGGTCGCTCGCCGTGGTGCCATCGCCCATCTCTCGCCGCTGGGCCATATGGAACTCGAGCGTGAACGCCCGTTGAAAGAGGACGCGATCTTTCGCATCTACTCGATGACGAAACCCATCACATCCATCGCCACCATGATGCTCTACGAGAGGGGGCTCTTTCAGCTGCGAGATCCCGTCAAGAATTTCATTCCCGCATTTGCCGACCAGGGCGTATTCAAGATGGGGGCCTACCCGCACTTCCTCACCGAGCCTCCCTCGCGACCCATGCGCATTCGGGACCTGCTGACCCACACATCGGGCCTGACTTACGGATTCATGCACAGAACACCCGTGGATGCCGGCTATCGCAAGGCCGGACTCGAAGGGGTGAATCGCACGGGAAACCTCGAAGAGACGGTTCAGAAGATTGCGAGCCTTCCCCTGGAATTTTCGCCGGGCGAACACTGGAATTACTCGATGGCGACGGATGTCCTGGGCTATCTCGTTCAGGTCGTTTCGGGAAAACCCTTCGAAGATTTTCTACGCGAGGAAATATTTGAGCCCCTGGGCATGGTGGATACCGGATTCTTCGTACCCCCCGAAAAACAATCACGACTTCCAGCCTGTTACGAACGACAAATGAATCGTAAGACCGTCCTCCAGGACGATCCGGCCACGAGCCCCTACCTGAAGCCGCCCGGTTTTCCCTCGGGCGGCGGCGGTCTCGTGTCCACCGCCCACGACTACGCGCGCTTCGCCGAAATGCTTTGCCGCGGCGGAGAACTCGACGGCGCCCGCATCGTCTCGCGCAAGACCATCGAACTCATGACCCAAAATCACCTGCCCGGGGACGTAGATCTCACCGAGATGGCCCAGGGTTCATTTTCAGAAACCCCCTACGAAGGCGTCGGCTTTGGACTCGGATTCTCAGTCAATCTCGGCCCGGCCCGCACCGGCGCAACGGGAAGCCAGGGTGAATTCGCCTGGGGGGGGGCGGCGAGCACCGCGTTCTGGGTGGACCCGGCCGAAGAGCTCTCGGTGGTCTTCCTCACCCAGCTCCTGCCCAGCGCAACCTACGATTTTCGCGCCCAGCTCAGATCGATCGTATACGGCGCCATTATCGATTGAGAGCCGTTTCCGGCGAAGGCCGCGAGCGCGCCTCAGGCCTGGCGGTAGGCCTCGAGGGCATTGGCTCCCAGGAAACCGCTTCGAAGTGCCTCGGGCAATTCCCCCACCAGACGTGCCAGTTCGGGAATATAATCCGGGGGATGGTCCGGGTGCGGGAAATCCGAGGCCCAAAAAAATCGATCGGCTCCCACGCCGGGAATAATCGCCGCCAGGGACTTCTCGTCCGGGTCGCCCGAGATCCAGCATTGACGCCGGAAATAGAAGCTGGGTTTTTCGGGCAAAAGCTCCCTGACGCGAAAGCCCTGGGGTGAGGCGTACACGGTATCCATTCGATCGAGCCAATAGCCCACCCACCCCGCGCCCGATTCCAGAACCGCCACCCGGAGGCCGGGAAAAAGCTCGAAGACGCCATACTGAAAGAGCGATGTAAAGGCGTGGCGAACCGCGTCCGCCGAAATGACGTTGAGGAAGAAAGCGTATTTCCCGCTCGTGTATTCACCGAAGCGACCTGGGGACGTCCACTTGGGCTCGAGCGAAGGGTGAATGCCGAAGGTCAGCCCGCACTCCTGGGCAGCACTAAAAACCCGGTGATGGGCCGGATCGCCCAGGGGGCGACGTGTCCACTGGAAGGGCGCCACGAAGACCCCAGCCGCCCCGGCTTCCGCGACCCGAAAGACCTCTCGCTCGGCGGCCTCGGGATCGCCCAGAGAAAGCTGGGCGACGGGCAGCAGACGCCCATTCGACCCCGAACAGAAATCTACGATCCAACGGTTGTAGGCCCGAAGGCATGCCTGGGTGAGCGCCTCGTCCTCGCACTCGGCAATCCAGAAGAGCGTCAGCGTCGGGTAGAGAAAGGCTCGCTCGATATTCTCCTGGTCGAGGCGCGCGAGTCGCTCGAGAGGATCCATCGCGCCCAGGGGCGCTTCATCCACGTACTTGAGCCCGGTCTTGTCGGGACGCTCATAGATGTGGCCGGCCACGCGATCCATGGCGCCCAGGCCCGCGGGCATCCCGCCCCGAACGATTTTCGAAACTGCCCCATCGATCTCCAAATATTCGAGACCGGCGTCATCCGCCCGGATCGTGGGGGCGCGGTCTCGAAAGGCCGGCTCCAGGTACTCTCTCCAAAGGTCGGGCGGCTCGAGCACATGGCCATCGCCATCGACGGCACCGTTCAACTCGAGCCGGGGGAGCGGTTTCATGGCGAGACTCTCACCCAAGTGAGATCTCTTTGCATCCCACGGTATCGCCGAGCGCTCAGAAGCGAAGGCTGATCTTGAGTTTCAGAGCATCGTATTGTTTGTAGAAAACATACGAGGCATCCAGGGAAATTGGGGAATAGGCCGCGATCCCTGTCTTGCCCACCAGTCCCACGCCCACTCCGACCTCGTGGGTATATTGCAACCAGAGGGTGTCGACGAAATAAGAGGTCTGTGTGAAGAAGACGCTGGCCCGCAGGGGCGAGGAGAACAAAGTCGGGGAGAACTCGCGGTTCAGCGAGATACCGTTCTTCAGAACGACATTCGTGAGGTCGTAATCGAGCTCAATCCCCTCGATCTTGATTCCGTCAATCGAGTTGGCGACACCCACCATGTTGCGCAGTTCGAGCCAGTACTCGCGGATCGGGTGGCGAATGTGACTCACCAAGGAAACCGAGTACATGGCACCCACCCCACCCACGTCCACCGAACCTGCGATCCCGCCCCGGGCCACCAGGGAAAGATTCCACCAATTCTTGATCCGTGCCTGGAGCCCCAACCCGAAATGACCGATTCCAGTCAGAGCGTCACCCTCACCGACGCTGAACATGAAAGCCAGATCGGTGAGCACCGAGACGCGGCGGCTGGGGTTCCAGGCAAAGGCCAGGTCGAGTTCGTAGGTCTCGCCCCCATAAGGACCAGCCGCGAAATGGCCAAAGTTGAAATCCACTTTCGACAGGTTGGGAATATCCTCGGTACCCATGGGAAAATTAGAGAGGAAGGGGCCCATGCTGCCCAACTCAAAATCGCCGTCGAACATCCGGCTCTCAAGGCTGTTCGGATTCCCTGCCACCGGGTCAACCGGAGAGGATCCAACAAATTCCACGAGCAGCCCGTTCAGTTCTGCGCGCTGTCCGCGGTCGCCCTTGAGCCAGGCCTGAAAGTCGGCCCCGTTCTCGTCTCGCGTCGTTCCTTCTCTAAATTCGACTTTGACATCCGTCCCCACGATTTCAAAGCGAAGCGAAACAAGATTGGCGTCGTAGGTCAGGCGCGTCGCAACGCCGCGCAAATTGAGGTTCGCAGTCATCCCCATTTCCGGTTGGTAGATATTGGCTCCGGAGGGATCTCTTCCGAAGAGCTCGATCAGACTTCCCTGGTCGAAAAGGTCTCCGACTTGGAGGAAGGAATTGGTCGAGGTCGATGCGGCGGCGCCGCCCTCGAGCACGATATCAACGATAAAGAGAGCTCGGCCCCAGCTCTCGCCCGCGATGCCAAGGCAGAGGCCAGCCATCACAAGTCCCCTGAGCACTCTCCCCTTCACGGCCGTGGCTGTAGCGCGTCTGCTCTGTTTCCAATTTTCCACCCCCCCAGGATAGAGAACTCCGGGCCCAGGATCGAACCCCTTCGCTGTCAGCCGCCCTTCAGCTGCGCCCTTTAGCCCCGCCCATCAGCCCCGCCACCCGACTCGCGAAGCGCGCGAGGCACCCCGGAGCCGGCGGCGGCTGGGCCCCAGGCTAAGACCGGGACGACGCGACGCGTTGATCCGGTCCAGAAGCTCCCCCACCGCTATCTCCGCAACGGAGCCGCGCAGCTCTAGAGATAGTTGCGCCCATGCCTCCGGGGCCCGGGCGTGTTACTCGTTGAAGGCGGCCCCAATCGAGCCGAAACCCCTACGGGAGGATCCCATGGCCCTAGTTGATGGCGGCGTGCTCGCCGCTCGACAGTTGAAGAAATCCGGAGTCGACACCCTATTCGGCGTGGTGGCCGGCCCGATGATCGAACTCTTCGCCGGAGCCCAACGCGAGGGCCTCAAGGCGGTGGGCTGCCGGCACGAGATGAACGGCGCCCTAATGGCCTCGGCGTGGGGTTGGCAGAAAAAGCTCCCGGGAATTTTCGTGGCAGGCTCGGGCCCGGCCGTCACCAACTGCGTCACCCCCCTCTATATCGCCACCGAAAGCGCCATGCCCTTGATCGTTCTCGGAGGCTCGGCCTACTCGAACACAACGGGACTGGGTGGTTTCCAAGAACTCGATCAGATCGCGGCCACCCGCTCGGTCTGCAAGTGGACCGGGCGTGTCGACTCCACCGAGCGCATCCCCGAGTGGATTCACCTGGCCATGGGAAAGGCTCTCGAAGGAAAACCTGGCGGCGTCTACCTCGATTTCCCCGGCGATCTGGTTTCGGCCAAGGCCGAAGAGGACAATATCGACTTTCGCGAAGCCCCAGAAATTTCCATCCCCCACCCCGACCCCGACGCCGTTCAGCGCATCGCCGACCTTCTGGCCAGCGCGGAGCGCCCGCTGATTTTGGTGGGCAAGGGAGCCGCTTGGTCCGACGCCGGGCCAGCCATCCAGAAGCTAGTGGATCTCGGAATTCCCTACGTGTGCGCGCCCATGGCTCGGGGCACCCTACCCGACGATCACCCGAATTTCGCCAACGCGGCTCGCTCCCAGGCACTCTCGGGCGCCGATGTCGTCGTCATGTTCGGGGGGCGCTTCAACTGGATCTTCGGCATGGGGCGGCGCTTCGCGCCCGATGCCAAGCTCATCCAGGTCGATATCGAAGCCGAGGAAATGACTTCGGGCGCCAAGATCAGCCAGGGCATTGTGGCCGACGCCCGGGCCACCGCCGAAGCGCTGGCCACCGCCCTGACCCAGGCTTCCCTCACTCGTAGCGCCGCGGGGTGGCTGCAGGGATTGCGTGAAAAGGCACAACACAATGAAGCGGGGCTGCTCGCCGCCCAACACGACAATTCCCAGCCCATCAACCCCTACCGGGTCGTCGCCGAGATCAAAGATGCCCTTCCCCGGGACGCCATCGTCACCGCCGAGGGCGAGACCACCATGGGGATCTGCCGGGCCATGCTTCCCTCGTTTGTGAACCGCAGCCGCTTCAACGCGGGCACCACCGGTTCCATGGGCGTGGGCGTCCCCTATGCGGTGGGGGCGAGCCTCGCCTCCCCGGATCGCCTTTCCGTCGGCGTGCTCGGCGACTATGCCTTCGGCGCCGCCGCCATGGCCGTAGAAACCGCCGCCCGGGTGGGAGCCAACCCGCTGCTCGTCGTCCTCAACAACGAGGGCATCGCCGGCCATATGCTTCAGGATCACATGCTCCCCCCCGATTCCCCGATGATCGCCTCGCTGCTTCCGGCACGATATGAAAAAATGGCGGAGATGGTCGACGGCCACGCGGAGTACGTCGACACAGCCGAAGGCATCCGCCCTGCCCTGGACCGTGCCATGGCCTCAGGAAAAATCGCTATCGTCCATGTGCGAGTCGATCCAAAAGCCTCACGAATAGGCGGGACGAACTATCTCCAGTAAA
>JAPKBZ010000095.1 GCA_028823175.1 Myxococcota bacterium
CTGGACTGTGAGACCGGCGGGGTCGCTGCCCCAAAAGGCGTCTGGAGCGCCCAGGCGGATTGCGCAATTGAACCCACCCTGGGGAGCTGCCCGGTTGAACCCGAGGCTGTAGAGGACGCAGAAAACTCGTATGTGATCGAGATCGGCGGCTCCGAGCGGCGAGACTGCATCGCTTCAGCCCATGCCTGTACGGCCTTCCTCGGCGGAACCTTTGTCGCTTCGAGCAACTGCGCAGGGTATGGGCAGCCCCCCATGTCGGGGGGCGCTTCTCAAGCCACAGTCTTTCAGTGGCCGACTCAAAGCTGCGTCGCGGCGCTGCCCGGAGAGCCCGAGGGCGCGACGAACGGCGAAGTGTGCACCTGGAATCTGATCTCGGGAAGCACCGAGGAAGGCCGGAGCTACTCCGACTACGGGAGCTGTGAGATCGTCTACACCAACCGGCCCTATTACCCTCTGCCACCTTGGGATGAGCCCCCCATCGAGGATCCGCGCTACGACGATCCCACCTGGGTGGCCGAATCCACCTGGGTGGCCTCCCAGGTCCGCGCCAGTGCGTGCTCGTGCTGTCACAGTGAGGTCGCGCCGTCGGGCCCCGCGCGTTGGTCCATCGACACCGGAGTCGGCTGGGTCGATACCATGAGCGAGGAAGCACTGGCACTCTTTGCCGGTCGTACCGACTCGAGCACCCTGGGCGCCTTTGAGCCTTCCGCCAACAACGGTTTCGATCGCCTGAAGAGCGCCCTGCCCACGACAGACGTCACCCGGATGCTCGCCTTCTTCACGGGCGAACTCGACCATCGTGAGGTCAGCGAGGCGTTTATCAGTGTGCTGCCCGATATCGGCGGTCCGCTGCTTCTTCAACGTGATTTCGTGCCCGAGGCCTGTACTGAGGGTGAGGGCCTTGATCTCTACGGCAACCTCGTCTGGCCGGGTGGGGAGGCCCGCTATCTCTACGTCATGGACCCGGGCTCGGCGAATCCCGGCCTGCCGCCTAATCTGGACCTGCCAGTCGGAACCCGCTGGCGCGCGGACGTCGCCTACGATGTCGCCGCGTTCCCGTCAGGGGTTACGTATGGGGTCCTTCCCGCCGGGGCCTTTCAGCGATATCCCGAGTCGGGTGACCCCGCCCCTCTGGTTTCGGGCCAGGAGTACTACCTCTACGTTCTCGGCGATGTCGTGATTCCCCGCGCGCGCTGTTTGTTCACCGCGCTCTGATCGGCTCCTTCGCCGACGGAGCGACCGAGCCCCCCCTGTGGCAGTCCGGTGCAGGGGAGGCGTCTTCCACTCGACCCCCCAGGCCCCCCTCGATTAGGTCAGGCCTGCTAGTGTCGAAAACTCAGCGCCATTCGGGCGCGTCCTTTTTGGGTGGGGGACCCCTGGCGCGCTGAACGCCCGGACCCACGAGAGTAAATGAAGCCTTTCGCCGCTGTCGACGGGCTCGGCGCGCCCCGAAGCCACTCTCGAAAAGGCACATTATGGCCGACGGCGAAAAACTCTTAGAACTGGCGGCGGCCTGGGTCGGCGAGGGAACGGGAGTTGCGATCGCCACCGTGATCGAGACCTGGGGATCGTCGCCGTGTCCCCCCGGCAGTCAACTCGTGGTCAACACGCGCGGGGATTTTAGGGGTTCGGTATCCGGCGGCTGTATCGAGGGCGCTGTCGTGGCCGAAGCGGCCCGGGTCATCGCGGCGGGAAAGCCCACGCGACTTTCATTCGGGGTCAGCGACGCGATGGCTTGGGAGGTGGGGCTCGCCTGCGGAGGCGAGATCGAGATCTACCTCGAGCCTCTGACATGAGAATGAGTCTCCTCGGGCGAGTCGTGCGCGACCGCCGGCTCAAGAAGCCGGTTGCGCTGGTGACAGAGCTGGGCGAAGGGGCCCAGTGGCTCGTCTATGCCGAGGATGCCGAGGATGCAGAGGAGGGCGGGGAGCGTGGCGAGGGCGGGGCACCCACCGGCCTCCCCGAGTTCTTGGTCAGGGAGGCCCGTGACAGCCTTGAGTCCGACCGCTGCCAGCGCCTGCAGGCCGGGGGCCGGGACTATTTTATCCAGTGCTTCAATCCACCCCTGCGCATGATTCTCGTCGGCGCGGTTCATATCGCCGAATGCCTCGCCCCCATGGCCGAACTTGTAGGGTTCGACGTCGTCGTGGTCGAGCCGCGGGAGGCGTTTGCCCAGGAGGAGCGCTTCCCGGGCATCGAACTCCGCCGAGGCTGGCCCGGCCCCATCCTCGCCGAACTCGAATTGGACGCGCGCAGCGCTGTGGTCAGCCTGAGCCACGACCCCAAAATCGACGATCCGGCCCTGGCCACGGCCTTGGCATCGCCCGCGTTCTATATCGGTGCACTCGGCTCGAAGAAAAATCATCGAGGACGACTCGAGCGCCTGGCCGGCATGGGCTTTGACGCATCGGCCTGCGCGCGGGTCCACGGCCCGGTCGGCCTGCCGATTGGCTCGCGAAGCCCCGCGGAAATCGCGGTCTCCATCGTGGCTCAGGCCATCGAGGCCCGCCGAGGCCAGGCCCAATGAACGGCTCGGGCGAACTAGGGCGACCGGGATCGAATCCGCAGCCCGAGATCGCGGCCCTAATCCTGGCCGCCGGCGCCTCTCGGCGGATGCCAGGCGAGAACAAACTCCTGGTCAAAATCCGTAGGAAACCCATGATCGAGCACGTCGTGGAGGCGGTGCTGGGAGCGGGCGTGGAGCGGGTGGGGGTCGTGACGGGCTACCAGGCCGATCGGGTGGGCAGAGCCCTGTCAGCGCATCCAGTGGCGCTGGTCCCCAACCCGGACCATGCCCAGGGAATGAGCTCTTCGCTGCGGGCTGGATTGGCCTGGCTGGTACCGGAGCCTGACGGCGTCCTGATCTGCCTCGGGGATATGCCCGGACTTCGCCCGGAGTACATCAAGACCCTGATCGAGGCCTTTGAGAGCGAACTCTCTCCGAGAATCTGTGCGGCGAGCCACCGGGGATCCAGGGGCAATCCGGTGCTGTGGCCGCGTACTTATTTCGAGGCGATGCGGGCGCTCGGGGGTGACCGCGGGGCGCGAGTTCTGCTTAGCCGATATTCCGATCGCGTTGCCCTGGTCGAGGTCGGAAGCGCCGCGGTCTTGCAGGATATCGATACCCCGGCGGATCTGGCGCGCGAGGCCGATAGGGGCCCCTGATATCAGATCCCCTGAGTCATGCCCTTGAAGTCAAACCCCTTCGGGCCACTCACCGATCACCTTTGCTTTCCGGAGTTGGAGGATCTCTTCCTCGCTGAACCCCAACTCGGCGAGGATTTCGTCGTTGTGCTGGCCGAGGGTAGGGGCTGGCCGACGAAGCCAACGTTCGACGCTTGCGTAGCGGAACGGAGCGCTGATGAGGGTTTGGCGACCGATCACGGGATGATCGATTTCCTCGACGAATCCCCGGGCGAGGAATTGAGGATGGAGGGAAACCGCTCGCGGGTCGAGGACTGTGGCGGCGGGAACGCCCAGAGCGAGGAGTTCGTCGACACACGTGTCCAGAACGCGGTCTTCGAAATAGGGCCTCAGGTGTGCATCGATCTCATCCTGGGCGGCCCTTCGCTCGGCGAGGGTGGCGCCGATTTCCTGGGCCCAGTCGGGCTCGCCCAGCCAGCCTACCAGGGCCTCCCATGCCTCGGCCGTTTCCACTGAAAGTGCGAGCCATTGCGGGTTCTCGGAAACTCGATGCCCCTGGCAGGCATAGAGGCCTTGGGGAGCTGCCCCCGGGCTTCGGTTTCCTTGGCGCCGCATCAGGTTTCCATAGGCGGTGTACTCGGTGACCTGCTCCGCGGTGACATTCAGGGCAGCTTCGAGCATCGAGCACTCGACAAAATGGCCGCGACCCGACGACTCGCGCTCGTTCAGAGCAACCAGGATGGCGAAGGCGGCGTGGAGCCCTGCAATCGGGTCGCAGGGCCCGCGCTGGATTCTCGGCTGGTCATCCTCGTGGCCGGTCAGCCAAGAGAGCCCGGCCATCTGCTCCATGGTGGCCGCGAAACCGACATTTTCCCGCCACGGACCGTCCAGACCGAAGGCCGGCATGCGGACGTAGTGGCAGCGGGGGTTCAGGGACTGGATCCTCTCCCAGCTGAGCCCAAACCCGTCCATTACCCGGGGGCTAAAATTTTCCACCAGAACGTCGGCCTCTCGGATCAGGGATTCGAAGATTTCCATGCCCTGGGGCTGAGTGAGATCCAGGGTAATTCCACGCTTGTTGGCGTTGGCGGAGATAAAAATAAAGCTCGACTCCCACCAGGCCTCATGCTGGCCGGCAAAGGTTCCGCCCACCGAGCGGCAGCCATCGATGCTCTGGATCGACTCGACGTGAATCACGTCCGCTCCGAGGAGGGCCAGGGTATGGGTCGCGATGGGACCCGCCCACCAGGTCGTGGCGTCGACGATGCGCAGCCCAGCCAGAGGCAAACCCGGGGCGCCCTTTGGGCTGGGACGACGGGGTGAACGGTCTTCCACCCGGCCGTTATCCGCCCCTATCTCCGGGGCTGGCCCCGCCGCCGCGGGGCGAGCGCCGTCAATCTTGTAGGGGGCGACGGGGTGCTTGAAATCGCCCGAGGGGTCATCGACGAACGCGCCCCGGGCCTGGAGTTGCGCTTGCTCCAGGACAGTTCGGCCATCACAAATCGGGGCGACGGGGATCCGAAGCATCTGGGCCAACTCGATGATCTCGGCGCTCTCATGCTCGCGCGTATAGGCGTGGACGATGCCCTCCCACTCCTCGAGCCTCCCCAAACGCTGGCCGAATTGTTCGAACTCGCCGCTTTCGCGGAGATCTGGGCGCTCGATCATCATCAGGAAATCGGACATCTGCTGGGCCGAGTAGGTGGTAAAACCGACAAAGCCATCCCGGGTGGGCTCGATGGAGGGGGTCTCGAGGTTCGGGAGCGAACCCACGATCGGCGGACGCCCAAGGATCCCCCACATGAGATCGATATAGCAATTGGTGACGAGGGCCGTGACTTCCTGCATCGAGAAATCAACCAGCTCCCCGTGCCCCGTAGAGCGAGACCGACGAATCGCGGCCAATGCGGCGGCGGCAGCGAAGGAACCACTGCTCCAGGCGGCTAGGCCACCCCCGGCCTGGTAGGGCTCTTTGCCCGGCCGCCCCCGAGCGCCGAGCGAGCCGCTTTCGGCCTGAAGGGTGAAATCCGTCGCGGCTCGGTGGGCCAACGGGCCCGAAAGCCCGAAGGGAGTAATCGAGAGCAACACCAAACCGGGTGCCGATTCGAGCAGGGTGGAGCGGTCCAAGGCATCGGGTGCGGAATCCTCGATCACTAGGTCTGCACTCGCCACCAGTCGGCGAATTTCGTCGCGAGATCCGGGGCCCGGGAGCGCCTCGGTCAAATCGCCGGTCACGCTGCGCTTGGCGGCATTCAGATGCCGGAAGAGCGCGCCATCGCGGCCCCCGAGATCGGCACCCGTGGCCGACCAGCGCCGAAGGGGATCGCCTTCGGGTGGCTCCAACTTGATCACCTCGGCCCCGGCGTCGACGAAGAGCTTACTGCAATAAGGGCCCGCAACTCCGCTCGAGGCGTCTACGACCCGGAGGTCCTTCAATCCGCGCATGCGATCTTCCCAGCCTGCTTGAGATTCAGCGAGGCGTTTCGTAGGTGCCCATACACCCCGTAATCATGGGCAGGTCGAGGTAGGTCTTGATTCCGGGGTTCGGTGCCTCGCAGACATGGCTCACGGCGTTGACAAGGTGAAATGCGGTGGTGCTAAGCCCCTGAGCAACACGCTCGTCCTGGGTCAACTCGGAGGGGAAATCGATATCCACGTTCAAATTAACATCTCCTTCGATCTTGAGTCGCCAGCCAGACTGCCGGGGAATATCCATTTTTCGCTGCAATCGGGTTTGCTCGATATCGTCGACGTACCAGATCTGCTCCTGAATGATCTCGGTTCCCTCAGCGGTCACCCCTATATGCTGGTAGTGGTTCAGCGCAATGGTGCCTTCTTCGATAATCCCAACGGCGGTTTCGATGGGCTGGTTGGCGAGAATATAATCGTGCTTGGCCCGATAGGAAATCACTTCGCTCCCCAAGCCTTCGGCGATCATGTCGATGGGTTCGTTCCAGCTGCGTGCGAGAGCCTCTTTGATCGGGTTGATGGCAGCCTCCTCCGGGGTCTTGCCCAAGTTCATCAGATTTCGCATGACCCCCTCGGATGAATAGGTTCGGCAATCTCCGCATTCCGTCATGGTGATTCGGTCGATTCGGTTGCACCAACCCGTAAAAGTCAGAGGAAAACGCTCGGCAATACCACCGGGATTGCACCCCGAAGCGTGCATGTTCACGTTGCCCTTCCTGCAGGCCTCACCAATCGCTTCTGCGGCCTCCGGGTTCTGAAGAAAGGGAAACCAGTAAGGACAGGGTGTAATGACGTGCTTGCCCGTCTCCAGCAAGCGGCAGATCTCGTCCGTCTTCCAGGGCAGGGGGCAGTAGATGACGCAGTCCGCATCCATGGCCATGATGGCCTCGATATCCTGTGTGGCCATGATCCCCGTTGGGTCCATTCCCACGAGGTCCCCAGCATCGCGCCCGGCCTTGTCATCGTTATAGACCTTGACTCCCACGAGTTCGAGTCGCGGGTGACGCAGGATGCCCCTGAGAGCCGTGCTGCCCACGACGCCGGTCGCCCACTGAATGACCTTGTATCTCGGTGCCATTTTGTCTCCTGGTTGTGGCTATACGGGCGAGCGATGCCGCGGCCTAGGCCTCCCGAGGCGTCAATCGATAGACCTTAATCGCTCGGTCGGTTCGGCTCTCGTAGACCTTCATCTGGGGAATCGCCCGGTGCACCCTGGGCCAGACGCTCTCTTTCTCGGAGGGCTCAAGCACTTTGGCTACGCCTGAGAAGCGTCGACCCCGAACCTGGACCTCGACGTCGGGTTTCGCATCGAGGTTCAGGCTCCATGCGGGATGTCGCGCCTGGCCCATGGCGCTCGCCACGACCAGGAAACTGCCGTCGTCCTCGAGGCAGGCCAAGTGGACCGCGCGGCGCTTGCCGCTCTTTCGCCCCCGGGCGGTGAGAGTCAACATGGGCATGCTGGGAACACCCATCGACGTGAAGCGGCCATTGCTCGCCCGAAAAAGGAGCGGGTCGAGGTGCGAACTGATGTGGCGAATGATCCAGGACATGACGGGAGACGTCGAAACCCGGAGGACGAACTCATCGGACATGCGCGTCTTCCTATTCGAACACGATGACCTGCCGGGCTGCCTCACCCCTTCGCATACGGTCGAAGGCATCGTTCACCTCGGCCAGGGGGAGCCGGGAGGAGATCATCTCATCCAAGTGGAGTCTTCCGTCCAGGTAGAAGTCGATGTACTTGGGCATGTCGAAGCGGAACCGGTTTGAACCCATGAATGAGCCCGTGATCTTCTTTTCCTGCAGGGTCAGATCCGCCGCAGAGATCTCAACCTTCTGGGTTATGGGAACCACACCGACCAAGACCGAGGTTCCGCCACGACCGGTCATGGCAACGGCCTGCTGGACCGTCGAAACGAGGCCAATGCACTCGAAGACGAAATCGGCACCGCCTCCGGTGATCTCCTGGACCGCGGCGACGGGATCGACGTCGCTGGCGTCGACGCAGTGGGTTGCACCGAGTTTCTGGGCAAGGTTGAACTTCCATGCCTGGGCATCGACGGCGATGATCTGACCCGCCCCGACAATGCGGGCACCCTGGAGGGCGGCGAGGCCCACACCCCCGCAGCCGATGATGGCCACGCTGGCCCCAGCCGGAATATTCACCGTATTGAGCGCAGCCCCGAGGCCGGTGGTCACGCCACACCCGATCAAGCAGGCTCGGTCCAGGGGCATGTCGTCCCGGATCTTGACTAGGGAACGCTCGGGCGAGAGCATCTTCTCGGCGAAGGAGGAGAGATTGCCGAATTGAAGAATGGGGTCGCCGTTGGCCGCGGTCAGCCGGGGCGCAGCGCCCTCGGGCCGTCCGGCAAACTGCGTCAGGCAGAGATAGGGGCGCCCGCCCGTGCAGAATTTGCAGACCCCGCACCACGAGGAAAGGCATCCGATCACGTGGTCGCCCGGGCTAAAATCCGTCACGCCCGCACCCACCGCCTCGACAACGCCCGCGGGTTCGTGCCCGAGGATGCTGGGCGGGGGGACCGGCAGCCCGCCTTCGATCACCGTGAGGTCGCTATGGCAAACCCCCGACGCGGCGGTCTTGACGAGAACCTCGCCCGGTCCGGGGTCATCGATGGCCACCTCCTCGATCTCGAGGGGGACATTATTGGCGCGCATGACGGCAGCCTGCATCGGGGTTCTCCTAGATTTAAAATTCTCGGGTCGGGTCTAAAAACGAAGCCCGGAGGCCGGGTCCCATTATCTCTCGCAGCGGCACTCGTCTCCGTCCCCGGAGACTTAGCCGAGGCCGCTCCCGAAGCATACGCTTCTGGGCGCCACGCGACACGGGGCCCTTATCCCGGAATCCAGGATCTACGCGGAGGCGGGCGCCTTAAATCGGAGCCGGGGTCTCGCGGGGGCCAGCGAGACCCGCCGGGAGCGAGTCGCTTCTTGGATCTAAAGAAGCGTCCCCGCCAAGTTCCGGCGAATTGAAGTCGGTTTCGGACCCGGCATCAGCGAACTCGCCTGGGCGGCTCGAATAATGAGCGCCGCCCGATCCCAACCCTCCTTGCGACCCCGAGTGAAACGATCGTCTGCAGCAGGGGCCGGCATGTCCGCCGCGGCGATCGCCACCTGGGGCCCTGTCGAGGCCAGGAGCGCAAGTGCGTCGGTGAGCGCCGCCATCATCCCGCGGGAATATTCGTCGAAGTCCGTGTTGTCGTTTTGCTTGCCCATCTGTTTTCCCCCCACTTCTCAATCCGGTGCCCGCCGGAGCCTCCGTGGCGCACTCGAATCTTTTTTGAACTCAGAACCCTTACGGGGACTTGGTAATGCATAGGTCGTGCCAAGCGTCTGTGGGGGGCCTTCTTAGCGTGAGAGCCCGCCTGAACGCCGGCGAGGGTGCAACTCTGGCCCATATAAGCCGGGGGAAGGTGCACAGCGTTTCGAATTCTCCTCCAGCAGGGGAAGGGATCCCGGGGGGGGAACTCTGGCCAGGGCAGCGGTCTTTGCCCTTGCGTCGAAACCCGCACCCGATCAAACTGCCCACGCGTTGCCGGGCCCGGTGGTCGGTTCGGCACGACACGAATGGGGGAATGAAATCGTGTGGCTCGCCTTGGCCGTGTCCGTGGGATCCGTAGCGGCGGGCGCCGCCGTTGTCCTGCTCGGCACCCGCAGTCGCCGCTGGCTCGAGCCGGTCCGAACCTTCGCCCTGGTCGCAGCGGGAGTCGTTGTCCTCACTCAGCTGCTGCCTGCGGCCATGAGCCAGGTGGGGCTGTGGGCACTTTTGGTCTTCGGCATCGGGCTCGTCGCCCCCGCTGGTGTCGAGAGCCTGGTTCGAAACCGAGCCCAACGCGCGGGACAGGGGCCCGGGGCCGGGGGGGATGCCTCGTGGGTCGCCGTCGAGTTGGGCTATATCGGGCTGCTCGCGCACAAATTGGCCGATGGTATGGCCCTGGGTCTCTTCGGGGGCCTGGGGCCAAGCGGCGGCGTCGAGATCGGAGGCTTGGTGGCCATCGCGGCGCATACGGTGCCCATCACCGGGGTCTTGGTACTCGCCTATGCCGACCGCTACAGCGTGCGGCAGGCCATCCTTCGCGCGGCCGGCGTCGCCACCGCCACCGTCCTGGGCGTGCTCGTCGTGGGCGCCACGCCGGCGGATACGATGGCGCGCGCGGAGCCCTGGATCCTGGCCCTCGCGAGCGGGCTCCTGCTCCATGTCATTGGGCACGATTGGCGAGCGGAAGCGCCTCGGGATCTGCGGGGCCGGCTGGCCGATATGGCGGCCATCGCGGCGGGCATCGGCCTCGTCCTGCTGGCCTCCGGGGGGGCTCACGAGCACGGACACGGGGAGGCTTTGGGGACCGATCTGCGCCCCGAGATCTTTTCGGCGCTCTTCGAATTATCCCTGGAAACCGCGCCGGTTCTCTTGATCGGCCTCGCCCTCGCCGCCTTGCTCCAGACTTTCGGCGGACGCATCTCCGGGGGCTGGCTTCGGGGCGGAAACTCCCTGCGTCAGGCCGTGCGGGGCGCTGTGGTGGGCGCGCCCCTGCCCATTTGCGCGTGCGGGGTGCTTCCCTTGGCGGAGTCCCTGCGAACCCGGGGCGCCGGTCCCGCCCTAGTCGTCGCCTTTTTGCTCGCGACCCCGGAGCTGGGTGTCGAGAGTTTCGCCTTGACGGTTCGGTTTCTTGGGTGGCCCTTCGCTCTCGTGCGGCTCGGAGCGGCGCTCGCGGTGGCCATCGTGGCAGCGCTCGTTCTGGCCCGCTTCTCCCCGCGGTCTCAGAGCGAGATTCGCCGAGAAGAACCCGTCGCTCCGGGCTCCAATCGGGAGGGCATTGCGCGCCGAGTCCTCGACCACTTCGACGAACTCCTTCACCACGTGGGTCCCTTCACCCTGGTCGGCCTGATCCTCGCGGCCTATACCCAGGCGGCGTTGCCCGCCGGAGCGGCCAGCGCGTGGTCGGGATCGGGCCTCGATATCTTCATCGTCTCCCTGGTGGCGGTTCCCAGCTACGTGTGCGCCGCGGCCGCAACGCCCCTCGCCGCGGTCCTCATCGGGAAGGGGTTTTCATCGGGTGCCGTGCTCGCCGGGCTGCTGCTGGGCCCCGCGACAAATTTGGCGACGGTGGGCTTCCTGCGCCGGGCCTACGGGCCCCGGGCGGCATGGATGGGGCTCCTCGCCCTGGTCGCTTCGGTGTGGGCTTTTTCGTTCGGGGCCAACGCCCTGGGTCTCGAAGCGGTCCTCTCCCAGGCCGATCTTGCCGCCCAGCACGCGCATTCCCCGTTATCCGGGCTTGCAACGGGAGTGCTGGTCGCCTTCCTCTTGCGGGCAATTTGGCGGAATGGCCTGCGGACCTGGCTCGCGACCCTCGGCGAGATGTTCGGCGGCGGGCACGACCACAGCCATTCCCACGACCACTAACACCGAGCGGCCCGAAACCCCGGCGGACGGGAAAACGATGGCCGGGGGGAATTCGCTTTACCCCGGGCCTTCCGTTGCCGAAGACCTGGGGAGATGCGAGGCTTTCGCCGTGCCCGATCATTGGGGCTCGCTTACACCAAGGGGGAATCAACGTGAAGAAAAACTTCGTCGCCACCATCGGGGTTCTGATCCTTGTGCTCATCCTTCCTGTAGGCTCCGCCTGGGCCCAGGGAGCCATCGCGACGGATTACGATTCGGGCTCGAACTCTTCCGGCTACCTGCAGCTTGGGCTCGGCGCCGGCCGGACCAATCGCTCGGCCGAGGGCGAAAGCGGCCCTGGCTACTGGGGCTTCGGCTTGGATGCGGCGGCGGGGGTCACCTTCTCCGAACGCGTGCGGTGGGACGTCGTGATGCTGGGGTACAACCAATTTACCGCCCCCGGATCCACGAGCGCCTCCCGCTTTGATCTCCAGACGGCGGTCTGGATCGGCAACTTCTCGCGGACCTCAAAACTCCATCCCTATATCGGCGCGAGCCTGGGCTCGGCAAGGTTCTCCGAGGCTGATGACGTGGAATGGGGTTTCGCATGGGGCGCGGGCGCCGGCCTCGAATACCAGGTCACCTCGAGTCTGGCCCTCGGACCCCGGTACATGTTCCGCCAAGCTCTGCTCGAGCCCTCGGGTGGGCCGCACGTCAACCTCAATACCCACCAGTTCACCCTTTCCATCGTTTGGAGCAACGACTGATCCCGGCCCGGCAGACTCAGGCGTAACGCGGTGAGGCCGAAGCTTCGCCTTCGCCCCCGTTTCGGACCTCCTCCGCCGCGGCCTCCAGATCCGCCAGATAGTCGTCGACCACCCCGGCATGGGCGGGGGAGAGCATCTGGTGGATCGCCTTCGGTTCGGTGACGATGCCGCTGAACCAGCCCCGGGCGAGCAGACGGCCATAAACCTTGAAGGGGTCGAGGGTTTCCGAGCCGAAGAGGAAGAGTCCCAGTTTGGGCTCCCCATAGGTTCTGAAATCGGGAAGGGCGTTGATGGCGGCCATCATTCGCGCGCGGGTCTCGCACACGATGCGGGCCTTCTCCCGGTAGCCCTCGACACCGAGGGCGTGGAGGACGGCCCAAGCGCTTGCAATCGCTCCGCCCGGCCGGGTACCCGCTGCGGTGGGGGTCCGCATGTGGCCCCCGGGCCAGTTCCCGCTCTCGAAGACCTGAAACTCGCGCTGCTCCTCGGTTCGGTGGAAGATCGTCGATGCGCCCTTGGCGGCGTAGCCGTATTTGTGAAGATCGGCTGAGATCGAGGCCACGCCGGGCAACTCGAAATCAAAGGGAGGAACATCGACCCCGTTCATTCGCGCGAAGGGGGCGAAATAGCCGCCCACGCAAGCGTCCACGTGAAGCCATACCCCCGCCTCCAGGGCGAGGTCCGAGAGGCGCTCAATGGGATCGATCAGGCCATAGGGGAAGCAGGGAGCCGATCCCACGATCATCAGGGTCTCGTCGTCGATGGCTTCGGAGATCGCCTCCGGATCGGCTCGATAATCCGGGGCCAGGGGGACGCGCACGATTTGGAGGCCCAGGTAGTGGCAAGCCTTGTCGAAAGCGAGGTGCGCCGAGGCGGGTACCACCACCCGGGCACCCACGACATTGCGCCCCTTCGCCGCCGCCTGATCTCGGCAGGTCTTCACCGCCATCAGGATGCTCTCACTGCCACCTGCGGTCATGTTCCCGCAAGCGCCGGCGGGGCCGTGGAGTAGGTCCAGGCCGATGCCGACGACCTCGTCCTCCATCCGCTTCAGGCTGGGAAAAGCCAGGGGGCCCAGTCCATTCTCCGCCTGATACAGCGCATAGGCTTCCCGGGCGACGCGAGAGACGTCCTCACCCGCGTTGAAGATATAGACTGCGGTGCGAGCGTTCCGCCAATCGGCGTCTCCCTCGCGAAGGCTCTCCATCTGCGTGCGGAGGGCGTCCCAATCCTGGCCGCGTTCGGGCAGCTTGCCTCGGTATTCTTCCATCCCGCGAGCCTAAAGCAGGCCGCGCCAGATCGCCTCTCCCAAG
>JAPKBZ010000198.1 GCA_028823175.1 Myxococcota bacterium
GCCGCATGCCCGACCGAGGCCTCTCGCCTCGCCGGTCCACTGGCCGATGGGAACTACTTGCTCGAGGGTAACCTCACCGACCCGGTCGATGGTAGCCGCGCCATTCGCGCCAATCACAGTTTCTTCCTGGACGTGGCCCATTCGGCCAACCCGGGCGGAAAACTTCCCGATCCCGACAGCGTGCTGAATGACCGAATCGACATGCTCGCGGGCCAGGCAACTCGTGGCGTTCGGGCAAACTCGGCCGACGGCTACTACGACGATGAGCTCCTCGGCGTTCACTTTATCTGTGGAGACGGTCGCTGTAATGAGAACATCGCGCTGACCACTGTCCACACGATTTTCCACAGGGAGCACAACCGGCTCGTGTACGTCACCAAGCGCCAAGCGCTTGATGCCGTGGCCGATCGCGGTGCTGTCCGCGGTCTGGAATTCCTGAACCGGTGGCTCGAAGACGAAATCACCATGGATCAGTTCAATGCTTTGAACTGGACCACCCCTTCCTTCAAGGTCACCGACGCTTCGCTCGTCAACCAAGAGGAAATTGAGGCTCTGATCCGCGATCTGCCTCTCCACTGGAACGGCGAACGTATCTTTCAGTCCGCTCGCTTCGTGACCGAGATGGAGTACAACCGGGTCGTTTTTGATGAATTCGGGCCGACTCTGGCGGGTCTGAAGGACCCCTTTTCGGGCTATCACACCAACGTTGACCCGTCGATTACGGCTGAGTTTTCTCAGTCCGTGTATCGCTTCGGTCACTCGATGCTGACTGAAACCGTGCCTCGCTACGACGTCGACTTCAACGTCATTCCCGATGCGGGCGCCCTGGACCCGACGACTGCGGATGAGCAGCTCGGTCTCTTCGAAGCGTTTCTCAACCCTCTTGCGTTTTATAACTCCACAGCCGACGGTACGCCGACGATGACTCCCGAGGAGGCCACCGGTGCCGTGATTCGTGGTTTGACGCGCACTCAGGGTAATGAACTCGATGAGTTCATTACGGGCGCACTGTCTAACAACCTGGTCGGTTTGCCGCTGGATCTGGGTGCGATCAATATCGCCCGTGGTCGTGATGTCGGTAACCCGGCGCTCAACGCGGCACGCAAGACGTTCTTCGCCGCGACGGGCGACATGCGACTTGCCCCTTATGGCAGCTGGGCCGACTATCTGGACAACCTCCGTCACGAGGCTTCCTTTGTGAACTTCCTGGCCGCCTACGGCACGCACCCGCTGCTCGCCGGTAATGACGGAATCGTCGGCAATGAAGACGATCCCAACAAGACCTTCGAGGCTCGCCGGGACGCGGCGTGTGCAATCGTGGGCGTTTTGAGCGCGACGTTCTGCACCGATACGGGTTTTGTCTCGACGATCGGGACCCCCACTGACGCAGCGGACTTCCTGTTCAGCCTGGGTGCTT
This sequence comes from Myxococcota bacterium, assembly GCA_028823175.1. Taxonomy (GTDB): domain Bacteria; phylum Myxococcota_A; class UBA9160; order UBA9160; family UBA4427; genus JAZXM01. The sequence goes on from JAPKBZ010000198.1 coordinate 1,418, forward strand.
GGGCCAATATTCCGGATGCCGACGGTTCGCTCACAGGAGACAGCCTGACCGGGCTCGATGATATCGATTTCTGGAATGGTGGCCTGGCCGAAGAGCGCATGCCCTTTGGCGGCTATCTTGGCTCGAGCCATAACTTCGTGTTCGAAAACCAGCTCGAGCGACTTCAGAACGGCGACCGGATGTACTACCTCTTCCGCGTTGGTACTCTGAACCTGCTCAGTGCTTTGGAGTCGAATCCCTTCACCGCCATCGTCATGCGGAACTCCGATCTGGGTGAGCCCGGTTCGGGCACCTTGCCGCTGAGTCTCTTTACACTTCCGAACCACATCCTGGAAGTGGATATAGATCAGCAGTTCAATACAGCCCAGGCCGACGATGCCGCAGCCGCGATAGAGGCACTTGAGGCCGCTAACGAAGCTCTGGACGCTGCAAATGCAGCCGCACTCTCGGGTAATTCAGGTCCCGACGCAGGCCTCGTCGCCGCGCGGGACGCAGCCGTGGCTTCTGCAGCTAATGCTCAGGGGGCCGCCGATTCGGCCCAGGCAGGCGCCAACGCTGCCGCCCTTCAGGTCCTGATCGCCAAGGGCGAACTAGGACGCGTAACCGCAAATGGCCCGGCGATTCTTGCCACGGGTGTCGCGGACGCAGACGGAACCTTCTTCCTCGAAGTCAGCACCCAGAATGTTGGGGGCTCGGTGGTTTCCAATCTCCCGGGCCAGGTTGTCTGCACGGGGACCAGCCCCTTGTTCTGCGTCGGTTCGGGGCTCGCGCCTGGAGCTATAGTCGTGATCTCGGATACCCAGGGAGCTGCGGGTAGTCTCGGGGATATCGACGTGGCTCAGCAGAATGTGGTTGCACAGGAGCTTCTCTTTAACGTGGCTAACGCAGCCGCTCAGGCAGCCGCTGCTGCGGTGGTGACTTCCAGCGTGGACGTTGCTGCCGCGAATCGGGCTGTTGAGAACAGCACGCCTGCAACCGTGAACGATGCAAATGCAGCGGTCGCGGATGCTCAGGCAGCGGTTCTGGCTTCCGGGGGCAATGTTGACCCCGAAGGTGACTCAGTTCTGGTCCCCTTGATCATTCGCGACGCGGACCGTCTCACGGCCAATCTCTTTGTTCCCGATCCGACGCGAGTCATTATGTACACCGGTGGTGATCACGTCACGATCGGCGGCACCGAAGGAGACGACACCATCATCGGCGGCATTGGTGATGATTCGC
>JAPKBZ010000096.1 GCA_028823175.1 Myxococcota bacterium
TCGGGCAGGCTGTGGCGGCAGCCGTAGACGTTGTCGAATTTGCTCTTCGTCACCGAGTCGTTGACGTTGATGGCGGGGAAGAGCAACTCGCCCCTTTCGGCCATCTGATAGAGGCGATGCACGCCGGTGGTCGTCTCTTCGGAAACGCCGCGCAGGCCCGCGGCGATCTTCGTCCAGGAGCCGGGGTGGTCCGCCAGGGTTCGGGTGAGCAGGCCGAGGATGACGCCCCACTCCTCGGAGTCGGTCTCGGGATTGAACTCGGGCACCTTGCCGCTCTTTTCGAATTCCGCCGCCTTGTGGACGAGCATGGTGGCGTCGCCACCGTCGTCGACGATCAGGTCGGGGCCGCCGCCGTCGGGCCACATGAGGGCGGCCTCGGTGCAGTCCCAATACTCTTCGAGGGTCTCGCCCTTCCAGGCATAAACCGGGATGCCGGCGGGCGCTTCCGGGGTTCCGTTGGGGCCCACCACCGTCGCCGCCGCCGCGTGGTCCTGGGTGGAGAAGATGTTGCAGCTGACCCAGCGCACATCGGCACCGAGATCCACCAGGGTTTCGATCAGGACCGCGGTCTGGATCGTCATGTGCAGGCTGCCCATGATCCGGGCGCCATCGAGGGGGCGAGTCCCGCTATAGCGTTCGCGCAACGCCATCAGCCCGGGCATCTCGTGCTCGGCTAGGCGGATCTCCTTGCGACCAAATTCGGCCTCGTGGATGTCGGCGATCTTGAAGGACTGTTGGCTGAGTTCGCTCATGGATTTCCCCTCGGGGGTAGATGGTTCGGGTTGTGATTGAATTGTGGTGAGCTTGTGGTGAGCTTGTGATGGGCTTGTGATGGGCTTGTGTGGGCTTGTCGTGGGCTCTCGGGTGCCCTGGCTCAAAGGCCGCGAGTTAAGGGAGGCACCAGGCCTCTGCCGCGAATCCAGGCTGGGCGTTGATCCTTATACCCTTACATCAGGATGTAGTGTTCCAGTCTCCGGGCATGCTGTCAAGGTGATTGGCTCGGGTGTCGCTAGCCCAACCCAAGGAGCAGGGCGGCGGCAGCCAGGCCCAGGCTGAGCGCGAGCACCGCACCGGCCAACCACTTGAGGCGTAGGACGCTCGCCCTGAGGGCCTCGTCCGCCTCGGCTTGGTCGATTTCGAGGCCGACCAATCTTTCGCGCAACTCGGCCAGAGCGGGGTCTTCCTGCTGCCGGTAGAGGTCGTCGAGGGCTCGCTCGGTGCGGGCCAGGCGCTCGGCGCTGACCGCTCGATCGGCTTCGTGGCGAACCTCGAGCGCGCGCATCCGCTCGAGGAGCGCCTTGGCGCCGGGCTCGGTTTCGGGTGCTCGGGCCTGAGCGATCCGCCGCCAAAGGGAGGGCTTGGTTTCGGATACGGGTGGTGCGGACCGGGCCGGGGTCGCCTTGGGGCTAGCCACCGGGCGTTCGCGATGGGCGAAGCGCGAGAGGGCGGGGGGAGCTTCGGCGCTCGGGTGCCCCGGCGGCTGACTTCCCGGTGTCCAGGTTTCGTCGTCCAATTCCGCCTCCTCCCCGGCTCGCGCTCACCGTGTCGAGTGCGCTCAGCCTAGCGGGCGGGTTCGGCGCCGCCAAGCAGGCGCCCGACCTCCTCGGGCGAGAGCAAGTAGGCCCGAGCACAAAAATGGCAGCAGACTTCCTGCCCGACCCCGTCCCTCACGATGCTTTGGAGTTCATCGACCTCGAGCATCGCGAGGGTGGCGAGGGCGCGCTCCCGGGTGCACGGGCAATAGAAGATCGGCTGCGAGTGGGTGCGCGTTCGCGAGCCGAGCCCCGTGAGCAGCCCATCGAGGATCTCGTCGGCGTCGGCCCCGGTCAGGGCTAGATCCGAAGGGGAAGGCATGGCCCGCACGTTCTTCTCGGCCTGAGCGACCTCGGCTTCGCTTGCGCCGGGGAGCATCTGGAGCAGGAAGCCCGCCGCGACCACCGCGCTCTCATCGTTGGCCATGGCGACCCCAAGGCCCACGGCGGAAGGGATCTGCTCGCTCTCGCTGAGGTAAAGGGTGATGTCCTGGGCGATTTCTCCGCTGGTGAGGGGCACGATGCCCGAGTAGGGCTCGCGCCAGCCCGGCTTGTGGCGCACCACGGTCAGGGTGCCGAGTCCGATGGCCCGGGCGACATCCGGGCTGCCATCGGCGAGAGAGAGGTCGACCTCGGGGTGGTCCACGGTGCCGCGCACTCGGCCCCGGGCATCGGAGATCGCGAGAACACTGCCCAGGGCACCGTCGCCTCGGAATTGCAGCTGGATGCTCTCGCCCTCGTCCTCGCCCCGATCGTCGGCCTCGGCGCTGGGCGTCACAGCAATCAGCACCGCGCCCATCAGGGCCCGTCCCAGGGCATTGGCCGCGGTGGGGGCCATATCTCGGAGCGACATGGCTTCGGCGATCAGATTGCTCCCGATCAGCGCCCGGGCGCTGACTCCGCCGCCCTCGGAGAGGGTGCGGCTCAGTGCGGCGGGGCGGGGCGGGATACTCGTGGGCTCGGGTGAGAAGTCGCTAGAAGGGGACACGGGGGCAGAGTATACCCTCTGGGTGGCCGGCCGAGTGCGGGCTCTTGCCTGGGGTAGGATCCGAGCGGGGCCGGCGGTCGGCCCCTTCCCATCCCTGCTGCGGAGGTTTCGTGAGTTACGACTACCAGGTATGCCCGTCCTGCGGAGACGAGTTCACTCTCTCCGTCCTCCATTGCGCGCGTTGCGAGGTGGCCCTGGTGCCCCCGCATTCGATTCCGCCGGAGCCCGAACCCGAAAATTTTCCCGAGGTCGACGCCCTCGAATGCGTTCGCGTCGGTCCTCTTCCCTGGACAAGGGCCATTTCGGATGCCCTCACCCAGGTGGGCGTCGCCCACCGAGTTCAGCCGGATACCCGGAGTCCCGCCGAGGGGGGCATCGATCCCAAGCGCTTTGGCGGCGAAGCCCTGTACGGCACCTGGGTTGGCGCGGAGGATCTCGAGGCGGCCCGGGCAATCGATCAGCAGGTCTTCGCGGTCTTTGAGACCGAGGCGGCTCCGGAGTCGAGCGGAGCCGAAGCCTGCCCGGCCTGCGAAGCGCGCCTGGGCCAGAACGACCTCGAGTGCGGGGAGTGCGGGCTCGTTTTTGGTTAGGCGCTCGAGCGTTCCCAGGTCTGGAACGTGAAGGCGAGGGCGTGGCGCTCGTCCGGGTTGCGGCGCTCTTCGCTCACGAGTTGGAAACCCGCGTCGGCGGGGTCCGGGGGGCCGGGCATCCGGGTCTCCCCCTCGACCTCGGCGTGCACTCGGGTCAGGTAGAGGCGATCGGCCAGGGGAAGTGCGGCGGCATAGACGCTCGCGCCGCCGACGGCGAAGACCTCGGCGAGGTGCTGGCTGCGCGCCCAGGCCACGGCGTCACCGAAGGCAGAAAAAACCTGGGCGCCTTCGACGCTGAATTCGGGGTTGCGCGAAATGATCAAGGTGGTGCGCTTCGGGAGAAGTCGGCCCACCGAATCGTGCGTACCCCGCCCCATGATGATGCACCCGCCCAGGGTGAGGGTCTTGAAAAATTTCTGGTCGTCCGGGAGATCCCAGGGCAGCCCGCCCTTGGCCCCGATCACCCCGTTTTCGGAGACGGCGACGACGATGGAAACTCGCACCGGCTCAGACCGCGATGGGGGCCGAGATTCTCGGCAGGGGGGTGTAGTCTTCGAGATGGAAATCCGAGTAGCGGAAATCGAAGACCGACTTGACCGAGGGGTCGAGTCGTAGGGTGGGAAGGGAACGGGGCTCTCGGGTGAGTTGGGTGTTCACCGCGTCTACATGGTTCGAGTAGATGTGGGCATCGCCCAGGGAGATGATCAAGTCGCCCAACTCGAGGTCCGTGGCCTGGGCGACCATCTGGGTGAGCGCCGCGTAGGAGGCAATATTGAAAGGCAGGCCCAGGAAGAGGTCGCAACTCCGTTGGTACATGCTGCACGAAAGGCGTCCGCCGCTCACGTAGAACTGGTAGAGCATGTGGCAAGGGGGAAGCTTCATGCGGGGGATCTCGGAGACGTTCCACGCGCTGACGATCAAGCGCCGGGACTCGGGTTCCTGGCGGATCCGTTCGACCACATCGGTTAACTGGTCGATGCCCTCCTGGCGCTCGCCGGGTGTGGGCCAATTGCGCCACTGAGAGCCATAGACGGGGCCGAGGTCGCCCTTTTCGTCGGCCCACTCGTCCCAGATCGATACCCCGTTCTGCTGGAGGTATTCGATATTGGTGTCGCCCGAGATGAACCAGAGAAGTTCGTGAATGACGCTTTTGAAGTGGACCTTCTTGGTGGTGACCAGAGGGAAGCCGGCTTTCAAGTCGAAGCGCAATTGGGCGCCGAAGAGGCTGAGGGTTCCGGTTCCCGTTCGGTCGCCCCGGGACTCGCCCCGGGCCAGAACCGTTTCGAGCAAATCCAGGTATTGCCGCATTCTCTCACCTCTTCTGGCCCCGGTCTGGCCCCAGCTTCAGCCCCCTGTTCCGGCTCCTTCGCGAAGGCCGTCCGGTGGCTTTGCTGGCTTCCCTTGTTATCCCTTGCTGCCCCTTGTTATCCCTTGTTGCCCAGGGGCGGGAGACGATGAGCTTACCACGCGAACCCGGGAGAGTCCGGGGGGCGCCGGTTTTCGGGTCGCGAAGAAGGATGTCCTTCGGGGGGATTACGCGGCCGGGGCGCGATCATTCGTGGATTCGAGGAAATAGTTGAAGTCCTCGAATTCTTCGCCGTGGAGCAATTCGCTGGCGTGGGCGGCGCTATTCGCATTGAAGAGCTGATTCTGGAAATCCGGGCCTAGGCCCACGGTTCGGGCCAGGGTGGCGAGGACCTGAAGGTGGCGGTCGCGCTCCTCGGGCGAGGTGCCGAGGAGAACCATGCAGTGGATGGGCCGGCCGTCGGGGGTGTCGAAGTCGAGGCCCTGCTCCGAAAGGGCCATCACGCCCGCCATAGGAAAACCCGAGGGCAGGATGCCGTGGGGAACCGACAGGCCTCCGCCCAAGCAGGTGGAGGCCTGGGCCTCCCGGGCGAGCACGCTCTCGAGCAGGGCGTCGCGATCGACGGCGTGGAGGCTGTGGCTTCTGATGAGGAGATCCACCAAGGCGACGATCGCCTGGCCTTTGTCCTCGGCGCGAAAGTTGGTGACGATATTCTCCTCTTGGAGGAAATCGATCAGGCGGAGTCGGTCCTTACCCACCTCGCCGGCTCTCTTGAGGGCGATCCGGGTGAAAATCGGGCCGAATATTTCGTTGACGGCGACGACCGAGAGCACGATGGCGCTCAGCAACCCGGCCAGTGGGGCGTAGACGGCGTCGTTCTGAATGACGATGACGAGCCCCACGGCGACCCCTGCCTGGGGAATCAGGGCGGGCCCGAGATTGCGTCGAACGCGTTCCGTGGCCCCGGCCAAGCGCATGGCAATATTCGCCGCCGTCCACTTGCCCGCCGCCCGGGCGAGGAAATACGCCGCCGCCATGAACCCGGCCTGTTGGAGGTGGACGATATCCAAGTGCATGCCGGCCAGGGTGAAGAAGATCGCGAGGATCGTCGGCTCGAAGTCGGAGAAGACGGAGTCGACCAGGTGACTGCGGGCCTGGGTGATATTGGTCTGGACGATGCCCAGGACGAGGCAGGCGAGCAGGGGAGAGACCCCCAGGCTCGTGGCGAGGCCCGTAGTGAAGACCAGGGCGACGACGGCCCCGGTGGTGACCCTTTCGGGGCGTAGGGCAAGGCGGGCAAATTGGTCCATGATCAGGGCTACCCCCGCTCCGATGCCGGCCGCGATGAGCAACTCGGCCAGGGCTCCCGCCGCCGCCCCCCCCAGGCCCGGAAGCTCCGGAGACCAGAGCGTTGCGCCCGCGCTGCGAGCGATTTCGAAGAGCACGATGCAGGCCATGTTGTTGAGCGCGACGGCGGCCACCAGGGTTTTGACGAAAACGCCCTTGGAGCGGGTCTCCTTGACGATGGCCACGATCGTGGCGGGTGCGGTGGCGATCGCGATGGCGGCGAGCAAGAGCGCGAGTTGAGGCGAACTGCCGGGGAGCGCGAAGAGCGCCGCAAAAACCACCAGGGGAGTGATCAGCGATTCGGCGAGCAGCAGGTACACGAGGCGCCTGCCCGCGTTGCGCAGGCGCTGGAGGTTGAGGTGGGCCCCCACGGTGACGGCGATCAACCCGAGGGCGAGGTGAGTCAGGGGCTCGAGGCTCTGCAGCGCCGAATCGTCAAAGAGATCGAGCCCCGCGCGGCCCAGGAGTACCCCACCCAGGATTTGGCCCGTGACTCCGGGTAGGCCCAAACGGCGGGCGAGTCCGCCGAGGGAGACGCCTGCGAGAATGATCAGGGCAAGGGTGAGGAGCGGCCCCGCCTGCGCCACGAGTTCGGATGCCCACGCCATACCGGAAACCTAGCGTGGCCTGGAGGGGGTATCCGGGTCAGCCGAAGAGATTGCTGACGATTTCCACCCCGCCGACCCAGGTTCCAATGACGCTGCCCAGGGTGGTCAGGATGAAGACGAGGAGGATACGGAGGAGGCGATTGGTCCACCAACCCCTGGCCGTGGCGATCTCTTCGCCGACGCTCCGGATCTCCTGAACCGTCGGCGGAACCAGCCAGGTCTGGACGAAGGCCGCCACGTAGCCCGCGCCGATCAACGGCGTCAGGCTGGTGAAGGGTGCGGCAAAGAAGGCGGCCAAGCTGGTCAGGGGGTGAGCGAAGGCCAAAAGCCCTCCGAGCCCACTCGGAATCGCGTTTGCGAGGAACCAGAAGAGGGCGTTCTCTCCCGCCCGAGCAAAGCCCTGGGAATAGCCGATCCAGCCGATGGAGCCGACGATCAGGGTGGGGATGGCCCAGCCGATCCATTTCCAGACACTCGACACCGGGTCGATGCTCTCGAGTTTGCCGAGGTCGGTTTGCTGCCCGGCCTCGATGGCCCTGGACATTCCCTCGACGTGTCCAGCGCCCACGACGGCAACGACTTTCTGGCCTTCGCTCTCAATGATCTTGTGGGCGAGGTAGGCATCCCGTTCGTCGATCAGGCTGGTCTTGAGCTTCGGCATGGCCTCGCCGAGTTCGCGCATGAGCTCGGAGAGAACGTCCTGCTGGCGAATCCGCGCGAGTTCGTCCTCGCTGATCTCGGTATCCTCGAAGGCGCTGGCCATCACGCCCGTGGCGAGTTGGATTTTGTGCCAGAAGGAGATCGCCGACCAGGCGCGACGTAGGGTGATGCGCACGTCCCGGTCGCACAGGGAAATGGGGATATCATTCTCTTCGGCGGTACGCGTGGCTTCGAGAAGTTCCTTGCCCGGGGTGACTCCGAGTTTCATGCCCAGCCGCTTTTGATAGCTCGCCAGGAGCAGATTCATGAGCAGGGCGGCGAGTTGGCGGTTGCGGATGACCTCTCGCAGGTCCTGGGCCTCGAAACTCTTCTCTTGGGAGAGCGCCTCGTAGCGTTGCTGGTCGAGTTCGACGCAAACACGATCGGGCTGTTCGCGTTCGATGACCTGGCGGACGAGGTCCACCGAGTGCTGAGAAATATGCGCTGTTCCCACGAGGTAGAAGCGGCGACCCTCGACGTCGAGTACGCGAACGTCGTCTCCATAGTGATTGGCGGAGGGCGTGCGCTCTTCCTCTTCGAGTTCTTGGTCGCCCAGGGTATCCGTCCTTCCCGTTGGGAATCGATGCTTAGGGTTGACCGGAACCCGGTCGAGCCTCAGCGCGCGCAAGCCTCGCATAGTCGGCCGGCTTTTGCCCGGCTCGGCCAACGACACGCAGGGCGAGCAGGAGCGCGGCAAAGCCGGCGTAGATGCCGGGTTCGAGAAGGTCGGCCTTGGCCGACCAGAGAAAGTGGATCGCCGCGAGAAAGACGGCGAGATAGACCAGGCGATGAAGGCGCTGCCAGCGCTTGCCCAGCTTGCGGATGGCGCGCCGGGAGGAGGTCAGGGCCAGGGGCGTGAGTCCGAGCAGGGCGGCGAACCCGATGGCGATGAAGGGGCGCTCGGTGAGATCCTCGGCGAGCGCCCCGAAGTCAAACCCGAGATCGAGGGAGAGATAGATGGAGAAGTGGATCGCGGCATACCCGAAGGCGAGCAAGCCGAGGGTTCTGCGGTGACGGATCAGCCCCGGCGCGCCGAGCCACCGCTGGAGCGGCGTCATGCAGAGAGAGAGGAGCAGGAAGCGCAGCGCCCACTCGCCGCTCTCGTGAAGGATGGCCTCCACGGGATCGGCCCCCAGCCGGTCACCTACCGCCGCCGCGGCCAGGAAGGCTCCCGGCACGAGGCCTGCGATGGCAACTCCGATGCGGACCGGTCTGTCGCCGACCTTCATCTCAGAAATTCCGCCGCAGATCCATTCCTGCGTAGAGACCGGCGACCTGTTCGGCATACCCGTTGAAGGGTAGGGTGGGACGCTTGCTCCAGTCCCCGATGCGGCGCTCCCGGGCCTGGCTCCAGCGCGGATGGCTGACCTCGGGATTCACGTTGGCGTTGAAGCCATATTCCCGGGGTGCGGACAGATTCCAGGAGGTGGCGGGTTCCTCTTCCTGGAGCCGAATCCGAACGATCGACTTGATGCTCTTGAATCCGTATTTCCAGGGAACGACCAGGCGCAAGGGCGCTCCGTTCTGGCCGGGAAGCGTTCGTCCGTACATGCCGACGGCCAGCAGGGCCAGGGGGTTCATGGCTTCGTCGATGCGAAGGCCTTCGCGGTAGGGCCAATCGAGGACTCGGCGTTTTTGGCCGGGCAACTGCTCGGGATCGAGGAGGGTTTCGAAGGCGACGTATTTGGCTTTCGAGGTGGGCTCGAGTCGGCGGAGAACATCACCCAGCGGGATTCCCACCCAGGGGATCACCATCGACCAGGCCTCCACGCAGCGCAGGCGGTAAATACGCTCTTCGAGGGGATGGGGGCGAAGGAAATCTTCCAGGGGGATGACTCCGGGCCGGGCCACTTCGCCCTCCACGGTCACCGACCAGGGTTCGCTGCGCAGGAGGTGGGCATTGCGCGCGGGGTCGTCCTTGCCCGTCCCCATTTCGTAGAAATTGTTGTAAGTCGTGGCGTCGCTCTCCGGGGTCTGCGGTTCATCCACCCGAAAGCGGGCCGGGGCGGGGGTGATCTCGGCCAGGGGTCGGGTTTCGGAAATCGCAGCCTCGGCTTTGGCATTGCCGTCGTTTCCGCAGCCCGGAAAGAGGGGAAGTCCGGCTACGAGAGCCGCTGTGGCAGAATTCTTGAGGAAGGTCCTTCGCCCGAGGTAGAGGCTTTCGTCGGTGACCTGATTGTCCAGCAGGGGTGCGATTCGGCGCATGCATTCCTCTCGTTTCCAGGGTGGGTCGGTGTGCGTTGTCTTCGGCTTCTCTGCTCCGGGAGATATTCCGATGTCTGCTGCCCGCGGAAGGTTCCATCGGGCCGGGGCCTCAGATTTCGAGAATGGTGCGAACTCCTCGGCTGGCGCTGAGGTCCGCCATGGCCTCGTTGATTTCCTCGAGGGGGCGCCGTGCGGTGATCAGGGCTTCGAGATCCAGGCGGCCCGCTTGGTAGAGGCCGATCAATCGCGGGATCTCCCGCAAGGAGTTGCTCCCCCCGAGTAGGGTTCCCATCAGCCTTTTTTCGCTCATGACGAAGAGTGCGGCCGGGGCCAGGCTGATGTTTTCGTGGATGGGCGGCGCGCCGACGCATACGATGGTGCCATGATTGCGGGCGGCCAGGAAACCCGCCGAGATCAATTCTGCCCGCCCGGCGCATTCGAAGGCGTAGTCGACCCCGATGCCGCCGGTCAGGCTCTGGGCGCGCTCGATCACGTCTTCGGAGTTGGGGTCGATGAAGTCGGTGGCTCCGAGGGCGCCGGCGATCTCCCGCCTTTGGGCGACGGGGTCCGAGACGATGATGCGTGTGGCGGCGGCCAGACGCGCGCCCTGGACGACCGAGAGCCCGATGGCGCCGAGGCCCATCACCAACACAGTGGCCCCCTCGACAACCTGGGCTGTATTGAGGACTGAGCCCACTCCGGTCTGTACCGCGCAGCCCACCACGCACGCGACCTCGAGGGGAATTTCGGAATCGATCTTCACGGCTCCGTTGGCCAGGGTGAGCGCATACTCGGCGAAGGCGCCGAGGCCGACGCCCCGGTAGACGGTTTCCTCGCCTCGGGCGAGGCCGGTATGCCCCTCGCTGAGCTGGTTCGTCATGATGGAGAGGGAGTTGACGCAACTGCTGGCCTCGCCCCGTACGCAGAAATAACAGGTGCCGCAGGGGGGCGCTGGCGTGAGGACGACGTGGTCGCCGGGCTGCAGATGGTTCACTCCCGCGCCGACGGCGTCGACGATGCCCGAGGCTTCGTGGCCAAGCACGATGGGAGTCGGGGCCGGAAACGAGCCCTCGGCGATGGAGAGGTCGGAGTGGCAGCAACCGCAATATTTCACGGCGACTCGGATTTGACCGGGGCCCGGGTCGTCGATCTGGATGTCGTCGATCTTGATGGGGGATCCGGGGGCTTCGACCAGGGCAGCGCGCATCTTTTTCTCCTCGGGTGGGGGCTCGACTGGGTTCTACCCCCCAAGCATACCGTGCCCGGGCGCCAGGAAAGTACTGGGTTTACGGCCACCGATTTTCGCTCGGGGCGAGCTTCCGGCCCAGCGTCGGAATTTTTAGCGGGTATGCTTGGGGGGGAGAAAAACATGAAAGCCGCTGTGTTCCATAGCGCCGACCGGCCCTTGGAGGTTGAGGAGGTTCCCGACCCTACGCCCGGCCCCACGGATCTCGTGGTGGAGGTCCGCTGCTGCGGAATTTGCGGTTCGGACTTACACGCGGCGAGCCAACCCGGGGGCCTCCCCAAGGGTTGCGTGATGGGGCACGAATTTTCGGGCGAGGTCGTGGAGGTCGGCGGTGAAGTCCGGGGGAAATTTCGCCCCGGGGATCGGGTGACCGCGGTGCCGGGCATCGGATGCGGGAGCTGTTCGGATTGCCTCTCCGGGGACGTGATGCACTGTGCGGCGCTCGAGATCACGGGCCTTGGCCAACTGCCGGGGGCGTACGCACAATACGTTCGGGTCGGCAGCAACGAGAGCGTGCGCTTGCCCGAGTCCGTTGATTTCCCGTTGGGAGCCCTGGTTGAACCCCTCGCCGTAGGGCTCCACGCAGTGAAGGCCGCAGCGCTGGAACCGGGACAGGATGTTTTGGTCATGGGGGCCGGGCCGATCGGTTTGGCCGTGATTCTATGGTCGCGCTTCCTCGGCGCCCGCCACATTCTCGTCAGTGAACCCGCCAATGGCCGGCGGGCCATGGCCACCGCACTTGGGGCGACGGCCGTCGCCGAGGGGACCGACGCGGCTGCCGAGATTCTGGCGGATCGGCCCGGCGGCGGGGCGGACATTATTTTCGAGTGCGTGGGCAAGCCTGGGCTGCTGGCCCAGAGCGTGAAAGTTGCGGCACCTCGTAGCAAAGTGGTGGTGGCTGGGCTCTGTATGCGGCCGGATAATTTCGTGCCCGGGGTGGCTGTCGTGAAGGAATTGCGGCTCGAGTTCGTGCTGGCCTACCACAAGGCCGACTTTCAGCTGACTCTCGACATGTTGGATGCCGGGCGAATCGACCCCTGGCCCATGGTGACCGACCGCATCGATCTCGCGGGCCTACCCCAGGTTTTCGAGGCGCTGAAAAATCCGGCCGATCAGTGCAAGGTCCTCGTCGAGTTCTAGTCGAGTTCTAGGTCGCCGAGAAGTTCGGGTGTTGGTGGATCACGGCCCCGGCCGGGCGGGAAATTGTTGAGGCAAGGAGAGGCGACTTGGCGCAGCTGGATATCGAAGTCGGGAGTGGACTGCGAATTTCATGGGGAGAAATTCGCGAGTCCGCGAGCCGTTCGAGCGGACCCGGCGGTCAACACGTCAACAAGAGCGCAACCCGTGTAACCCTGCGCTGGAATATTCAGTCCAGCTCGGCCGTGGCCGAGCGAGCCCGGATGATTCTGGTCGAGCGGCTGGCTTCCCGGCTGACCCGGGAGGGCGACCTGATCGTGCATGCCGATGGTTTTCGGAGTCGGGCACGCAATCTCGAAGCCGCCCGCGTTCGCCTGGCAGAACTCGTGGCCGATGCCCTCGATGTGCCCCGCAGTCGCCGAGCTACCCGCCCGACCCAGGGTTCGCGAACCCGGCATCGCGAAGCGAAGCAGCAGCGTTCGGGCTTGAAGAAGTCGCGCCGGTCGCGCGGAGATCCCGACGATTAGGGTGCCCCTCGATCGCTTGCTCTGGTGAGCATCGCGACGCATCGCCGACACTGATGAGTCCTAAACCTTTTGCCGAGGCGAGCAGCCCGGAAAAATAAAATCAGGAGACCTGCCCATGCCCCGCTTGAAGCAAATTTCGCGTTCCGAGGCGCCGGCCGATATCGCCAAGCTCTACGATTTACTCTTCGATGGGCGAGATCCTGTGGCCGAGCCTGGCACGGAGACGGGAACCCCGGGCAATTGGTGGACAGTCTTCGCGGTAGTTCCGGATCTCTTTCGCCACGCGGTGGCGGGGTTTCAGTTCTATCGAAGCCCAAAGCGGAAGATCGACCCGAAATTGCGTGAACTCGGGCAGACCCGGGCGGGCTATTTGCGCGGCAGCCAGTTCGTTTTTTCTCAGCACTGCAAAGCCATGCGCTCGGTGGGATTCGCTGAGGAATCCATTGAGGGCATCCCCGGCTGGCAAACGGCGGATTGTTTCAGCCCCATCGAAAGGGCCGTGCTCGCCTACACGGATGCGCTGGTCCAGGATGGAGGCAGGGTTCCCGACGCAACCTTCGATGCCCTCAAGGCGACGCTTTCCGACGAGGCAATCCTCGAACTGACCTATATCACGTGCACCTACGATCTTCACGCCACCATGTGCCGGGCGCTGCGACTCGAATACGACGACGTCGACGAACGCATTGTAGAAATCCCCTCACCGGGATCGGGTGGCTCCGTCGACATGATGCGAAGCGTCGACGGCCACGGCGAGGAGTAACACTCGGGGGCGCCATGGCGAGGCCGAGGCGAGGGGGAAAGAAGAGGCGTTATCGACCCCCTCTTCCCCTC
>JAPKBZ010000097.1 GCA_028823175.1 Myxococcota bacterium
GCTATGGCTGGGAGATCTTGAGCAAGCACCTTCGCTTCTTGAATCTACTCGCTCGCTTGCGATGGTTCTCTTGGAAGCTTGAGCGCGACTCGGATGCTGTGAACTATCGCGATGTTTCGAGCGGGGCGTAGACACGCACGGCGTTCGCTCACGTCGTGGTCGGCCTCAAGGTGCATTGGGTGGAGTCACTTCTCCGGCCAGGCCCCACCATTGTTTTGAGTTCAAGTCACGGCCTGGCCAATATTGAGCCCATCGCCCTGCAGGCGCGTCTTTCCCTACGTGAGGAATCCATCGAAGCCGTCGATCGTGTCACAAAAGAAATACTCGCCGTTTGTCAACCAGAATGATCACAGCTTGAACGTTGCCATCGAAGCCGACGAAGCAGTCATTTGACTAGCAACCTGTCCGGGAGCAGCTCGACCCTCGAAATCCGCGGGACGATCACGGCTGGAAACGGCATCGATGATCTGACCGCCCGGCACTCCCCGAGTCGTTGATTGCCGGGCTTAGCTCTCCACGGATCCTGATTTGACATCCCGCGTCTGGCCAGTGCTTCGACAGAGACCGGGGCTTATTTATCCTATGCGCTATTGTCAATTCAGATAATCCGATTTTACCAGTTCCATCGCTGTGGTAAAAAGTTCTACGGGAGTAAGGTCTTGAGCAATCCGCAACACGATCCCAGCCGCCTATTGAGACTAAGCTTGGGAGGGAATACCGGCTTTTCTTTTCTCTCGGGTATGGCTTTTGTACTGGCCTCATCCCCTCTGGCCTTGGCAATTGGTTGGACAACTTCATGGGGTCTCGTTGCCCTGGGAGTTGGGCTCCTCGGGTTTTCAGCCGGCCTTGGTTGGCTTTGCTCTCGGGAGACCATTCCCCTGGCTCCTGCCATGGTTATCGTGTGGTGTGATGCTGCCTGGGTTGCGGTAACGATCCCTTTCGTTTTCATGGTGGAGATTAATCGGACGGGAGAGCTAGCCGCGATTGCTTTTGCCTATGTGGTGCTTGCCTTTTCGGTCCTCCAGTATCTGGGTATTCGTCGGATTCGCGCTAAATCCAGCTGACTGAGCACCCGGCGTGAAGCCGGCCGTCGCGTGGAAGCGCTCACCCGAAACCTTTTACGACGGTTGCTGACCTAGGCCTCTCTAGAATTAGTCCAGAAGTTCTTCCGACGAGGACCCTTATATGGGAACTGGCAAGCCGCTTCCCGAACTTTTCCAGCAAACCCAAAAGACCTTAGGCAAAGAGGTTTTTTCCCATTTCGCCAACGGCTCGCAGATCAAGGCTGCAGTCGGTTACAAGAGCGTTCCCGGGAGAATCCTCGGCTTGGGCACCCCCCATGGAAGCATGACGCACCACATGCGCTGCGCTTTCCCGGTACAGTCCGCCCGTTGACGGGCCTCCCTCTCCACGGACCCTAATTTGACATCCCGCCTCTATCAGCACTTTGAGCAACAAGGGGGCGTGTTAATCCTATGCGCCTATGAGCGACGGTATTTGTGAATTCTATGAAAAAAATTCTACTGGTCGAAGACAATGAGATGAACCGGGACATGCTTTCCAGACGCCTCGCCCGCAAAGGCTTTGAGGTTGTGATCGCAGTCGATGGAGAAGAAGCCGTAAGAATGGCCGAATCCGAAACGCCCGCGCTGATTCTCATGGACATGAGCCTGCCGGTGATTGATGGCTGGGAAGCGACTCGGCGTCTCAAGGCCCAGGCTGTGACAAAAGCCACTCCGATTATCGCGCTGACCGCTCACGCAATGTCGGGCGATCGCGAGAAATGCCTGGAAGCCGGCTGCGACGACTACGACACCAAGCCGATCGAGTTCAAAAGACTGCTAGAGAAGATCAGAGTCCAGCTGGAGAACTTGGACTCGACTTAACCACATTGCCCAAAATCAAGTCTTCTAACGATCGATTCTCTAGCGATAGACCTGCTGTGACAGGGCAATCACCGAATCGCCTTCGGCGAATGTCCAAATTCGTTCTGGATCGGGAGCCAAGATGACGCTTTCCTGATCGCTCTCTTGCACCCGGACTCCCAGAATAATTTCAAAGGCCTTGTGACCCGTCGCGATCAGTTCGTTGTGGGGAGTGGGCTGCCCCAGTTCCGCATACCGAGAAGCGGGTCGAACTGCGATTTCAATGCCACCTGCCCCCAGTAGTTCTCGATAGACGGGGCCAAGCACTGGAAGCCTCGAGATCTGGGCCATCACAATGCTCACGAGATCTGGACTCACCACGATATCCTGGGCAATAGAATCCTCTAGGAGTTCCCGGTTTTGCCAGTCTTGTAACTCGGCCACCACACGCGGTGTCTTCGACCCGGGACTGGAGCGCGCTAGATCGCCCAAAAGAAGCAGTGTGAGGATCGTGCGCGCATCGGGGTCCTCGCCATCGGTTTCATCAGCGAGGGCGAAGATGCAATCGAATGCTCCAATTTCGAGACTTGCGAGGGTAGCGCGATTGACCGTATCGCCGCGCTGGTGATCAATTTCAAGGTTTGAGAATTCGTGGGCCGAAAGGGCCCTCTTTGCCTCTTCGATCGGCAGGTCCGAGATGACCGTGATCTTCGATACGCCCAGGGCGTGGCCATCGAGTTCGGAAAGGATCTCATCGAGCATTGCGCTCCAGCCGAGAATCAAGACCGAGTTCAGAGGCAGGTCTTGGTATTGCCCGGGAGAGCGGGCTTCGTCGCGGAGTCGCTCGCCGTCGTATCGCGTACTCAGCGGAGCCAGACTGATGTCTGCTCCTTCGCCCAGCAATACGAGTCGTTCGCCCTCGGCCAACTCGTAACTGGGCTCTGGGTTCAATGCGACAGCCGCGCGTTCAGCGCCTCCGGTTGATTCTGTCCAGGTCAACCCGATGGGGACCGCGCCCCGAATCGAATGCATCAGTTCGTCGATCGACCTGTCGAGCACATTGAGTTCCTCACGAACCAAAATGCTGCCTCCACTCACGTTCAAGATCGAATCGAAGACCGAGGCTACCCCGGGCTGGCGAGAGGCCTGCACTAGAAGTCGGCTGACGAAATCGGCACTCGAGACAAGGGAGACGTTCCCGCGGCTTGCAATCTTCGCGATTTCTACATTCTGTTTCTGGGTAATCTCGCAGACAATCGCAGGCGTCTGGCGCGAGTGATGTCGATTGATCCGCCGGGTTTTCTTTCTGGGGTCAGTTTCGTCCTCTCCGCTTGCTCCCAAGATCGAAGTTAGGAGTAGAAGCGTCTTGATCGCCTCTACATCCGAGTCGCCTAATTCGTGATTCTCTTCTCGGGTGTAGGCCACAACCACAACGGCTGCGGCATCGAGGACGGCCACGCGATCGAGGTCGGCGCGGCGGCTTGGAAGCCCAGTTCGCAAAACTGTTGAAATTTGCTTGGCGTCCACCCCGCCGTTGCGCAGGCCTTCAGCCATCAAGTCGAGATCACGGGGTGCCAGAATCACGATGGTTCGTCCTGGATGGATCCTGGCCAGGTTGCGGACCAGTCCCGGGACACTTGGGCTCCAGCCAAGGATGAGGACATGATCGGACTCGACGACGGCTGAGTTCCCCCGCTGCAAGCGATTGAAGCGTTGCTGAATAGAGGCACTGATCAGCCCGATTAAGGCCCCCATGATAATGACGCCGCCGACGGAGATCAGGAAGGCCAAGCCGAGTACCGGCCAGGGGGCTCCATAATCTTCACCGAACGCGCCAGGGTCCAGGACATGTTTGAGCGACCACCAAAAGCTGTCGAAGGCGCCGCCGCCAAACCAGGCTTCGATCCCTTCGGCTTTGAGCGAACTGGAGGAGAACAGGCCTAAATGAATTGCCTGACTCCCCGCAACCACGAGTCCCGCAGCGCCCATGGCGAGCATGCCGTAGTGAAGACTCGAACCGCGGACGAGGGATCGGTTCAGGCTGTAGCGGATCCAGGCCATCCATCTTTTCATCTCGATCGCCTCCAGTTATCCCGGCCGGATCTCGCGCACGCGCTAACGGGGTCGAACGATGGAGCTGAACCGGGGGATCGCCGACTGCGATAGAGCGGCGGAGTTCGAGTGTCAGGCATGGCCAATCCGGCTCTCCAAGTTACGGATGAGCTTCTCTTGGTGCACTTCTCTTCTGGCCGTCGCTTCATCAAGACGAGGGGCCAAGCAGCCGAGCCACCTCAGAAACCAGATCTTCATTTCGATAGTTGCCCTTGTCAAAGACTCTGGCCACCCGCGTTTCGAGGAGTACGCGTTCCTCCGCGGTCAGTTCTTTTGCCGAAACAATCACGACGGGAATAGATTGCAAGTGCTTCTTTTTTCCCAGCTCCTCAAGGAAGGCGAAGCCGTCCATCTCGGGCATCATGAGGTCAAGAAGGATGAGACTCGGCTCAGACTCCTCCAGGCGGGTCAAAGCTTCCAATCCGTTGGCGGCTTCCGCAACAACCCATTGGCGGCCTCGCAGTTGTTGAGAGATCAGAGTGCGCGCATCAAGATCGTCATCGACCACGAGGATGCTCTTATTTTTGGCATTGGCCATATGACGCTCAACCACCGCAAGCATGCCAGCGCGGTCGATAGGCTTACAGAGGTAATCGGCGGCTCCCAGGGAATAGGCCAGGTTCCTGTCCTCTATGATCGTCGCCATGATCACGGGTATGCGGGCCAGGTCAGGATCTTTTTTCAGCCTCGCTAGAACGTCCCAGCCGCTCGAGCCCGGCATCATGACGTCCAGTGTGATCACCGCAGGTCGTATTTCTCGTGCGAGTTTCAAGCCCGCATCACCGCTCGCGGCGGTGACGACAGACAAGTCTCCGGCGACGAGGGTGCGTTGGATGATCTCCCGGGCCGCCGGGTCATCATCGATCACAAGAACGGTTCTCCCCGGCTCAACATTTTCGCCGGAATGCGAACCGTCGGGTTGAACTTCGTCATCCCCGCTTAGATCGGCGACCACGGTTCGAGGGATCTCGATGCTGAATTGACTCCCCTCACCGAAGTTGCTGGTGACATCGATTGTGCCGCCCATCAAATCGCAGAACTTCCGGGTAATCGTGAGCCCCAGTCCGGTGCCTCCGTAGTTGCGAGTCGTGGAATTGTCGGCCTGGGAGAAAGAGTCGAAGATCTTTCCCATTTGTTGGGGTGTCATTCCAATCCCCGAATCCCGGACAGCGAAGACGATGTACTCAATGCCTTTCTTCTCACGAGACGTGACATGAATGAGGATCTGGCCTTGCTCGGTAAACTTGCTGGCATTACTCAGGAGGTTGAATAGCGCCTGCCGAACTTTCGTGAGGTCAGCGTGCATTGAGCCGATATCTGGGTCGCAGCTAAGTTTCAGTTCGTTGTTCTTGCTGTTGACCAGAGGTTGCACGGTATTTGAAACATCTTGGGTCAATTCCTGGATATCGAATGTCTCCAGGTAGAGGTCCATCTTGCCGGCTTCGATTTTAGACAGATCAAGGATGTCGTTGATCAAGGCTAGAAGGTGCTTCCCCGCGCCGTGAATCTTTTGCAGGTCGGGAATGAAATCTTCCTGACCTAGTTCCTCGGCTTCTTCTTCGAGCATTTCGCTGTAGCCGATGATCGCATTCATCGGAGTTCGAAGTTCATGACTCATCTTTGCGAGAAAATCGCTCTTCGCTCGATTGGCTTCTTCGGCTTCTTCTCGTGCCCGGTTCACAGCCTCTTCGGCGAGTCGGCGTTTTTCGCTCATTTCATTGAGGGAGACGGCGATCATGTCCTGCGGAGAGCGTTGCTCGAGTCGGTGGCTGAAATCGCCCTGGGCGATAGCGACACTCATCCGTGTGATCTCATGAAAATAATCAATGAGTTGATTGAAGCTCAGCGCAAGGCTGCCGGTTTCGTCCTCGGCGTTGGTATCAAGGTCCGGGGCCACGGACAAATCTCCGCGCGCCACCCGATTGGCGGCTTCGACAGCTTTTCGGATTCGCCGAGCAATGCTTGTCGTAATCCCGAAAGAAAGACCCACCACGAGAATCACTCCGATCACGACAAGGATGAACGTGCTGGCGAGTTGGGCCCGAATAGGGGCGGTCACAGCTGATTCTAATTTTCGAATCACCACCATCCACTCGCCGGTCGGAATCGGCGCAGAGGCGTAGTAGTAACGCTCCTGGTCGTGCGGATCCTCGGAAAGCCGGAATGCAGGTTCACGACGTTTTTCATAGAGCTCGCCAAAGATTTCCTTGTAACGAGTGTCGGCGATGTCCTTAGTTCGGAGCTGACCTTCGCCTCCAGTATCCTCGCGATCAAGGTCGATCGTCGCTGCGACGAAGCGTCCGGCTCGACTAACCAGGAAGACATCGATTTGATCCTGATCTCCGATTTCCTGTAGGAAGTTGACGATGTCGGAGAGTGCGCGATCGACGCCCGCGACTCCCTTGAATTCCCCATCAATGATGATGGGATAGGTTTGTTCGACGATCATCGTGCCTTCGTAAACGTACGGCTCTGTGACCATGGGCATAGCCTGGCCTGATTTCAAAAATAAATCCTTGCAGCCCTGGTAATAAAGGCTGGACTCCATATCAACCAAGGGTTCCAGATTGAGTCGTTCCTTGTTTTCGCGGTCACGAAACCAGTAGGGGATGAATCGGCCTTCCGAAGTCAAGGAATTTCCTAGCGTCGAGCGTGTGGCTGGCTCGAGGAATAATTGGTCTTGGCCGTCGGCGCCGGGTTCGTAACCGAAGTACGCGCCCGTGAATTCGGGGAACTCCTCAAGGATCTGATGCGCGTAGGCCACGGAAGCAGGCCGGTTTCCGAACAAGCCGTTCTGCTGGGCAAATGCCATGACTTCGACCGCGAGGACGGCTCGCGTGTTGCCGCGATCGATTTCGAGAGCGACGAGATCGGCGAGGATCTGCATTTCACGTTCGTTCTCGCCGCGCAGTGCGCTGTACATGCCCGCGATGACGTAGAAGAGAATGCCGAGAAGGACGAATACCGCGGGAAAGACTCCAAGGAGCAACATCCGCCCCGTAAGGCTTTTTCTGAACGGAATGCGGGAATCGGTCATGTCGGTCATAGAAGAAATGTTTTCCAAGATGGGGGAAGAGCGGTCTCTCCCCTGGGCGGTTGAGAATAGCCCGAAAGGGGACAACTAGGCCCTCGGTTGTGCGAGTTGGCCCTCGCATTGGCGAGGAAGGCCCGCAAGAGTCGTAAATAGATGCTGTGATCCGCAACCTGATTGGAGGGGCTGCCAAGCGCCAGAATCGCGAGAGGGTGAGGCCGGTCGTGTTGTTGGACTTCGCCGCCACTGTGCCGGCAACGTGAGTGCCCCGGAAGGAACTCGTCGCGAGCCCTGAATCATCCGGGTTCGGAACGATGCCGTCGCCATCTCCCGCTGAGAGAAGATGCTGAACAAAATCGCATCCGAGGATAGAAACTTCCAGCTGTATTTTGGAGAACTCGCGCAATCGGTTCGACGCGTGAGTCCGGGATTGGCTGCGTGTCCGGGCACTGTGTCTCAGCGTCTTTCAGTATGCTGATGAAGGCTAGGTCGAATCGTTTCGTGTCAAAATTTCCAACTACTTGCTGGGTGGGTCAGATGCTCTGGGCAAAAGCCGTAACTACGAAATCGTCCGTGATGCAACACGACACTAAAGCTCCCGCCAATCGCTTGGGCCTGCCCGTCCACTTCAGCGCGTGTCCCCGCCCCGCGCTCAATCAATGCTGTCTGATTTCGAACACCATGATCCGCTACGGCGAAGTTCAACCTTCCGAATCAACTCGGATAAGTTGAGAGGGCTCTTCAATGGTCATTGAACGACTACACCAATGGGTTCGCTTGATGCTGCAGGGCGCGGTATGCGCCATTGCATTGATGATGTTGGCGCCACCCGCGACCGCACAGTCACAGTTCAACGGCGCGGGGGACCTCAACGACGACGACACGATCGACATGAAAGATGTGCGACTCATGATGCAGATCATCAAGGGCGAGATCGCACTAGACAATTTGACGCTTGAACTCGCCGATATCGCCCCAGTGGACGACCGCGATTCGGAAGTGAATGCGAATGATCTCGAAGTGTTAATGCGCGCTGTGGGCAATGATGACTTCGACGGAGACGGGCGCGACAACGACGACGAACTCACAGATGGATTAGGCGAAAATCCATTCTTGGCAGATACGGACGGAGATGGCCTCACCGATGGCGAGGAGTTCAATCATTTGCCGAGCCGGACGGACCCGACCAATCCCGATAGCGACGGCGATGGGCTTCTCGACGGTTTTGAGGAGAGCAATGGCACGAATCCCAGCCTCGCAGACTCGTCGATCCCTCCCAACGGCCTCACGGATTACTTCGAGTACACGTACCCTTTAGCAAGTGATCCGAATGGCCATAGCGATACGGATGGCCTCACCAACTTGGAAGAACAGGCGGCGGGTAGTAATCCGTTTCTAAACGACACCGATGGCGACGGGCTTGATGACAAGGTTGAAGTCGACGGGTCCGCCCATATCCCACCGATCGGCCCCTACCCTTCGGATCCAGCGGACACGGACACGGACGACGACGGCCTCGATGATCTTGCAGAGTCCTTGCATGGCACTCGACCGCATCAAGCCGATCCCGACTTGGATGGCCTCACCGATACCCAAGAGGTTCTGGTGTTACTCACCAATCCTTTCGATTCGGACTCCGACGACGACGGCCTGTTAGATGGTTTTGAGGACATCTATGGACTAGATCCCAACGATACGGACTCCGATGACGACCGCATCCTCGACGGCGACGAGGATGAGGACGAAGAGATAGGCGACGGGCTCAATAACCTAGGAGAGCAGCTCGCGGGAAGTAGTCCGCTGGTCCGCGATTCCGACGGCGACACAATTTTGGACGGAGCCGAAATCACGGGCGGTACGAGCCCTGCCTCCACTGACAGCGACGAAGATGGATTCAGTGATACCGCTGACAACTGCCCGAAGAACTTCAACCCAGGCCAGGAAGACGATGACGATGGTTTCGAGGTTGGCGATGGCGTAGGTGACGTCTGCGACAATTGTATTTACGCAGACAACAAATTTCAGGAGGACGCCGACGGCGATGGCTTTGGAGACGCTTGCGACACCACGTGTCTCGGAACGGAGACGGGGCCTGACCCCGACCGCGATGGTTGGTGTGGAAGCGATGACAACTGCCCGAATTGGCCAAATCCCGGCCAGGCCGACAATGGCGGCATCGCAGGTGTTGGCGATGCGTGTGAATGCGGCGACATCAATAATGACAACTGGTTCCCCGCAGACCCTGCGGACAAGTCGACGCCAACCACCGCAAACAACGACATTTTGGCCTATGCCGCATACATGGATTCGTCAGAGCCCATTCACGTAGATGCGTTACACAAATGTGATCTTGACGGCGACGGAATGTGCACAGCAGGCGATCAAGCTCTCGCGCAATATGCGGTCAACAACACCCTGCCGTTGTCGCCGGGTCTGTGTGCGGATTACGATCAAGTGCTCGATCATGTCGTCTCGCGCACCGGCTACGGTGCAAATGCGCATAGCCGCCGCCTCGTCCGTGAGATCGGAGTCACCGCATATATCGACCGTCAACTTGACCCTGATTCGATCAACGACGCAACCATCGGCAACCTGCTCGATCAGTACCGGTCCGGTGGCACTTTTTGGCCAACGCTCGGACCTGCGCCAACTGCGGTACCGGGGAGACCCGCGCCCGCCGACCCGGTGAGCCTCCAGAATAGCAACTATTTTAGGCGCGCCTATGGAATTGATACCAGGCGACCACTCCACGACCTTTCCGAGATCAAAATGTGGCGCGCCATTCATAGCAAGCGACAACTCGAAGCCGTCATGCGCGACCTCATGTTCGATCATCTCAGCGTCAACGGCTTTAGTGGTTTCAGTCGGTGGCCCTTTTACTCGATCATGCAGTACGAAGCCGCGATTGAAGAGCACTTGTTCGGAAAATTTGAACACATGGTGCAGGCATCTGCCGAAAGTGCCGCGATGCTGGATTACTTGGACCAGCACCGCAGCGCAGCGGGCAAGATCAACGAAAACTATGGCCGCGAAGTCATGGAGCTACACACTGTGGGCGACGGCACGTACGACAACAATACGGTGATTGCCGCGTCGAATGTGCTGACCGGATACATGTTGAATATCGATGCACGTTGGCTTCCCCTAGGCGGACCTGAACAGGACGACTGGGTCTTTGAGTACAACGGTGCGAAGCATGAATCGGCTGACAAGATCGTCACGATCGACGACAACGTGACGCCGATCGTACCGTGGGTTTTCACAGGACCAAACGGCGGCCCTCCATGCGGAAGTGGAAATAGCAATCAAGGGGAACTGCTGATTTGCTTGCTGAGCGAACACCCGGCGACGGCGAAGAGAATTGCGGAGCTGTTCGTCACACGCTTTGTCTCTGAAGACTTGGAGACCGCCGCGGTCGCAACCTTGGTTTCCACGGCAGCTGCCGAGTACGTGAGCACCAGTGGTGACTTAGGAGCGACACTTCGCGTCGTGCTTCATGACCCGTTGTTTGTGAAGGGAGCGTACTATCGCGCAAAAGTGAAACGGCCCTTTGCGTTCATGGCGAGTCTGTTTAGAGCCCTGGGTGAGGGTGCAGAGGGTGGGTCTGAGACGCGATTCGCGGGCCACGAACACGGCGTTCCCTCCCAGTCCAATAAGAGCTTTCGATCCCTTGGGATCTACTTTTCGCTGCTCGACGAGTCCCCGTATCAAGCGGTGCCCCCGATCGGCTACCAGGACGATTCAAAGGTGTTCGCGAGTTCGGGTGGGATCTTGGTCCGGAGTAATTTCGTAAAACAAGTCATGGTGAATTGGGATGCCGATTGGGTCTCAAAGTGGGAATTCTTGCCAACAGAACTCGATGACAACGCAGTCCTTCTGGATAAATTAATCGACCGATTCTTGCCAGGTGGAATCCGTCGCACTTCCGTTGTCGCCGGCCAATCCACCCGGGACTACGTCTTGGCTTCTTTGGATGCAGAGTGGCCGGCTCCCTCGGCCACTAACGCAAACCTGCGGATAGAGCACGCAACGTCGGTGCTTCTCTCGACGCCAGAGTTTCTACTTCACTAAGCCGTCTACTCTCGTGAGCAACGTTCTTGTACTGAGATAGGATCGAAGAGCAATGAATCTGAACCGACGTCAATTTATTCAACTCGCGGGGTCTGGCATGACGGCACTCGCGGTCCCGCCGCTGTTTGCGGGACAAGCGTCTGCGTATCCATGTACCAATCCAGGCAAGAAGGTCATCGTCGTGATCTTCTTACGTGGCGGAGCAGATTCCCTCGCGCATGTGATGCCAGATCCTCTGGTTGCGAGATCCCCGGTGCATATCGATCAGATCAACGCCTACAACACTGCGCGGCCCTCGATCGCCATCAACGAGTCGAACATTGCGCAATTGTCGCAGAACTATTCTGATCCCGGTCATCAGGCCACGAACGGTGGACTGCATGCGAACTATTTCGGGGTCAATAATGCGTTCGACGAACTCTTCGACGAATACTATTCGAACGCGAACCCTGTCAAAAACCATTTGGCGGTCGTGCACGCATGCGGCAATACGAGTACCCCGAATTATTCGCACTTCACCGCTCAAGACGCGCTTGAGCGCGGGGTAGAGAATCCAATATATTCGGATTCAGGTTGGCTCACACGTGCGGTTGAAGCACTCGCGGCAGTGGATACCGAAAACAACGGCCCACTCAATGGAGTCTCTCTCTCGTCGAATCCGCTGACTTCCCTAAGCGGCGGTACGCAGAATTTGACCCTCGCAGTTCCTTCTATTGGCGGGTTTAACCTTTACCAAGATCACTACCCAGCGGGTGCGCGCGAGGCTGCGCTGGCCAACATCTATTCAAACTTCCCGAACGGCCCAACGAACAGCGTGGCGGCCAGCAGTCTTATTGGACAAGCAGGCGACGGCTTGTTCCAAGCGCTGAATTCACTCAACGGCGGAGCGATCGCCGTGCCGCCAAGCGGGGTGGGCCTGTATCGTGGAGGCCACCTTCCAAATCAAATGAGAGATCGCCTTGTTGATACCGCCCGCCTAATCAAGCAGCCGGAATTCGGCGTGCGAGCTGTAGCCATGGATTTTCATGGGAGCTGGGATTATCACACCAATTCCGTCGGACAGACTCCGGGCTATACGATGCGACTCGCGGCGACGCTGAAGCGGTTCTACGACGATCTTTCGGTTCCGTTCGACAACGGCAATGGCAATGGCAGCGACATCGCTGCAGATCGCACTGTAACAATTGTGATGTCCGAGTTCGGCCGAACCGTTCACGAGAACGGGTTAGGCGGCCCTGCACCGGGGACCGACCACGGTCACGGTGGCGCGATGTATGTGATGGGCGGTGGCGTTCGCGGCGGTCGCGTCTTGTCCCGAGACGCAGTCGGGGCCGCCGATCCAAAAGTTGTTGGTTGGCCGGGGCTACGCAAAGTTGAAGACCTCCACCTGCAAAGAGACCTCATGCCGACAATTGATTCGCGTGACGTACTTGCTGAAGTCATCACACAACAATTCCCCGAAGTGACAGACCTTGCAGCTCTCTTCAATCCGTCGGACAGTCACCCCTATACCCCGGTGCCATTGCCCGACGATGGTCTATTTCCAGACGCCTGCGTCGATCCGCCGCCGCCGTGATCCAGGCAATTTTGTACGTCTGTGTTGGCTACGACGGCAGAGCCACTTGTACCCGATACGCTTCGCCTGTTCGGTGCCCCGCAGCAGACTTCTAAAGTGGCCGCTTCACACCGAAGTCGTTGAAGTGCCCCTGCATGCGTCCCTTGAGCCCAGCGTGCCCCATCCCGGGCGGTTTCGCGCCCAATAGAACGTGAAGCCTTGGAAGTCAAAGATCGCCGGATTCGAACCCGCCAAGCCCACTCCTCGATGAGAAGCCCTCAGGTGAGATCGACATCGTCTTCGTGGAGATATCGCAATCTCGCCAATCCTAATCGACCCGCAGTGCCTGCTCGCACTGAAGTTCCGATCCTCGACGCCGTTGCTA
>JAPKBZ010000098.1 GCA_028823175.1 Myxococcota bacterium
CGGAAGCGGGCCCCAAAAAAAGCGCCTGAGAACTCCCCTTGGAGTGCCCAGGCGCCCGATGGTTCTGAGGATATCCTCGCCAGACGGCTACGGCGTGGGGATCACCTCGATCAGTTCGACGTCGAAGGTCAGGGTGGCGCCCCCCGGAATGCCCGGCGGTGCGCCCCGGTCGCCGTAGGCGATGTCGGCGGGGCAAATGAGCTGAGCCTTGCCGCCGGGCTTCATCATGGCCACGCCCTCGGTCCAGCAGGGGATGACCCGGTTGAGGGGGAACTCGGCGGGCTCGCCGCGCTCCACCGAACTGTCGAAGACGGTGCCATCCGAGAGGCTGCCGTGGTAGTGAACCTTGACGGTGTCGGTGGCCGCCGGGGAGTCTCCTTCGCCGGCCTCTTTCTCGATGAAGATCAGACCGGAGTCGGTGGTCTTGGCTCCCGGAGTCGCTTTCTTCTCAGCGAGGAAGACCTCGCCCGCCTTCTTTTCCCGGGCGAGTTGTTCGGCTATTCGGCCTTGGACGAAGGTCTGGACCTTCGTGCCGTAGGCTTCGGCGTCGATATCAGCGGGGTTGCCGGCGAGGGAGTCCTGGAGCCCCTGGGCCACCATGGCGACTTCTTCGGGCTGGAGCGTCGAGAAGGGCGGCTGGCCGCTGATCACGATGCCAATGAAATAGAGAGTTTTCTCGTCCTCGGTCTCGGGGGCCTTGGCGAAGGCGCCTCCCGCCATGAGGGCAGTGAGCCCTAGCCCGAGGGTTAGAGCGAAACCAATCGTGCGCCCCGTGGAGCGGGCGTGGGTCCAACCTGTCATCGTGATTCCTTTCGAGTTCGCTCGGTGCCGGGGCCCCGGTCGCTTTAGATGGGCGTGGCGCTTGATGGCCAGAGAGCATACCCCAGTCTCGTAGGCCAGCCACAGGGCCTTCGGAGCGCCTCCGGGGCGGTTGGAGCGCGGTCTTTGGGGTAGCGTTTCCGGGTGGTGGACGAAGCAAAGGGGGAGCCGAAGGAGAGCTTCATGGAAGCAGTGGGGCGGCTCGGTCCGGCACTCCTCGCGGTTCTTGTCGCTTTCGAAAAAATTCAGCGCGAGCTGGACCCCGGAAATTTTCAGCGGATCAGCAACGGTCTCGCTGAGCCCGCGGCCCGGCTCTCCAAAACTTTCGAAGACGCTTCCGCTCAGCCGCGGTCGCTCGAGACCGAACGCTTGGGCGCAGCGCTCCTCGCGGCGGCCCAGCACGCGGTGACGGCGACGAAACTCTTATTGGGTGCACCGAATACCGAGGCCCCGTCGGCGTCCGGGGCGCCGGGGGAAATTGCTCGAGTGATGGGGGCGCTGCGGGAGCATTGCCGGGCCCAGGCAGGACTTTTCCCTTTGCGCGGCGTTCTCCCGCCTCTCGATCGCTACTTCATCGAGCCCCGGGCGGAGTCCCGGCTCGGAGAACTCAGGGCAGGCCGCCCGGGTACCGGTATCTTCAACGCAAGCAACGGCCCCGAGGTTAGGGGTGGTTTCAGCTTCTTTGCCCCTGAGGATTACGACGAGGCCAAGTCCTGGCCCCTGGTGGTGGCCCTGCACGGGGGCTGGGGACACGGCGGGGATTTTCTGTGGACCTGGTTGCGAGAGGCGCGCTCTCGGGGCTGGTTGCTCCTCGCCCCCACCGCCCAAGCCACGACCTGGTCGATGATGGGAGCCGACCACGACGCCGCCGCCCTGGACTCCATGTTGGACTACGTGGAGGAGCGCTGGAACGTGGCATCCGAGTGCCGGTTGCTCACGGGCCTTTCCGATGGGGGAACCTACGCGCTCCTGAGAGGATTGGCCGAGGGCTCGCGCTTTACCGCCCTGGCGCCGGTGGCGTGCGTTCTGCACCCGGCCAATTTTACCAATGGAAATATGGGCCGAGCCCAGGGCAAGCGCATTCGCTGGATCCACGGCGCCCAGGATTGGATGTTTCCCTTGGAAGTGGCGCGGCAGGGCAACTCAGCTCTGAGGGACGCCGGCGCCGAGATCGAATTGATCGAAATCGCCAACCTCGCCCATGCCTACCCTCGGGAGGAAAATCCGGGAATTCTCGAATGGGCCGGCGCGACTCGCTGAGCGCCGAGCGAGGAATCAGCGGCGCGTTTTGGCAGCGGAGGACTTTCGAGCCCGGGCTTTCTTGGCCGGCGCTTTGGCCCGGGCCTTGGTCGTGCCCTTGCTCTTGGCGCGGGGGCTCTTGCTTCCGCTTCGCAGAAGTTTTGAGAGGTAGCGCCCGGTGGGAGAGCTGCGCTGGCGCGCGACATCCTCGGGCGTTCCTCGGGCAATGATTTCTCCGCCGCCCGGGCCGCCATCCGGCCCGAGATCGATGATCCAATCCGCAGTCTTGATCACATCGAGGTTGTGCTCGATCACGAGCACCGAGTTCCCCGCGTCGACGAGTTGATTGAGCACCTCGACGAGTCTTCGGACATCTTCGAAGTGCAGGCCAGTGGTCGGTTCGTCAAGGATATAGAGCGTTCGCCCCGTGGCCCGCTTGGCGAGTTCCCTGGCCAGCTTGATGCGCTGGGCTTCGCCCCCCGAGAGAGTGGGGGAGGGTTGGCCCAGGTGCAGGTAGTCGAGCCCGACCTTTTCGAGCATGCTCAGGGGCGCGGCGATCTTCGGGTGGCTGGCGAAGGCCTCGAGGGCCTCCCGTACGGTGAGGTCCAATACGTCAGCGATGGATAGCCCCTTGTAGAGGATCCGCAGGGTTGCTTCGTTGAAGCGCTTGCCCCGGCATTCCTCGCAACGGACAAAGACGTCGGCGAGAAAATGCATTTCGATTTTGCGAACCCCGTCCCCTTCGCAGCTTTCGCAGCGCCCGCCCTTGACGTTGAAAGAAAAACGGCCGGGCTTGTAACCGTTGAGGCGAGCGTCGGGAAGCTGGGAAAAGAAACGCCGGATTTCGTCGAAAACCTTGATATAGGTCACCGGGTTGCTGCGCGGGGTGCGCCCGATGGGGCGTTGGTCGATATCGATGACCTTGTCGAGACTGCCCAGGCCGGAGATGCGTCGATGGGCGCCGACCCGGCGAGTCGAAGCGTGCAGCTTTCGCGAAAGGGCGGGGAAGAGGATGGCATTGACGAGGGAGGATTTACCCGCTCCCGAGACACCCGTGATGGCTGTCATGACACCCAGGGGAATCTCCACGTCGACATCCTGGAGATTATTCTCCCGGGCTCCGAGAATCTTGATGGCGCCGGTTGCGGCGCGCCGTTGCTCGGGGACTTCGACCCTCTTTCTGCCGGAGAGGTAATCGCCGGTGAGGGACCGGCGATTGCGTTCCAAGCTCTTCGGCGTACCGGTGTGAATGATCTTCCCACCGAGCACCCCTGCGGCCGGGCCGAAATCGATGACATGATCCGCGCTGCGAATGGTTTCCTCATCGTGCTCCACCACGACCACGGTATTTCCCACGTCGCGCATGCGGATCAGGGTGTCGAGGAGTCGGCGGTTATCGCGTTGGTGAAGGCCGATGGAGGGCTCGTCGAGGATGTAGATCACTCCGGTTAGTTCCGAGCCGACCTGGCTGGCCAGGCGGATGCGCTGGGATTCGCCACCGGAGAGGCTGGGGCCGGCGCGATCCAGGGAGAGGTAGCCGAGGCCGACTGCCTCGAGGAAACTCAGCCGCGCGCGAATTTCCTTGAGCACCTCGCTGGCAATTTGCTTATTCGCTCCCTGGAGGCCGAGGCTGGCGAAGAAGGCGCGGGTTTCGGTGACCGTCATCGCCGAGAGGTCGACGATGCTCAGATCGCCGAGTTTGACCGCCGCACTTTCCGCGCGAAGGCGGTGGCCATCGCAAGCCGTGCAGCGCGTATTGGCAATGAATTGGCCGTACCAGCGTTTCATTCTCTCGCTGCGTGTCTCCTTGAAGCGACGGAGCATGCGAGGCAGGACGCCTTCCCAGGTGACATCGAAATGGCCTTGGCCCGAACGGTTCTCCCAGGCGATCTTGAATTTTCGGGTATCGGTTCCCTGCAGGAGAATTTTTCGCTTTTTCTCGGTCAGTTTGTGCCAGGGCCGGTCGCCGTCGATACCGAGTTGTTCCATCAATTGCCGTCGGTAGTTGGCGCCCCAGCCGGTCTTCTCCGAAGTTCTTTCGCCCCAGGGCTTGATGGCCCCCTCCTCGATACTGAGGGTTTCGTCGGGGACGACCAGGATCGGGTCGAACTCGAAGCGGGTTCCGAGGCCGTTGCAGTCGTCGCACATTCCCTGGGGCGAATTGAAGGAAAACGCCTGGGGGCTGAGCTCGGGAAAGGAGATTCGGCAGCGCGAGCATGCGGCACTCTCGGTGAAAACCCGATCCGTCTTTCCTTCGATGACGATTAGGGTGCCTTCCCCAATGCGCAGGGCTGTTTCTACGGAATCAGTGACTCGCCCGCGTAGCCCGGAGCGGGCGACGATGCGATCCACCACGGCTTCCACTGTGTGTTTTCGCCGCTTGTCGAGGGCTTCGAGTTCGTCGCTCTCCACGATTTCGCCGTCGACCCGCAAGCGCGCCCAGCCCGCTCGTCGAGCTTCGTTGAGGAGTTCGCGGAACTCGCCCTTTCGATTGACAATCAGGGGAGCGAGCAGGGTGAGGCGACTTCCGTTGGGCGCCGAAAGAATTTCGCGAGCGATTTGCTCGGCGCTCTGACTGGCCACCCTTCCATCGCATTGATGGCAGTGCTGAACGCCGACTCGGGCATAGAGGACCCTGAGGTAATCGGAAATCTCAGTGATCGTTCCCACCGTTGAGCGCGGATTATTGCCCGTGGTCTTTTGCTCGATGGAGATCGTGGGAGACAAACCACGAATGGTTTCGTAGCGGGGCTTCTCCATTTGGCCGAGGAATTGGCGGGCGTAGGCGGAGAGGGACTCGACGTAGCGTCGTTGGCCCTCGGCGTAGAGGGTGTCAAAGGCCAGGGACGATTTCCCTGAACCCGATACGCCGGTCATGACCACGAGTTTTTTCTTGGGGATGCGTACGTCGACGTTCTTGAGGTTGTGTTCTCGGGCGCCCTTGATGTGGATATGGTCGAGTTCCATAGAGTCTCTTTGGGGGGCCAATCAGCGCCGCCGGGCTGGGGGTGAGCCAGCGAGAATAACCCGGCCCCGAGTGCGGCGCCGGGGCCGAAAGGTCCTTCTTCTGGGGCTCGGAAGGTTCTTCGATCGACGCCGATGGGAAGGCAACCCGGGGCGGATCCGATAAACTCTGCCTCGACTAGCGACACGCCGACGGCGTGCGGATAAAACGGGGGGTAGAAGAGCATGCCGGATTGGCTGGGCGCGGGGTGGGCCCTCACTGCGGCGTATCTCGCGGGTCTCGTGGCGCTGAGTGGCGTGGCTTATGGGCTGGCGCGTTGGGGGGTGGTCTTCGCGGTTCGTCGAGCGATCGCTCGCACGACCAACGCTTGGGACGATGCCTTTGCTGAGGCCCGGGTCTTTACCCGCCTCGCCAATATCGCACCGGCCTTGGTGATCTTTCATGGCATCGGGTTGGTTCCCGGGCTCGACGATGTCGTGGACTCCGGGGTGGAGCGCCTGGCGACCTCGGCGATGGTGCTCACCGTGGCGGCGGCTGTCACCTCCGGCCTGAACGCCGCGAATATGATCTATTCCCGAAGTGCGCTGCATCGCCAGCGACCGATCAAGGGTTACCTGCAAGTGGTCGAAATCGTCGTCTACGGCATGGCGGCCCTGGCCGTGGCCGCCATCCTCTTCGACGAGTCGCCCTGGGTTTTCGTCTCCGGCATCGGCGCCGTGGCCGCTGTCCTGATGTTGGTCTTCAAGGATACGATTCTCTCCCTGGTGGCGAGCGTTCAGATCGCGAGCAACGACATGATCCACCTGGGAGATTGGATCGAGATGCCCCAGGCGGGCGTCGACGGGGATGTGACCGATATCGCGCTGCATACCGTCAAGGTCCAGAACTGGGACAAGACGATCTCTACAGTCCCCACCTACAAATTCATCACCGAGTCCTTCAAGAATTGGCGGGGCATGTCGGAGTCGGGTGGGCGGCGCATCAAGCGTGCCATCAATCTCGACCTCAACAGTATTCGTTTTCTCACGGAAGGGGAGATTGAAAAACTGCAGGCGTGGGAGCTGCTGCACGAGTACGTCGCGGGCAAAGCGACGGAGTTGGAGAGTTATAACGCCGAGGCGGGCGGCAACCCCGAGATCAACGCCGATATCCGTAGACTCACCAATATTGGAACGTTCCGAGCCTACGTGGCCGCGTACCTCACGGCGCATCCGAAGATTCACAGCAATGGCTACACGTTCATCGTCCGTCAGCTTCCGGCGACGGCCAGTGGCCTTCCCCTGGAGATTTACTGCTTCAGCAACGACCAGGACTGGACTCGCTACGAGGGGATCCAGTCAGACATTTTTGACCATATCTTTGCCATGGTGCCCGAGTTCAGCCTCAGGCTCTTCCAGGATCCGACGGGAGCGGACTTCTCGGAGTGGACTCAGCCGGGCGAGAGCCCTGAAGGGGGATGAAGCGCGATGAAGGTACGGAGAAGAGCATGTCCCTGAAAAAATGGGAGGGCTACACCGTGGTGATTACCGGTGCGAGCCGTGGCATCGGGGCAACCCTGGCCGAAGTGGCCCTGGAGGAAGGGCTTCGCCTGGGTGTCTGCGCCCGGGGCGAGTGCCCCGTGGCGGGCCGGGAGGGAGTTCACGCCCGGCAACTCGATATCCGGGACGAAGAGGCTGTCGAGGGATTTTGTGCGGAGGTGGTCGAGGCGTTTGGGTCCATCGACTTGTGGGTCAACAACGCCGGCGTTCTGCTCCCCATCGGCCCGGTACGAGACCTCGATGTCGAGGATTTTCGTGAACATATCGACATCAACTTGACCGGGGCCTTTCTCGGAACCCGAGCCTTCGTTCGGCATCGGAGGCGCCAGGGTGGGGGCGGCGTTCTGATCAATCTCTCCTCCGGGGCGGCTTGGGGCGCCTACGAGGGTTGGGCGGCCTATTGCGCGGGCAAGGCGGCGCTGGAACGCTTGACCGAGGTGGTTGCCGCCGAAGAGTCCGGCCAGGGCTTGCGGGCCCTGTCCTTGGCGCCCGGGGTGGTGGACACCGACATGCAGACCCTGATTCGGGCCACCCCCGCCGAGCGTTTCCCCGACCTCGATCGCTTCGTCGAGATGAAGCGGGACAACAGCTTCAACTCGGCGCGCTACGTGGCCCAGGAACTGCTCGCCCTGGCCTTCGATCCCGACCGAAAAGTCGAAGAGGTCGCCCTCCGCCTGGAGGACGAGCCCAGGCCGGGCTGAGCGGGGTTGGCTGTCAGCGAGCGCACCGTCTTCGTGACCGGAGCGACGGGTCTGGTCGGCGCGCGTCTCTGTGAGAAATTGGTGGCCGGCGGCGATCGCGTGCTGGCTCATCGGAGGCGCCCGCCGCCCGCCGCCCGGGTGCCCGGGCTGACCTGGTTCGGGGGAGATTTGTGTTCCCCGGGCGAGTGGGAGTCTGCCCTGGCCGAGTCCGATGCCGTGGTGCATCTGGCGGGCGCTTCGATCGTGGCCGGGCGCTGGACCCCAGCGCGCAAGCGCGAACTGCGAGCGAGCCGGATCGCGACCACCCGGGGCCTGGTCGAGGCCATGGCGCGGTGCTCGAGCCCGCCGTCGGTCTTCGTCTGCGCTTCGGCTTCGGGCTATTACGGCGCGCGGGGAGCGGAGGCCCTCGAAGAGGATTCGGGCCCCGGCGGTGATTTTCTGGCGCAACTCTGCGTCGACTGGGAAGCCGCCGCCCTCGCGGCGCAGCAGGCGGGGGCCCGGGTGGTGCGGCTCCGCTTTGGGGCGATCCTAAGTCGTCGAAGCGGCGTGCTGGCTTCGGTTCTTCCTCTCTACCGGTTGGGCCTGGGGGGCGCGATGGGATCGCCGGCGAGTTATTTCCCTTGGCTGCACGAGGACGATGCCACGGGCCTGATCGCCTTCGCCCTCGCGGGCGGGGCCGGGGAGGAGAGCGTGCTGAACGCCGCGGCGCCCCAATGCGTGACCATGGGCGAGTGGGCGCGGACCCTCGGCCGAATCCTCAAGCGGCCCGCGCTCTTCCGGGTGCCCGAGGTGGCTCTGCGTCTAGCGTTCGGGGAGATGGGCGAAGCCTTGGTGGCCGGGCAGCGGGTGGTGCCCAAGGCCGCGCTCTCCGGGGGATACGACTTCGCGTACCCGGAGCTCGAAGCGGCCCTCAGGGCGCTCATCCGTTGAGCACAGCGCAGGGGCAGCTCAGCCGGATCGCACCATGAGGCGCGTCCGGGTATTGAGCCTCGCATTCCAGGGCGCGCTGAGGACGATCTCAGCGCGCCCTGACGTACGAGTCTTTAGGGAATGTCGCGATCAAGAACGGTCTTCCGACCGTCGCTTCTCGCGGTCTCGATCGCCTCATCGCAGAGGCTTCGGATCTTGTCGGAGAGTGCTTGGAGAACATTCGCAGATGTCTTCATGTCACCCTGTGACTTGATGTAGGTCTTCACCTTTGAGGCGACGACGATCACTTCCGTGGAATCAGACATGGACAATGGCCCCTTTGCGGGCACGAACTCGTTTCGGCCAACGGGAGAGACGCCCCTCGCGCCTTCTGGCAACCGCTTACGGATCGTGTCCTGATAGCAAGAATGCACCAGTCGGGGCGAAACGCAACTCAGCCCCACGAGAGATCTGAGGGACGGGCTAGAATGAGAGCCATGAAAACTCGACTGAGCGGCCTCCGTGTCTGGGATGGGAACGCCGGGGAGACTTCCCCCGAAACCTTGGATCTGCACCTAGAAGCAGGCAAAATCAGGGGGTTGGGAGGATCCCCAGGGGGAGAAGGCTGGGAAAATCTCGAATTTCCGACGGGTGCGGTGGCGATTCCGGGGCTGATCGACGCCCACGTCCACATGGATCTCGACCCCCACTTGCGCTCCCCTGACGACCAATTCACCGCCAGTCGAGCCGACCGGGACCTCCGAATGGTGGCCCGGGCTCGGGATATGGTGCGCGCCGGGATCACCACGGCTCGCGACCTGGGCGGCGGCGAGTGGCGGGAGCTCGCCCTGCGCGATGCGATTGGTCGCGGCGAATTATCCGGGCCTCGCCTGCTCTGCGCGGGCCAACCCCTGACTATCGTCGAGGGGCATTGTCATTTTTGGGGAGGCGTTGCGAGCACGCGTGAAGAACAAGCGGCAGTGGTTGCGCGCCAACTCGAGCGCGGGGTCGATTGGGTGAAGGTGATGGCGACCGGCGGCTATTTCACCAAGGGGAGCGGGGTCGATCGGGCGCAATTCTCCGCCGAGGAAATTGCTCGAGCGGTCGCTCAAGGGGCCGCGTCCGGGCTCGAGACCGCGGCGCATTGCCACGGCAAGGTGGGCATCTTCAATGCGGCCCGGGCGGGCGTGCGCACCATCGAGCACTGCTCCTTCGCGAGCGCTCAGGGCTACGGAGCCGATTACGATGCCGCGGTCGTCGCCGAAGTGGCCGCCCAGGGCGCCTGGGTTTCGCCCACGATCAACGGAAACTGGTTGGGCCGTATGGAGAAGGAGGGAGAGCCCACCGCGTTCTTCCGCAATATGCAGCGGGTGCTGTCCGAGCTCCGCGCCGCGGGGATCCCGCTTCTCGCTTCCACCGATGCGGGGATCCCGGGGGTGTTTCATCATGGCCTGCCGGCGGGGCTGCGCGCTTTCGCGAAGTACGCCGAAGTTCCCCCCGTGGAGGCGCTGCGCTCGGCCACCCGGGACTCGGCCCTGGGGCTCGGCCTCGAGGCGGTCTGCGGTCGCCTCGCCGAGGGCCTCTCCGCCGACGTTCTGGTTCTGGCGGGCGATCCCCTCGCCGACCTCGATTGGCTGGATAAGCCCCTCGCGGTGATCGCCGCCGGGCGCCTTGTCCACCTCGATCCGACGGTTTCGGGATCGACCCAGCCCGCATGAGCGCGCGCGCGGTGGCCCGCTTCGCCCCCTCGACGACCGGGCCGGCGCATCCCGGGACGTTGCTCGCGGGACTCCTGTGTTGGCTCGATGCTCGGGCCCGGGGCGCCGAGGTCTGGTTGCGCTTCGAGGATCTGGACCCCCAGCGCTGTCGCCCGGAGTACCTCGACGCCATGCGGGAGGCGCTCGAATGGCTGGGGCTCGACTGGGATGGGGAGGAGCGACAATCCGATGGCGGGGCGGCGCACGAGGACGTTCTTGAAGCCCTCGCCCGGCGGGATCTCCTCTACCCCTGCAGTTGTAGCCGGGCCCGCCTTGCCCGGGAAGCCGTGCGCGCTCCGGATGGCAGCGCGCGATACCCGGGGACCTGCCGCGCTCGACGCTTGCCCAGCGAGGCCGAGGGGGGCTGGCGAGGGTGTTCCGAGGCGCTTCGTCTCCGTCTGCCTTCGGGGCGGATCGACCTGCGCGACGAGAGCGGCGCCGATCTTTCCGAAGACCCCGCCGAGGCCCACGGGGATCCGGTGGTGCGCCGCCGGGACGGGGCCATCGCCTATCACCTGGCGAGCGTCGTCGATGACCGGCGGATCGGGGTGACGCGTATCGTACGCGGGCGCGATCTCGCGCCGAGCAGCGCCGTCCAGGTGGCGATCGGTCGCCTGCTCGCTTACCCCGAGCCGAGCTATCGCCATCACCTGCTGCTTCTCGAGGAGCGGGGGGGGAAACTGGCCAAATTCCACGGGGCCGTGGGCTTTGACGCGCTCCGGGAACATTACCGGGGCCCCGATTTATGCGGCCTGCTCGCCCACGCCTGCGGACTGAGCGCCGCGCCGGTGCCCCGGGTTCCTCAGGACCTGGTGCCCGAGTTCGCGTGGGCCAAGATCCGCCAGGAGGACCGCTGCCTGGCCTGGGATGGTCAGGCGCTTCGGCTCGGCGACTGAATCCGGACGCGGGAAGCTATGGGGCTCGGCTCCAGCCCGGGTCTCAGCTTCGGCACACGTCGGAATAGAACGCCTCGACCTCGTCGGCAACGGACACGAGAGAAAAATGGGCCTCGGCATACGCGCTCGCGCGCTCGCCCCGGGCGCGCCGGTCCCCCGAGTCGCCGAGGACTTCGGTGAGGGCCTTGGCGAGGGCTTCGGCATCGCCGACCGGAACGAGCAGGCCGACATCCGAAGCCTCGAGAATATCCTCGCTCCCCGAAACCCGGGTCGAGACCACGGGGAGCCCGCAGCTGAGCGCTTCCATTAGGCTGTTGGAGAGGCCCTCGTTGATCGAGGAGAGCACGTAGAGGTCCGCGGCGGCGTACCAGGGCCGGGGGTCGAGGCTGGCGCCGGGAAGGGCCAGGGAGGCGCCCAACTCGAGCCGCGCCGCCCGGTTCTGGAGGTTGGCCATCTGGGCCCCGTCGTCGACCCCATCTCCCACGATGGCGAGGCGGGCGTTCGGTACCCGGCCGTGCACCCGGGCCCAGGCATCGAGCAGCCCGGGAAGACCTTTTTCCGGGCGCATTCGGCAAACCGTGATGGCCAGCCGGGCGTCCGCCGGAATTCCGAGTTCTCGCCGAGCGTGCTCCCGGGTCGTCGCCGAGGCGGGCTGGAAGGTTTGGGTATCGAGGCCGTTGGGGATCAACCGGATCCGTGACGCCGGCAGGCCGAGGTCGACGATTTCATCCCGGGCCCGGGTGCTCGTGGCGATACAGCCCGAGAGGTGGCGGTGGATCGCCCGGTGAAGGCCCGCGAGTGGAAGCCGATCCAGGCTCGCCCGGATGCCCTGGTCCCCGGTATTGGTCAGTTTGAGGATGACGGGTCGCCCGAGAACGCGCCCGAGGAGAATCGCCAGGGTCGACGCCCAGCCGTATTGGTGGACATGAAAGACGTCGAAGCGCCTTCCCCGGAGCAGAAGATAGAGAAGCAGGCTGCAAATTCCGGAGAGCGTATGCAGCCCGGGGCGGGCCAGGGAGAGCAGCCGGCGGATGCGAACGCCGGCGAGATTTTCTTCCCGGGGCCAGGCGGGGTCGCGACGCTCGCTGACCACCGTCACTCGGTGCCCCCGGCTGCAGAGCTCGAGGGATAGACGCTCGGCCGCCTGTTCGTATCCGCCCATCATGGGCCGGAACTGGGGGCTGATCATCAGCACATGAAGCGGTTCCGCCATGAGTTCGGCCAGCCTCGGAGGAAATGCGGGGAAGCGCGACGATACCGCGTCCCCCTGCGTTCCCGCATCCGACTCCTAATCGACTCCTCTATGTAGCCAGTCGAGCCCTAGTAGCGATAATGATCGGCCTTGTAGGGGCCCTCTATCGGGATGCCGAGGTACTCGGCCTGGGCGGGGGTCAACTCGGTGAGCTGGACGCCGAGCTGGCCGAGGTGCAGCCGCGCCACCTCTTCGTCCAAAGCCTTGGGGAGCATGACCACTTCCTTGCCGTATTTCTCGGCGTTCTCGTGAAGTTCGATCTGAGCGAGGACCTGGTTGGTGAACGAGGCACTCATCACGAAGGAGGGGTGGCCCGTCGCGCAGCCCAGGTTCAACAGGCGACCCTCGGCGAGGATCATCACGCTATGACCGTCGGGGAAGACCCACTCGTCGTATTGGGGCTTGATGTTGACGCACTCAATACCGTCGATCTTCTTGAGCCCCGCCATGTCGATCTCGTTGTCGAAATGGCCGATATTGCCCACGATTGCCTTGTCCTTCATGCGGCTCATGTGGTCGGCGGTGATGATGTCGAAATTGCCCGTAGTGGTGATGAAGATATCCGCCTGCGCGACGACGTTCTCCACGGTGTTGACCTCGTACCCCTCCATGGCGGCCTGCAGGGCGCAAATCGGGTCGATCTCGCTGACGATCACCCGGCAGCCCTGGCCACGCAGGCTCTGGGCGCTGCCCTTGCCCACTTCGCCGAAGCCGCAGACCACGGCCACTTTGCCGCCGAGCATGACATCCGAGGCCCGCATGAGGCCATCGGGCAGGCTGTGGCGGCAGCCGTAGACGTTGTCGAATTTGCTCTTCGTCACCG
>JAPKBZ010000099.1 GCA_028823175.1 Myxococcota bacterium
CTCAAGCGCTGGGCTTGCTGAAGCCAGCACCCCACGAGCGGGGAGACCACGGGCGCGCGGGCCCGGAGAGAGAGAACGAAAAAAGCGGGGCGGAGGCCGGAAGGCCCCACCCCGCTGATTTTTCTCGAGGGCCCGAAAGCCGCTTGAGAGCCCGTTCCAGGGCTTTTAGTTGATGAAGACGCCGACCAGGTAGAGGATGACGGTCAGAGCGAGTCCGCCGTGAATCGTCCCCGAGACCGTGGTCAAGGGCTTCTGGGTCGCCTTGCCCGGGCCGATCAGTGCCTGTGCTTCGGTAAAGAGAATCAGCGCACCCGCAACGATCCAGTACGTCGCATCGTTGTTCCCGGTGAGGAAAGAGGGAAGATGGCTGGCGCTTCCCATGAAGAAGAGCATGGGAATCGAGAACAGGGTGTTGGTCCGCGAAGCGACCCCCGCCCGCCCCGCCCGTGCGGCGGCTTCGGGGTTGGCCTCGCCCCCCGCGGCGACGTTTTCGGCGTTGGCGATGACCACCTGCTGGGCCGGCCAGATGATAAACCAGACGTTGGCCCACATGAAGGTGCCCATCAGGCCGCCGGTGAGAACTTTCGTCATGTACGGGTCACCGAGCGCGACTCCGCTGTGGAGTTTCATCATGACCATTCCCCAGCCACTGAGGAAGGTGAACATGGCTCCCCAACGGAACCACCAGAGTGCGTTGGGGACGAGCCCGCGCGTCACCGCGCTCTTGGCCTGGCCTCCAAGCTCGGTCCCAAAGAAGGGTGTTTGGATAAAATTGAAGTACCAGAGCACGCCGATCCAGCAAACGCCGGCCAAGAAGTGCATGTACCGTAGAAGAAATTCCCACCCTACCAATGAATTGATGATTTCCATTCCCTACTCCTTCAAGCTGGGCACGGCCTGCCAAGCGCGGCGTTGGCCCCCACCCCCCGTTTAATCCCCAATGGGCGTGCAGTATACCTTTCGACCGGCGGCATGGAAGAATCGTCGCTCCCCCGAAGCGCCGAGCGGTCGTTTTAATCGTAGCCCAAAACCCACAAAGCAGGGACAATGCGAGGTGCGAGCTTCGAGCTCGCGGTTGATGGATGCCGAGTTTCTCTCGAGAAGAGCGCCGAGTTGTGGTCACCCTCGAACGAGCCACGGGGAGCGAGGAACTCGCGGTCGAGGCGGGGGAGACGATCTTCGCCGCCGCTCTGCGGGCCGGTTTACAGCCGCCCTTCTCGTGTGTTGCCGGGGTGTGCGGCGAGTGCGTCGCCACCCTGGATGCGGGGCAGGTCGAGATGGAATCGAACCGCGCACTGACCCCGAAGCAGCTCGCGCGCGGCCTGATCTTGACCTGCCAGGCCCGCCCCGTCGGGCCGGGGTGTCGCCTGCGCTTTGGCGATTGGCCCCGTCGCGTCTAGATTTCTGCAGCGGGGGTGTGATCGAGAAATTCTCTGTATTCTAATCCGGTTGACGCCAGCGGGTCCAACGGCCCCCGCACGTCTCGTTCGGAGAGGGAAGGGAAAGATGCAATATCAGGCAGTCAAAACCCTCGAGGAAGCGGTGGAGCGGCTGAGCCGGGCCGAGGGCGAGCATATGCCCCTGGCCGGGGGAACGGATTTGCTCGCCCAGCGGCGGGCCGGCCGTATCGACCCCAAGGGCGTGGTCGATCTGAAGAGAGTCCCGGAACTGGCTGAGATCGTTTTGGATGATCACGGCTACCGGGTCGGGGCGGCGGTGAGCGGGGCCGAACTCGGGGAGCATCCCACGCTGGGTCAGGATTGGCCTGGGGTGGTCGAAGCCGCGCAGTTGATCGGCTCGACCCAGATCCAGGGGCGGGCCAGCATGGGGGGAAACCTGTGCAACGCATCCCCCGCAGCCGATAGCGTTCCCGCATTGATCGCCGCCGGGGCGCTTTGCAGCCTCGTCGGCCCTTCCGGGCGCCGAGAGCTGCCCGTCGAGGAGATCATCCTGAGCCCCGGGCAGACCTGCCTCGCCCCGGGCGAACTGGTGGCGCATTTTCGTCTCCCCCGGCCCGGACCCCGGACGGGGGACGCCTACCTGCGGCTGATCCCCCGGACCGAGATGGATATTGCGGTTGTCGGCGCCGGAGTGGCCCTGGAACTCGATGCCGATGGCCTTTGCACCGCTTGCCGGGTGGGCCTGGGCGCGGTGGCCCCCACTCCCCTGCGACTGGACGAGGCCGAGGCGATCCTGGTGGGCCGGCGCGTCGAGGGTCCGGTGCTGGATGAACTCGCCGCCGCCGCTTCTGCCGCGGCGCGTCCCATCGACGATATGCGGGCGACGGCGGAGTACAGGGTCCGGGTGGTCGGTGTCATGGCCAAGCGCGCGGCGCAGATCGCGGCGACGCGAGCGGGCGGGTGATCGAGGCATGAAAAGACATATTTCGACGACGATCGACGGCGAGGCCCTCGAGTTTTTGAGCGAAGACGGGCAGACCCTGCTCGATGCTCTCCGGGACGTACTCCTGAAGACGGGCACCAAGGAGGGCTGCGGAACCGGTGATTGCGGGGCCTGTAGCGTCATGCTCGACGGTCGCCTCGTCTGCTCCTGCCTGGTTCTGGCCGCCGAGGTCGAGGGCGCGTCGGTAGAAACCGTGGAAGGTCTCGCCGAAGCCGGTGAGCTTCACCCGCTTCAAAAGCGATTTCTCGAAGGCGCGGCGCTGCAATGCGGCGTATGCACGCCGGGTTTTTTGGTCGCCGCGAAAGCGTTGCTCGAAATTAATCCAGACCCGAGCGAGAAAGAGGTTCGCTACTGGCTGGCGGGGAATTTGTGCCGCTGCACCGGCTACGACAAGATCATTCGTTCGGTATTGGATGCGGCGGCGGACATGCGTGGAGAGACCGAATGAGTGACGAGAAGAAATTTCGCTGGGTAGGAACCCGCCCGATCCGTCCCGACGGGGTCGACAAGGTGACCGGGCGCGCCCAGTACGGAGCGGATTTCGCCCTGCCCGACATGCTCTGGGGACGGGTGCTGCGCAGCCCCCATGCCCATGCCCGGATCCTCTCCATCGAGACCGGAGCGGCCGCCGCCCTCGAGGGGGTGCACGCTGTCATGACCGGGCAAGACTTGCCCGACCTCTTCGCCGAGAAGGCCGCGGCGGCCGGGGGGCACGACGACTCGAATAATCTGGCGCACAATGTCATGGCTCGTGACAAGGCTCTCTACCACGGCCACGCGGTGGCGGCAGTGGCCGCCACGAGCCGAGAGATCGCCGAGCGCGCGCTCGAGTTGATCGACGTCGAGTACGAGGTGCTCCCCCACGTTCTCGACATTCACGCGGCGCTTGCCCCCGGTGCCCCGCTGGTGCACCCGGATCGGGTTGCCCAGGGCATCGAGAATTCCGGCCCCTCGAATATCGCCAAGCGCCTCCAAATCGGACACGGCGACCCGGAGGAGGGCTTTGCCGAGGCCGACGAAATCATCGAGCGCGAGTTCAGCACGCGCCCGGTCCACCAGGGCTATATCGAACCCCATGCGTGCCTCGCCCAGACGACCCAGGATGGGCGGGTCACTCTCTGGAGCAGTTCCCAGGGGCACTTTATGGTGCGCGACTACACGGCCAAACTGCTCGATATCGACCTCTCGCTGGTGCGGGTAATTCCGGCGGAAATTGGGGGGGGCTTCGGGGGCAAGACCACTGTCTACCTCGAGCCGATCGCGGTTTCGCTTTCTCGAAAATCTGGGCGTTCGGTCAAGATGGTGATGTCCCGGGAAGAGGTTTTCCGCGCCAGCGGCCCCACCCTGGGCACCCGGATCAAGATCAAGGTGGGAGTCACCCGAGAGGGCGTGTTGACCGCCGGCGAGGCGACGCTCCATTACGAGGGCGGGGCGTTCGGGGGGTCCTCGGTAGGAGCGGGGTGCATGACGATTTTTGCGCCCTACGCCTTCCCCCACGTGCGCAGCACGGGCTACGACATCATGGTCAACAAGCCCAAGGGCGCCGCTTATCGCGCCCCGGGTGCCCCCATGGCCGCCTTTGCCCTCGAAACCGTGATGGACGAGTTGGCTCAGCGACTCGAAATCGACCCCGTGGATTTCCGGCTGCGCAACGCGGCAAAGGAGGGCACCTTGGCCTCCTTTGGTCCCCGCTATCGGCGGATCGGCTGCGTGGAAACCTTGGAGGCCGTTCGGGACCATCCCCACTACTCGGCGCCTCTTGGCCCCAACCAAGGCCGCGGCGTGGCGCTGGGTTTCTGGTTCAACGCGGGCCTGCAATCCAGTGCCGGTGTGAACCTGAACCCCGATGGAACTGTGACCGTTCTTTCGGGCAACCCGGATATCGGGGGTTCGCGAGCCTCGCTGGCGATAATGACCGCCGAGGAGCTCGGGATCGAATACGAACACGTCGATGTCATGGTCGCCGATACCCACGCGGTGGGATACACCGATGTCACCGGCGGTAGCCGGGTGACCTTCGCCACCGGCATGGCGATTATCGAAGCCGTCCGGGATGTAATGGGACAACTCTGTCAGCGGGCCGCCGCGGTTTGGGAGGTCGACGCCGAGCGGGTGAGCTGGCACGAAGGCGAGGCCCGGCTCGACGGGGGCTTCGAGCCCGCGCCCCTCGGCCTGGCGGAGTTGGCGAAGAACGCGGGCAAGACGGGTGGACCGATTTCGGCTCGGGCGGCGCTGACCGCTCGGGGCGTCGGCATGGGCTTCGGCGCGCATATTTGCGA
Source organism: Myxococcota bacterium (assembly GCA_028823175.1). Lineage (GTDB taxonomy): Bacteria > Myxococcota_A > UBA9160 > UBA9160 > UBA4427 > JAZXM01. The sequence goes on from JAPKBZ010000099.1 coordinate 4,683, forward strand.
TGTCGAAGTTGACCCCGAGACGGGAAGGATCGACGTGATCCGCTACACCGCGGTGCAGGATGCGGGCCGGGCGATTCATCCGAGCTACGTGGAGGGGCAGATGCAGGGAGGCGCCGTCCAGGGCATCGGCTGGGCGCTCAACGAGGAGTACGTCTTCGACGACGAGGGTCGGGTTCAAAATCCCGGTTTCCTCGACTACCGGATTCCCGTGGCTTCGGATGTGCCGATGATCGACACGGTGATCGTCGAGGTTCCCAACCCGGCGCATCCCTATGGGGTCCGGGGCGTTGGGGAGGTGCCCATCGTTCCCCCGATCCCGGCCGTGGTCAACGCGGTGCACGCGGCCACGGGCATTCGCTTCTGCGATCTTCCGCTCTCGCCGGCCAGGGTCTTGGCCCGGCTGGATGAGGCCCGATCTCCGGGTTCGGCCTGAGACGGGCGGGGCCCGGGTGGGCTCCTGCAACCGGAATCTAGGGAGAAGGAGGCTTTTTATGGCGAGGGTGATTCTTCCCCAGGCTTTGGCCGATCGGTTCGGCGGGGAAGTTCAGCTCGAGATCGAGGGGGGCAATGTTCGCGCCCTGCTCGCCGCCCTCGACGCGCGCTACCCCGGCATCGGGCAAGAACTCGAGGGGCGGGTGGCTGTCGCCATCGACGGAGAGATCCACAACGATCCCCTGCTCGAGCCCGTCGAAGAGCAGAGCGAGGTCCACTTTTTGCCCCGCCTGGCCGGGGGCTGAGTGCAAGGCCCGGGCGGGCTTGTGCGCGCCCCGCTTTCCGCCCTATGCTGGACGCCATGGGTTTTGAAATCAGCGGAAAGCTCCACGTACTCTTCGACGCCGAGCAGAAGACCGAACGCTTTCGCAAGCGTGACTTCGTTCTTGAACTCAGCGACTCGCGCTACCCCCAGCACGTCCTCTTCCAGCTGACGGGAGATCGTTGTGAGGCGCTCGACGCCTTTTCTAAGGGGGACGAGGTGAAGGTTGAGTTCGGCCTGCGCGGCCGGGAGTGGACGAGCCCGAGCGGCGATGTTCGCTTCTTCAACAGCCTCGATGTCTGGCAGATCGAACGCACCAGCGACGGAGCCACCACGGGCGGCGAGCCGCCGATGCCCGAGGAGCCCCCGATCTTCAGCGACGAGCCGCCTTTTTAGTTCCGCTCCTTTAGTTCCGCCCCTTTAGCCCCACTCATTTAGCCCCGCTCCTTTAGTTCCGCCCATTTAGTCCCACTCATTTAGCCCCGCCCAGGCTGGGCCTGTCGCCAGGATCCGGCCAGAATGACGCCCCTCGGGGAATAATGACCCGGATCTCTAACATTTGGTGGGTTTTCCCGGGCCAGGGGCCCTCGTCGCTTGACCCTTCCCGACGGCCTCGCTAACTATCTGCCTCCCCGAAACCCGTTCACCCTACCCAGGAGGCGTTGTCACCATGGCCCGCCGTTGCGCACTGACAGGCAAGGAAGTTCAATTCGGCCACAACGTGTCCCACTCCATGCGGGCGACCAATCGTCGTTTCGAGCCGAATATCCAGAAGGTTACCCTCGACTCGGCCGCCCTGGGGCGGGGTATTCGCCTGCGAATCGCCGCGCGCACCCTGCGCACGGTGCAAAAAAAGGGGGGCATCGATGCTTTCCTGATGACCACCCGGGACGAGAAGCTGATGCCCGGCGCCGTCAAACTCAAGAAGCAGATCAAAAAGAAGTTGGCGACCGGGAAGAGCTGAGAGCCCGGGCGGCTGGGATGGCCCGTTGGGACCGATGATCCCCTGAGCCTCCGACCGATTCACGCAAAAGGGCCCCGCACTCTCTAGTGCGGGGCCCTTTTGCGTGGCTCTCTGGCCAGGGCCCGCTCAAAGCGGCCTGGCTGGTAAGGTGGCGTGCGCTCTACTCCTCGGCCGGGGCTTCGGCGGCGGCTTCTTCGCTTTCCTCGGCTTCGGCTTTGGCCGGGCTCTTGCCGACGTTGGGCTTGGTGCCGCCGTAGCGCTTGCGGAAGCGGTCGATCTTGCCGTCGGTATCGAGCTCGCGCTGGGTGCCCGTCCAGAAGGGGTGGCTGACCGCGGAGATTTCGAGGCGGACGATCGGTACGTCGACGCCTTCGATCTCTCGGGTTTCCTCAGAAGTCACCGTGGACCGGCTCGTCCACTCGGTACCGGTGGCGGAGTCCACGAAGATCACGTCGTGGTAGTCGGGATGAATTTCAGGCTTCATGACTTCTTTCCAGTTCCAAGCGGGTCGGGTGGGCTCAGCAAGCCGGCGAGGGCTCGCTGTGCGCCTACCAGCTGGACTTGCGCACGCCTGGCAATTGGCCGGCTAGGGCCAATTCGCGGAGGGCGATGCGTGAGATTCCGAATTTCTGGTAATACGCCTTGGATCGGCCCGACACCGCGCAGCGTCGGTTCAAGCGAGTGGGGCAGGAATTGCGGGGGAGTTTGGCAAAGGCCCGCTGTACCTCGAGCTTCTCGTCGATCGAAACTTCGGGGTCGTTGAGCTTCTTGCGTAGTTCCGCGCGGCGCGGGGCGTGCTTTGCGATCAGCACCTTGCGTCGATTGTCTCGGTTTATCTGGGACTTCTTTGCCATGCTTGCTCCAGTTGGCGTTCGTCGCGAGTAGGACGACGAATGCAGAGCGCGGGAGATTACGCCCGCGCGGCTCGTCGCGCCAGTACCGGAGCCGTGGAATTTTAATCCCCCTGGGGACATCACGCTCTCTCCTGCCACCCGGGGGCCTGGCTGGGCTAGGTTACCGGCCCGGCGGGGCCAGGCCCAGCGAGCCGGTGGTCCGGGCGCCCATATCCGCCCCCAACCCGAGTTCTGGAATGCGAAATCCCCGATGAGCGACAAGCCGACCGAAGCGGGACCCCAACCTGGCCCGGGCGTGAGGGCAATCGACCCGAACGCCGTAGCCAAGCATTTCGACGGCCCCGAGGCCGAGGCCCGTTGGGACGCGGCCTGGCAGGCGTCCGGCGTCTACCGCTGGAACCCCGAACGCTCTCGGGAGGAGACCTACGTGGTCGACACGCCTCCCCCCACGGCATCGGGCTCGCTGCATATCGGTCATGTCTTTTCCTATACCCAGGCCGATGTGATGGTGCGCTTTATGCGCATGCGGGGGATGAATATTTTTTATCCCATGGGTTGGGACGACAACGGGCTCCCCACCGAACGCCGTGTCCAGAACTATTACCACGTGCGCTGCGATCCCAATACGCCCTACGAAGAGGGCCTCGAAGTTGAGGAGGCCAGCGCCAAGGTTCGGAAGAAGCCCGCCCGCCTCGTTTCCCGCCCGAATTTTATTGAGATCTGTTACGGGCTGATCAACGAGGACGAAGATCATTTTCGCGCGCTCTGGCGTCGCCTGGGTCTTTCGGTGGATTGGGAGCAGGAATACCAGACCATCGATGATCACTGTCGGCAAACCGCCCAGAGCTCATTCCTCGATCTCTGGAATAAGGACCTGGTTTACAGCAGCGACGCACCCACCATGTGGGATGTCGATTTCCAGACCGCGGTGGCCCAGGCGGAAGCCGAGGACCGGAGTGTGCCCGGTGCCTACCACCACATCGAATTCGCAGTGGAGGGGGCCGACGATTCCTTCGTGATCGCCACCACCCGGCCTGAACTCCTATCGGCCTGCGTGGGTGTGACGGCTCATCCCGACGATCCCCGCTATGCGAAGCTCTTCGGCAAAAAAGCCGTGACTCCCCTCTTCAAGGCTCCGGTGCCGATCTTCCCGAGCGAACTGGCCGACCCCGAGAAGGGCACCGGCATCCTGATGGTCTGCACCTTCGGCGACTCGACGGACGTGCAATGGTGGCGCGAGCAGAGTCTGGCCCTGCGTCAGGTCGTCGGGCGCAACGGTCGCATGTTGCCCGTGGAGTTCGGTTCGGAGGGCTTTCCGAGCCTCGACCCCGGGGAGGCCAATCGCTATTACGCCGAGCTCGAAGGCAAGAACGTCAAACAGGCTCAAAAGCGCATCGTCGAGCTGTTGCGAGACACCGAGGGCAGCGCGACGGGCAAGGGAGCTCCCCTTCAATCCGAACCCGAGGTGATCGAGCACCCCGTCAAGTTCTACGAACGCGGCGACCGTCCGCTCGAACATCTGCCCACCCGCCAGTGGTTTGCGAAATTGCTGGAGCACAAGGACTCCCTGCTCGCGAAGGGCGCTGAAGTCGAGTGGCACCCTCCTTTCATGCACGCGCGCTTTCGCGATTGGACCGAGAACCTGAGCCTCGACTGGTGCCTGAGCCGGCAGCGTTATTTCGGCGTACCGATTCCGGTCTGGTATCCCCTGGACGCCGGGGGTGAGCCCGACTACGAGAACGCGATCGTCGCCGATCTCGCCCGCTTGCCGGTGGACCCCACTGTGGACGTGCCCCCGGGCTATGAAGCCGACCAGCGAGGGATGCCGGGAGGATTCGCGGGGGACCCGGACGTTTTCGATACTTGGTTCACGAGCTCCCTCTCGCCCCAGATCAGTTCGCATTGGGGCGTCGATGGGGATCGCCACGCCAAGCTCTTTCCCGCCGACGTGCGACCCCAGGGGCACGACATTATTCGAACATGGGCCTTCTACACCATCGCCAAGGCTTTTCTCCACGAGGACACGATTCCCTGGAAGAACGCGATGATCTCGGGCTGGATTCTTGACCCCGACCGAAAGAAGATGTCCAAGAGCAAGGGCAACGTGATGACGCCGATGCCCCTACTCGAAAAGTACACTTCGGATGCTGGCCGTTATTGGGCGGCCAGTGCCCGGCTCGGCTCGGATACGGCCTTCGACGAAAAGGTTTGGAAGATCGGCAAGCGGTTGGTGACGAAGATCTTCAACGCCGGAAAATTCGTTCTCGCCCAGACCGGTGAAACTCACGCGATCAGCCATGAACTCGACCTGGCTTTCGTGGCCGAGTTGAAAAAACTAACCGCTTCGAGCCTCGAACATTTCGAGGCGTATAATTATGCCCATTCACTCCAGGAAACTGAGAGCTTCTTCTGGACCCATTTCACGGATACCTACCTCGAACTCGTGAAGGTTCGTGCCCGCTTGCACGCCGACGGCGGATCGGGGGACGAACTCGTTGCCAGCGCTTCGGCGGTGGCGAGCCTACGCCTTGGGCTCTCGGTTCTTCTTCGGCTCTTCGCCCCGGTGCTTCCCTATATCACCGAGGAGGTCTGGTCGTGGGCCTTCGCCGAGGAGACGGGGCACCCGAGCATCCATGCGGCGCCCTGGCCCTCTGAAGACATTTTTTTGGGAGTGCCCGCCCCCGCCGACGCGCTCAGCTTCGACCTGGCGGTGGCTGCCCACGCGACGATCAACAAGGCCAAGTCCGACGCCGAAGTGTCCATGGGACGCGAGGTCGAGAGCTTGGTGCTGTTCGCCAACGAAGCCACTCTGGCACGGCTTGAGCCGGTTGTCGGCGACGTGTTGGCCGCTGCGCGCGTCCTCGCCTACCGGAGCGAGGTGCGCGGCGAATTGGAGGACGGCGCCTTTGCCGTCGCCGAAGCCGTCTTCGCCCCGAAGCCGCAGAAATAAGCCGACCCGGGGCGATCAGGCCGCCGGCTTTTCGTTCGGAACGTCGAAGTATTCCTGGTAGCGCTCGACCTTCGCGCGTTCGGTTTCGAGGTCGGCCCCGGTGCCTTCGAGGCTATGGCGATGGGCGCCGTTCCGGTCGCTGGGGTTGGCTTTGAGATATTCGCGCATCCTTTCCTCGGTTTCGGGAAACCATTCCAGGCCGAAGTGGTCGTACGCCCGCCGGACTACGGGAATGGGATCGGTGATGAATTCTCGAAATTGCAGGTCCACGACCCTCGAATCGGGCAGGGCTCCGCTCTTGCGAAAATCGACCGAGCGGTTGTAGGAGATCGTTAGCCAATCCGACCACTCGGCGACGATCTGCCCGGGCTCGATTTCGTCGCTGGACATCTTGCGCAGGACGCATTCGAGGCTGCTGAGCGAGGAGAGGATGCGAATGGGGTCCCGGTGGGTCTGGATCAGACAGGCGTCGGGATAGGCGGCGAGGACTGCCTCGGGGCACCAGAGATGTCCGGGTGATTTGAGGACCCAACGCTCGCCGGGGCAGCGCCAAGAGAGGAGCTGGAGGGTGAGCCGGTGGTACGCATACGCCGACGTCATGTCGGCCTCCTCGATGAGCCAGCGCGTGTAGCTGGGCACCCGCCACTGGGCGGGGAAGATCGCACTCCTGAAATCGCCGGCGGTGATGCGAACGCACTCCTGGGGAATTTCAGCGCCCATTCGATGCATGCGCTTGAAATCGGGGATCAACGACTCGGAGCGGTCGATCAGGGCCTGGCTCTGGGCGATCCGCGGGTCCGTCGTGTACTCGGCGCGCTCGGGGGGCGGAAAGGGAAGGTCGGTCTCCCAGGTGAGGGGCACTCGGTTCGTCGGGTCCAGGGCGAGGAGCTCGTGCAAGATGGTGGTGCCCGTTCGCCCCTGGCCGACGATGAAGATCGGCTGCCGAATCGGGATCTCGCCGATTTCCGGGTAGCGCGCGTGCCAGTCGATGAGCTGAAGGCGGTTGGCCAGGTGCCCGACCAGATCGGTCTGGGCGATGAAGCGGCCGAGGGGGCTGAGCCCGGCCTCGCGCTCGAGGGAGTCGGTCAGGCGCTCGAGGCCCTCTCGGAAGTGGTCGTCGCCGAAATCCGAGAGCCCCGTGCGTTTCCGAGCGAGGCGGAGCAGCGCGTCGGGGGCCAGGCTGCCCGGGCGAATACCCAGCCGGGCGAGCCAGCGCCCGGCCGCGTTGAGCGATCGGGGAACCAGGGGGAGGCGGGGAACATGCATGGTGGAATGACCTCGGGCGGGAGGATACCCGGCGAGCGTCGCGTCAAGCGACCCATCTCGCCGAGGGATATCAGTTAATATATATAGAGATAGTATAAAGTTTGATATAATTTATAAATAGACAATATATTAAAATTTATGGCGAGGGAATTCCCTTGGGCTTGCGGGACGAAAAGCAGCGGCGCCAACGCCAGGAGATCATAGAGAACGCGATCGCATTATTTCGGTCCCGGGGCTTCGAGAGCGTTCGGGTTCGGGAAATTGCCCGGGCCTGTCGTCTCAGCGACGCGACTTTCTTCAATTATTTCACGAACAAGGAGGCGGTCCTGAGGGAGTGGGCCGCGGCCGAACTCGACGCCTCCCTACTGCCAGGCAAGCGGGCCGCCGAAGCGGGCTCTCTACGCCGGGCGGTTCGCGCCTGGGCGGCGGAGTGCTCCCGGCGGGTCGAGGCCGATCGGCCGATGATGGCCGAGGCCTGGAGCCGAGTGCGCCTCGGCGACCTCGTGCTCCCGGTCGCCGAGGCGCGCGGCCGCGCGCCCCGGTCGCCGAAGGCGGCCGAGCTGATTCGCGCGGCGCAGGACGCGGAGCTGGTGCGCGGAGACTTCGATCCGGAGACCCTGGCCGGGTTGATCCGAACGGCCCTGGCCGGCGCTGTCGGCCAGTGGCTGGCCGCGCCCGGGTCGCCGGGTCCCCTCGAGCCGCTTCTGGTTCGGGCCACGGACCTCGTCCTCGACGGCGCGCGGAAGCGAAACGAGCGCGTTTCGCCCGGGAGCGTGCGGGACCGTGGTCCGCGCGAGCGGGGCTGAACCCCGTTTTTCGCGGCTCCCTCCCGTGCATCCCGGGGCCGATCGCGTTACCCGTCTCGGGCGAGCCGGGATCCGCCGGCCTGTCCGGGCGGGGCCTTAATGGCCTCCCGGCCGCGGCGAGAGGAGTGGTGATGGCCAAGAAAGTCGAGTGGTATTACAACCGAAAGGGTTGAACGTCTTGCACCCGAGCGTCCAAGTTTTTGGACGCCAATGGCATTGAGCCGGCCGAAACCGTGCCGGCGAGCAAGAAGTTGGGCAAGTCCGATGCGGCCGGTATGGCGCGTGGAGCCAGCCGTGTGATCGTCGCCAAGGGCAAGAAGGTGACCGAGTTCAAGCCCGGCGGGAAAGCGGGGGCGGAGGTCGTTGCGGCCATGCTGGGGCCCACGGGAAACCTGCGCGCGCCCACGGCGCGGGTGGGCAAGATCGTCCTGGTCGGCTTCAACGAGGACGCCTACGCCGACGTCCTGCTCTGATCCAGGGGTCGGGGGAGCCCAGCTGGGTTCTCCCGTCTCCTTTGATCTCCACGGTTTGATCTCC
>JAPKBZ010000199.1 GCA_028823175.1 Myxococcota bacterium
GAGGCCCCTGGTGGAGACGAGGCCCCTGGCGGAGACGAGGCCCCTGGCGGAAACAAAGACCCGGGGTTGGCGACGGACTAGCGCCTCGGGCGCCGGGTTTAGCCGGTCTTGATCTTCTCGAACGCCCACTCGAGCCAGGGAAGCAGCGCCTGGATGTCGGCGGTTTCCACCGTGGCCCCGCCCCAGAGGCGAAGCCCGGGTGGGGCCTCCTTGTAGGAGTTAATGTCGAAGGCCACGCCCTCGCTGTCGAGCAGGCTACCGATCTTCTTGGCCGCCCGGGCGCGTTCCTCCTGGGATTGGTCGAGGAACCAGGGATCGACGATCTGCAAGCAGATCGAGGTGCACGAGCGGTTTTCCGGCTTCTGGGCGAGAAAATCGACCCACGGAGTGCGCGCGACCCAGTCGGCTACGCAGGCCAGGTTGGCCTCCGAGCGTTCGATGAGCGCGGGCAGGCCGCCGAGTTCCTCGGCCCAGGTGAGGGCATCGAGGACGTCCTCGACGGCGATCATCGAGGGCGTGTTGATGGTGGCGCCCTTGAACAGCGCTTCGATCAGCTTGCCCTGCTTGGTCATCCGGAAAATCTTGGGCAGGGGGCGCGGAGGCGTAAAAGTCTCGAGTCTTTCCACGGCCCGGGGCGAGAGGGCCAACATGCCGTGGGAGGCTTCACCGCCGAGAACTTTCTGCCACGACCAAGTCACCACGTCGAGCTTGGCGAACGGAACCTCCATGGCGAAGACCGCCGAGGTGGCGTCGCAGAGGGTGAGCCCCTCGCGCGCGTCGGGAATCCACTGGCCATCGGGCACCCGGACCCCCGAGGTGGTCCCGTTCCAGGTAAACACCACGTCCCGGTCGAAATCCACCTCGGCCAAGTCGGGCAACTCGCCGTAGGCTGCGGTGAGCCCGCGCAAATCATCGAGCTCCAATTGGTTTTCAGCGTCGCTGAGCCAGCCCTGGCCGAAGCTCTCCCAGGCGAGAATGTCTACCCCGCGCGCGCCCAGCAGAGACCAGAGGGCCATCTCCACGGCCCCGGTATCCGAGGCGGGGACGATGGCGAGTCGGTAGTCGTCGGGGATGTCGAGGAGCTTCCGCGAGCGATCGATGACGGCCTGGAGCCGCCCCTTGGCCGGCCCCGAGCGGTGGGAACGGCCCACCAGAGCGTTCTCGAGGCCATCGAGGGACCAGCCCGGGCGCTTTGCGCAGGGGCCAGAGGAAAATTGGGGCCGAGCGGGTCGAGTCGTCGGTTTCATGTCGATCCTTGGAATTCGCACGAGAGAAGGGGCGGCATTTAGGCCGGCCCGGGGGGCGGGGGCCGGGAGTCTATCAAGCGGGCGGGCGCCGGCCAGCCGGGGTAGATTTCGCGATCGCCGAGCGGCCGCAAGGGCGGCCCCGTATCGGATCAGGCCCCATTTCAGGGAGGCACAGGCACGCGTGGAACGCATGGAGGGGAAGGCAGCGAGGGGCTGTCGCCGCGGCCCGTGCGGCCGACCGACGAGTCGTCTCGGCGTGCTCCTGGCGCTCTTGTCGGTCCTCGTCGCGCCGCTCGGCTGCGCGCCCTGGCAGGTGGTCTCGGTCACCGCCGGGCCCGCTCCGGTGGAACTCTTCGTCGACGGAGAGCGGGTGAAGACCCGCTCCGATGAGGGCGTCCGTCTGCGGGCGGATCGCAATCACGTCCTTCATTTCGAGCGCCCGGGCTATCGGGCCCAGCAGGTGCTGGTGAGAAGCGTTCGGGAGGCCGGGGAGCCGGTGCTCGAACCCGGGCGGGTGGCGGTCGAGCTTCGTCCCATTGAAACGAGAACTCGGCACATCGATGTCGAGTTGCAGCCCATTCAAGTAGAAGAAGGTGGAGAAAAGTGAGCAGTCAGAACGGACCCTATTTCAGCCTCGAAGTGGCGGGCATCGTCGAGGAAACCCCGGATGCGCGTTCGGTGATCCTGCGCGTTCCCGACGATTTGAAGGAAACCTTCGCCTACCGGCCCGGCCAATTTCTCACCTTCGGTGTTCACGTGGACGACCATCAGTGGGTGCGCTGCTACTCCCTCGCGAGTTCGCCGGATACGGACTCGGCGCATAAGGTGACGGTCAAGCGCGTGGAGGGAGGCCGCATCTCCAACTGGTTCAACGACGCGGTGAGCGTGGGCCAGAGCCTGAGCGTGATGAAGCCGGCGGGCCATTTCTGCCTCCAGGATCGGCAGACCCCCATCGTCCTTTTTTCCGGTGGAAGCGGGATTACGCCGGTGATCTCGCTGATTAAGTCCGCTCTGGCGAAAAGCGAGCGAGAACTTCGCCTGGTCTACGCGAATCGGGATGCAGCTTCGATCATCTTCCGAGACGAACTCGACGCCCTAGTGGCCCGCCATCCGGGACGGCTTCGGGTGAGCCACCGCCTGGACGACGTGGACGGTTTTCTCGACGGGCCCGCGGCCCGGGCTGTGGTCGCCGAGCAGCGGGATGCGGATTTCTATATCTGCGGCCCTGGGCCCTTTATGGACGTGGTCGAAGCCGCGTTGTCCGAGGAGTCGGTTGCCGCCGAGCAGATTTTTATCGAGCGCTTTGAAATCGCGGAGACCGAGATCGCGGA
>JAPKBZ010000100.1 GCA_028823175.1 Myxococcota bacterium
CAACCACTCCTTCGCGGCGGCTCCCATGGCTTTCTTTTCGGCCGCTTTCATCCATGCCATGAAGCTTCGGTCAAATTTGAAGTCGTCACCGCACTCTTGGCGGAAATATCTCCGTACATTCTGAGTGTTTCGATAGGACCGAGTGATTCTTGTTCGGGAAGTAATTTTTCCGCCGTGCCAGTCGAAATCCGCCACTCTAATGACTTTTTTTTCCTAAGCCTCTCGGAATCGATTCAAAAAACGTCACGACGCTTCCCCGCAGATAGAAATTTCAAAGGCCCACAGTGCACCCTTGGCCATGTAGGGTACAGGCAAAAGAGAGGACACACGAGTTCTTGAGGGCGGGCTGGCGCCGGTAGGCGGCTTATGTCTCGGGTGTACGACGGGTCCGCATTCATGTCATCGCTTGAAGGCGCGATGCCGATTTTGGGGCGTCCGTTCCCCCACCTTCCGAAGTCTCCAACGGATCGCAGTGACGGGCGTATTGCGCACCTCAAGGGTTTGAACTTCAGCCGGGCTTGGATGCTTCAGGGTATTGGAGGGCTATTCTCGGAACATGACCGCCGCGGCACGCCATTGAGAGAGAACGCCTCGCACATCGCGACCCTGGATTGGAAGAGCTCCTGAGTCCCTATTGCGAGGGAAGTCAGTGGCGCAGTGCCTTTGCAGCGTACCTGGCTACCGAATCCGGATGAGACTTTTGGCGCATCTCACTATTTTCGTCGATCCTCAGATCGCGTTCTTGGCACCCCAAAAGCCGCTTCCATAGAAAAGTAGCACTTTCGAGAAGTTGGCTTTTTGAGGAGTACCGTACAGATCATCTCGATTTCGTCCTCAAGAGCTAGAAGGCCGGGCCGGTATCACCAGGCCGCGGCCGTCTTCATATCTGTGGCTCACTTAAGCGTCAGGGATGTCCTACGGTTGCAGGCATGACCCAGATGAATGCAATATTTATGAAGTGGATCATCGCCTTCGGACTTGCGGAGGGGACCTCCACGCTCGTGTTGTTCTTCGTTGCCATGCCGCTGAAATACTATGCAGGGATGCCAATGGCCGTGTCCATTGCCGGTGGAATCCACGGAGTGCTTTTCGTCGTTCTTGTCGGGCTCTTTGTCCTGGGTAGAAAATTCGTCCCTTTCAGCACCGGAGTGATGTGGACAGGGATAATCGGTGCAATTATTCCATTCGGTCCCTTCGTCGTGGACGTAAAACTGCTCCGGATGCTGGCTGCTGATCGGAATTCTCATCCCTGACCTTCCCCGAGGCCATGGGTTTCGAATATAGGGTGGCCCGCCACGGGGCTCGCCGTAGGGATTTGATATAACGCCCATACCCGGACGTTGTGCCAGAAGCCAGCTTGGATTTCCTATCCTCAGAACTGGCCCGGATGCGGGCTAGGACTCGGGTACCACCATGGGCAGTTCGACAAAGCTTGTCGCTCCCGGTCCGGTGTAGAGTGTTTGCACCGCGGTGGTGACACCTGTCTGGGCCGACCAGATACCCGCCCGATTCGGATGAGCATGGAATTTCGGAAAGTCCGAACTCGAAACATCCAGCCGCAAACGCGACCCTGACGTGACCTTCCATTCGATCGGCCAAAGCTCCAGCTCCAGTTCAACGCGAGTTCCGGGAGCGTAGTCCTTTCGACTCTTGCTTGTGTTCCGATAGGCCAGGGTCGTGATGCCGTCGCGGATATTAATTGCACGGCCATCGGCAAAAATTTCGACGAGCTTTGCCGTGAAGGCAGTATCCGGAGCATCCGAAGCCACCGTCAAGCCGACTTTGATCTTGCCTGCCAGATGCAGCGGCCACGCCAAGACGTCGCTCGTATAGGACAAGATGTCGCTCCGTTCGCACAAATTCCCCTGAAGAACGTTGGCGGGCGGTGCGCCGTCAAAACCCGGCAGGATAAAAGCGAGCATTCCCGAACCACCGCGAGTAGGGACAGGATTGAGTGGGTCAAATTCAAACTCCACCGCGCGCGCTTTCGCGGGTGCCTCCGACACAAGCTTCGCCCCGTCGCATCGGTGGGCGTCACCGTCGCTTCCCAGATAAAGGCGTAAGGGAGTTGTTTTTGGTGGCCACTCACGGCGTTCTACCCATTGATTGTCGCCCATGGAATAGGTGGCAATCCCAGGACCGTTCACGAGAGCCTCACCTTTCAAGTGGTGACCCAACCAATCAAGCACGAGCTTCCACTGGGTGAGCCCACCCGTCGCATTCGGCGTATCGATTGCTTCTCCGCTTTCTCCGATGTGGGTCCACGGGCCAATCACGAAGCGACTCTTACTTTGCGTCGCAAGGTTTTCCCAATCTTCAAACTGAGGGCCAAAGAAGACATCGTACCAACCGCCGATCATCAATATCGGTACTTTGATTCGTTCGGGGTTGCTCCTGTAAATCTTATTCTCCTCGAGTTGCCAATAGGGATCGGTCTCCGCAGGACTCGAAACCCAATCCCGGTACCAAGGAAGCTGCGCCCCGAAGTAGAGTTCGTCGACTTCATTGTGGGGCAGATGATGAATCGCCTTCCGATACGCCTCACCTGCGCCTTGCCGCATTCCCCGAGACGGCATCACGGCAACCCATGCGGTCAACGCCTCATAACGAAACATGCCATCCGAATAGAGGGTCTCGTAGGATTTCGTCGTAAAGACAGCGGGGATCAGCGTCTTTACTTCGGGAGGCAGGTCGCCCGCAACGGCCCACTGCACGGCAGCGAGATACGACGGACCCATCATGCCTATGTTGCCATTCTGAAATTCCTGATCGGTCAACCAGGCGAGCGCGTCGATTCCATCTTCACGTTCATTGATCAAAGGCTCCCATATGCCTTCGCTTTCCCCCTGGCCCCGAACGTCTTGGTACGCGCACGCGTAGCCGTAGCGATTGAGCAGTTGGCACCAGCTGCCAACCACGATGTCAAAGCGATCGTACGGGTTGCGAATCAAGACCGTTGGCCACGGACCACTTCCAGCAGGCTGATAAATCGTCGTCGCAAGCTCGATCCCGTCCCGCATCTCGACACGTTCATCGCGGCTGACACCAGCCCCGTGGCTGAAAGACGGAAGCCCTTCATAAATCCGAATCAGCTCGTAACGCGCCAGCCAGCCGGAAACGCCAAGGACGATAATGGCTGACACCAGGCCAAGAGAAATGCGTAAGATTCGTTTCACCATCGAAAAATGTTCGATTTCCGCACTGACCCCCCGATCACTTCGCTTGCCACATCGCTCGCCATCGTGACACAACCCATGCCCGGCAGCCCAGCCAGTCTATCATGGCGATCCGCGCACACGCCATTCCCCGGGCTTCAAGATAACGCCGACCGTGGGTTGAACCGATCGCCGCCTGTGCGGACGGAGTAACCGCCCCAGTCTACCGAGCGTCTACCGCGCCACCGCGGACGCTTCCCACACCCAATGGAATATCGCGCTCAAGGCAAGCGTCGACTTCCGTGTCATAAGGGCGATCGCCAAACCCAACGGTTCCTGCCAGCGACGGCCTCCGAGCGCCAACTGGTGGGCCACCTCGAATGAGCCGGGATGACTGCCGCGCAGCCCCGACGGGCCCGGGGGATAGACGGGCTGGTAAACCGGATCCGCGGCGGGGATCCGGGACGCGGAGCCCCAGGGAGCCGGCGATGCGGACTCTTCGTCCGCCATCAGTTGACCCGCTGGGGCCATCGCCGCGCTGGCGGAGAATGCTGCCAAACCGCCGACGAAATTTCGACGTTTGATGCTTTTTTCGCTGTCGTGTTCTTCTTAGCTCATCGCCTGCGGCATTTCTCAAGTGGCTCGTGAACTCGTGGCCTAGTCGACGCGATCGGGAATTTCCCTTCTACGCCGGGCCACGAAATCCAAGAGTGCGCTATCGGTGCCCTGATCGATTTCCGGAGGCGCATAACTTTCGAGCTTTTGCTTCCAGAGCTTATGCGCCCGGCTCGCCGCATCCAGGCTGCCCTCTTCTCGCCATTGTTCGAACGAGTCGTTATCCGAAACCTCCGAGCGCCCGAATGCGGTCTCGAAATTGGCCAGGGTATGGGCCGTCCCGAGAAAATGCTGCCCCGGACCCACCTCGCGAATGGCGTCCAAGGCTTGGCCGTTTTCGGACAGATCGATCCCAGCGAGCAGTCGGCCCCAGAGCCCGCACTGATCCGCATCCATGATGAACTTCTCATACCCCATGGTCAGCCCACCCTCGAGCCAACCCGCGGCATGAAGAACGAAATGGGTTCCCGCAAGCAGGGTGGGAATCAAGGTGGAGGCGCTCTCTGCGCCTGCCTGGGCGTCGGGAACCTTTGAGGCGCAGAGGTTGCCGCCGGAACGAAAGGGCACCCCCAAGCGGCGAGCCAGGGCTGCCATAACAAAAATGACCTGGGCCGCCTCTGCTGTGCCGAAGGTCGGAGCACCGCTCTGCATGGAGAGCGAACTCGCAAAGGAACCGAATATCATGGGCGCGCCCGGGCGCACCAATTGCACGAAGGTCATGCCCGCCAGGGCCTCGGCCAGGGTCTGGGCCGCGACACCCGCGACCGTCACCGGCGCCATGGCTCCGGCTAGGATGAAAGGGGTGATCAGGGTTGCCTGCCCGTGGCGGGCATAGACCTCGGCCACACTCAACATGCTCGCATCCCAGGCCATGGGCGATGCGGCGTTGATGAGATTGATGGTCGTGCAGTGGGCTTCGACGAATTCCTCGCCGAACACCAACTTGGCCATGTCCACGGTATCCTGGGCCCGCTCGGGCGCCGTCACCGATCCCATGAACGCCTTGTCGCTATAGCGAAGGTGGGCGTAGGTCATATCCAGGTGACGGTGTGCCACAGGGATATCAACGGGTTCGCAGACTGTTCCCCCGGACCCGTGCATAGCCGGGCTCATGTAGGCGAGTTTTACGAAATTGCAGAAGTCTTCGAGGGTGGCATAACGCCGACCGGCTTCGAGATCGTAAACAAAGGGAGAGCCGTACGCGGGGGCGAACACGCTGGCATCTCCCCCGATCTGGAGATTCCGGATCGGGTTACGCGCATGATGGGTAAAAGATCCGGGAGCCGACGCCGTCACGATCTCGCGACACAAACCCCTTGGAAAACGGACGCGCTCCCCGTCTATATTCGCGCCGGCGGCAGCCAGGCGCTCGAGGGCAGTGGGATAGCCCCGAAAGTCGATCCCTACCTCTTCGAGAATTGTTTCGGCGTTGTCTTCGATGCAAGTGAGTCCCTCTTCAGAGAGGGCGTCGTAGGGGGGGGCGGCCCGAATAAGGTAGGGGCTCGCTTGCACATGAGCAGCGCTACGCGCAGCCTTGCGGCCTGCACGCCCTCCAGACCTACGCCCTTTCGGAACGCTCGTCATCGGCGGCCTCCTAGTAAGCTCTCACCATACCAGCGCAGCACTCAATGGCCCAGCACTTTACCCATCACGGGGCTCCCCCTAGGGATTTAACATAACGTCCAGACCCGAACGTTATGCCAGAAGCCAGCTTGAATGTCGTATCCCCTACCGTATACCCGAGATCCTAGACGGCCATTGACGGGGCTCGCCACCCCCATGGAGGTTCGACGATGAGTGACATTATTCTTGGAGGCAGCTGCCTTTGCGGTACGGTGCGTTATGAGTTGACTGAAGCACCTTTCTGGGCTCATTCTTGCCACTGCACCCGATGTCGCAAAATTACGGGCTCGCCCTTCGCAGCAAACGCGTTCGTACCCCTCGAAGCGCTCCGCTACGTGGAGGGCGAAGAGCATATCCGTTCCTATCGAGTCCCCAAGGCGGAACGTTTCACTCACACATTCTGCACGGTCTGCGGCAGCACCCTGCCCTCCCCAAACCCGAGCAAGAGCCGAGTTGTCATTCCCATGGGCAGCCTCGACGACAACCCCGGACTCAGCCCCAAAGCCCATATCTGGGTGAATTCAAAAGCCGCTTGGGATGTGATCGCCGATGACCTCCCCCAACACCCAGAAGCCCTCGACTTCCAACCACAAGAGCCTTGATCACCTACGCCAAGAGGGTTTCTGTTGACAGCGTTAAGACCCCTCGCCCATTGCCTCTTCGAATCTCCGACCTGCGCTAGGATAGCGGCCGGACGAATCGAGCTCTTAAAGGAGCCGACAGAAGGGCCTTGGGAAAAGTCACGATAAGCTTTTGCAGAGACAAGGCCGAGCAAAGGGCAGTTTTTTGGTCGACGGCGGAACCCGCGAAAGCGTAGAGGCTGGGGGCCACAAGCGGGGGCATTGGCTCCTGGTAGCAGCGGTTGGGTTGGCCGCATTCGGATATGCGCTGATCTTCCAAGACCTGGGAATCGTCCTCAACGAAGAGGGGCAGATCCTCGCAGAGGCCCAGGCGATTCTCTCCGGAAAAGTGCTTTATCGTGACATCGACGGATTCGTGGCTCCAGGCGTCTGGTACCTGACAGCGCTTGTGTTCAAAATCGCTGGAGCCGATCTGAACGCGACCCGTTTTCTCATGGTTCTTCTTTTCTCAGCGACGGCTGTGCTGATGCTCTCGCTCTGCCTGCAATTCGCCTCACGTGGCTACGCGCTTTGTGCGGTGGTCGCCCTTTTCGCGCTCAAGGTCCTTTCGTTCCCCCTAGGCAGTTTTGTCTTTTACACCGAGTTCAGTCTGTTCTTTTCTCTGATGACGATCCACGCCCTTGTACGAAGAAGCCGAGGTTCGAACGAAGGCTGGTTACTCGTTGCGGGTCTCGCAGCTTCCCTGGCGCTCCTCTTCAAGCAGAATATCGGAGGGGTGGCGGTCTTGGTCGTTGCCGTCTTCGTTCTGGTGGGCCATCGACGCTGGCAGGCCATCGCGTGGGCCGCACTTGCCCCTGCACTCTTGCTCACAGGGACCTTGCTCGCCTTTATATGGGTCGGCGCAGGTCCTTCGATCTACAACTCCCTGCTCGTCGTCCCCATTACAGGATTCTATACCCACTTCAGCACACCCTATCTCGGAGCATTCGCCTGGACAGACAACCTCGGCGAACTCTTTCTCTACCTGCCCGCTCTGTATTCCGAAGAGTTCCTGTTTAGCAAGACCAAATCCTTCGGCGATGTTGCGTATCTGCTTGCAAGGACAGTTTCGCTCGGGATCTACCTGCTCCCCTTGATCGTGACAGCTGCTCTCTCTATTCGGATAATCCGTCGCCGCCACATCCAAGATGTGGAAATTCTTCTTCTATTAGGTGGCTTCACGACATTCGTCGGCGCTTTCCCTCGCTCAGATTTCCCTCATGTCGTGCAAGGAGTCGTCGGCTTTATCCCACTGGCGACATATCTCGCGTACTCGGCTCGTTCGCAAAAACTCTTCCCAGCGCTATGCGGCACATCCTTGGCCGCAATGACTGGTTTTTGCGCGATGCTAATCGCAGGAATTCCCTACCATCACGAATTCGTGCACTCCAGGGCGAACCTCCAATTGGCAGAGGGCACCCACCGGATCGTATCCAAGACTCTTCGCTGGCTCGACGAAGTCGTTCCCCGAGAAGAGAGAGTTTCCATCATTCCAGCGAATTCCATGTTCTACTTTCTGGCTGACCGATCCATTCCGAATCGACACACCCTAATGCTGGCGCATAATGTGGGCATGGACGGCGGAGAGCGAGCCGCGCAGGTCCTCGACGAAGGCGGGGTCAATTGGATCCTTTACTCTGATATCCAATTTCCCGGGGTGCAATCCCTGGAGAGCTACGCGCCGATTCTCCATGAACACCTTCGGGCCAACTTCGAGCGCGTTCGCCCAGGCCCGGGCTCGGGTCCGTCGAGCACCGAGCTGCTGCATCGGGTGTCAGACAAGCGCCGTCGCGAGCCCTTCGCGGAGAAGGCGAACTCAGGCTGAGGTAGAGCGCCCCGAATACCCTGGAAGGATGCGAGCGATACAAACCAGGGACACACCCACGGGTAGATCGAAGCGTCTGAGGAGCCAAGCCTCCAAGTTGTAGACCCGGACGAGTAAGGCGTTCAGCCATCCCGGCAACGGCCAGAAATCGGCATCCGGAGCGAAGCGTCCCAAGACCAAGCGGTAGGACAGGGTTCGCCAGATTACAGCCAGAGGAGAGAGGAGAGAGGAGACTGTGGGTGTAGGTCGTTCGCTCTAGAACACGTCCCGCTCCGCGAACAACTGAGGCCAACTGCCGTGCCGAGTACCTGCGCCTGAGTTCGAATGTCTCATCATGCTGGCTCCAGAGGAACTGGAAATCAGGGACGGCGATAATGATCCGGGCATCGGGCGTGGATAAGGGCGCGACCTTCTTCAGGAACGCGACATCATCATGCAGGTGCTCGATTACATCGAGAAGCAGAATCTTATCGAAGCTCTCTTCCATAAATGGAAGCTAATTTAGGTCTGCCTGAACCAGGGTATCAAAGCCGCGTGCACAACAAATATTCAAGGCCAACTCGGAGCGGCCACTCCCTATGCAGGGGCGGCGAGACATCCAATCTCGGAGAACACCGCCTGTACCGCAGCCGAGATCAAGCATCCTCCCCGAACTCAGATCCTTCTCGAGCAGGGCGTTCAGTATCTTTCGCTTTCCAACAAACCACCAGTGGCTGTCTTCGATTCGCTCCAGTAGTTCGAATTCACGGTCATTCATGTGCCACCCTCTGGCGTAGAACGGGAAGCCTGGGCGGATAGGAGGAGGAATGGCAGCATGGGCTCGAATAATCTCATGCGCTCGATTCCCGACTCGAAGCGGCGCGCAGACGGGAAGCGGTTGACTACCTGCGGAGGAAAGAAACCGAAGCGACGGGTCGGTTGTGGCATCAGGCCCGCCTCCTGGTAAGCCCGCTCGACGCTGCGCCCGCTCAGACGGAACATCCCTTTTTCGTTCGCCCAGGACATGTCGGGACAACACGCCACCTGGGCCGCATAGAGAGGGTTCCGGCGATTGGGCTCGACGAAGACCATGTGCCCGCCTGGCAGAAGGCCGGGAGCCAGTCTCGCGATTGCTGCCCGGTAGTCCGGCAGGTGATGAAGAATGAAGAACCCAATGATGTGATCGAAGGGCTCTTCCTCTTTCCAGAGATCTAGGCTCTGCACGTCGCCGCAGAGCGGGCGACATCGCTCTTTGGCGATGCCGCGGTCGTCTCTCGCATTCGCGAGGACGCCAAGGGCGGACTCTGAAAGGTCTAAAGCGACGACCGAATCGCAGTGCTCGAGCAACTCGAAGGTAAAGCGCCCGAACCCCGCCCCAACCTCAAGAACCCTCGCATCAGATCGAATACCCGCGGATTCCACGAGGCGAGAGACCAGTTTGGTGGAATACGCGTCGTCCTCCCTGGGCTGCAGGTGAGCGTGAGTGCGTGAGGCGTAAAATTCTTTCTGAGACTGAAGATCATTTTCATTGCTCATCAAATTGGTTCTCCGCCGTCGAGAGACCAGATTTCTTCGTGATCGTGAACGGGTAGCTCAGTATCGTACCGGCGAAATAAATCGTAGAGACGGATCCGTACAAGGCCGAGCAGGGCCATGATGGAATCGCGACCGATGCTGACCCGGGTTCCTGGGCTGTCTTCCCAATAGACCGAGACTTCGGCCAATTTTCGGCCTTGTTTTCGAGCTAGGTAGAGAATCTCTGCGTCGAAGCTCCAGTCGCGAAGGCGCGAGAGTGCGAAAAGCTTCTTACCCGTCTCTGCTTCGAAAGCTTTGAAGCCGCAGGTGACATCGGAGACGTCGACCAAGAGCATCCGCACGAGGAGTGTGAAGCCCTTTCCCATGAGCTCGCGAAACCTTGGCTGGTGGACGCCAATCATGGCCTCTTCGTCTTTACGAGTGCCAATGGCGATATCGAACCCGGATTCCAGGCGTTCGAGAAGCTTTCCAGTCTCCTCGATCGGGGTCGAAAGGTCCGAGTCGCTAAAGAGGATTTGGCGCCCCCTAGCAGAGCCAAATCCGACCTTGAGCGCGTACCCCTTTCCCCGGTTGCTTTCGTACCTGATATAACGGACGGGGACCGATAACGCCTCTGCGACCCCGCGTGCCGCAGATGAGGTGTCGTCACGGCTTCCATCGTCGACGATTAGGATTTCGCTGGAGTACGGTTGCTCGGCAAGGTATCTGCCCACGGCGCGCAGGGAGTCCGAAATGCGACGCGCTTCGTCGTAGGCCGGAATCAGCACGGTCAAGTCAGGCGCTTCTCGTGTCGCTGAAATCAACCTGCTCAATCCCTTTGTAGCTTCAGCTTGTGGCGCAGGGGAACTTAACACGCAGATCGCGTAGGGAACTCACGCTCTGGAGAATAGGCTATCTAGGCTGGCTTCTCGCACACCGTTCGAGCCTAAACCCTTCTAATCGATCCCTATTTAGAGTTAGTTCCCCGACTCGGAGGCCCTTCAGGCGCTGGCCTCTACGGCCGCCGGGAAGTGGAGGCCTGCCCAGATCCGGCTTTCCCCGCAATCCGAAGCGAACTCGGTCTAGGTATCCCAGCGTAGGACTGTATCGACCGCCGGTGTGATGCCGGGTCCGATCCGCGAGGACCCGGCCCTCGATCCTCTTGCGGCGTCGCCCCAGCAAGCTCGATGAACCGCAAGGGCAGCACCGTGTAAAGCACCTCAGGGAATGCAATTCCAGGAAGCGCCATGCCAGAGGCCGCCAAGAAACGTGGAGAGCATTAAGTTGAAGTAGGTCCTTGTCCGCCCTCGCCCGTTTTCGGCCCGGACGCATCGGTTATAGGCTCTCTTTTGCTTGTCTGGGGAGAGCAGATTTTACCCTCCGGCGAAGACGTGGTGATCAGAGTCTGTGCTACCCCCCGGGCGTGACTAGTTCGGTCCATCCCACGCTTCAGATTCTTGCTCTTCCGGCGATGAGGACTTTTCTTCTGGCTCGGTTCAGCATGCTCTTCGGCCGTGCTCTGGTTGCCGCGATGCTCTCCTATCACCTCTTTCTTATTACAGATTCTTACGCGGCACTGGGCCTGCTGGGCCTGATTGAGTTTCTCCCCGTTATTCCTCTCTCCTTGTTGGGAGGAGCGTTGGCCGATCGGTTCAACCGAAAAATGCTGCTCATCTTGACCGCGAGTGGATCTCTAGTGGGTGCCGTCTTTCTCACGTATCTAGGCGCGCGGAATCCCGAATCCGTGACGGGGCTATTCAGTGCTGCCTTTGGTCTGGCTTTCATTAATGCCTTCTCACGCCCGGCAGCGAGCGCGCTCCTGCCAAATCTCGTGCCGAGGCGCATCTTTCAAAATGCTTCCGTCGTCAACTCGAGCGTCGTTCAAGTCGCATTCATCTCGGGTCCGATTGCAATGGGATTTCTCATGTCGTGGGGTGGGTTTGGAGCCCCCTACGCACTGGCCGTACTCTTCTATGGACTGACGATCGTTTTTCTCTCTCTGCTGTCTGTGCCAGAAAGTCGCGGAAAAAGAGGAGACATCTCTTGGCAGGCTGTTCGCGAAGGCATCTCCTTCGTTTGGAATCATCAAGCTATCCTGGGATCGATCAGCTTAGACATGTTTGCAGTCATCTTCGCTGGCGCAACGGCGCTCCTCCCGGTATACGCTGACGAAATCCTCCAGGTAGGGCCGGAGGGGTACGGCTTCTTGAGGTCCGCCATGGCGATGGGCACACTCGCGATGGCTGTGATCCTAATGACGGTGAAGCCCTTTGAACGCCCCGGAAGTGCACTTCTCGTGGCTGTCCTCCTCTTCGGTATTGCCACTATTACCTTCGGCTGTTCGCGATCAATGACACTCTCTATCGTTGCTTTCATCGTGGCGGGCATGGCCGACCAAGTGAGCATGACCGCCCGCTCCGTCATCCTTCAACTTTCCACGCCCGATTCTTTGCGAGGGCGTGTCAGCGCGGTCAACTTCATTTTTATCGGTGCGTCGAATGAGCTCGGTGACGCTGAGTCGGGTTTCCTCGCCTCCTTTACCAGCGCCACATTCTCAGTCGTATCGGGGGGCTTCGCCTGCCTGGGTGTTCTTGGGTGGGTTGCGTTCCGAATGCCCGAACTACGAAACTACAGGCCGGGACAGGTCACTACGCCCAGTATGAAGTGACGAGCTGGCCTCGCACTACTTGAATGGAATTTCTGGATGCTAAAGCGCGCACACGTTTTCGTACTATTCCAATTGGGAGAATTTGATGAGCCACATCCTTCGACTGGAGCATCCGTCAGAGATAGAGGCCATCTTGGCAGTGCACGATGCCGCGTTCGAGGCCCCGGGAGAGGCCCAGTGAGTGTCCGATTTACGTGAAGATGGGTGCCACCTCGCTTCGTATGTAGCGGTCGAGGACGACCGGGTAGTGGCCCACGCGCTCTACAGTCGAATGTATGTGGACACTAATCGGGGATCCGAGGGGGTCGTAGCCCTCGGGCCCATCGGGGTCTTCCCCGACCGCCAGCGATCCGGCCTTGGCAGCGCAGTCATCCTCGCCGGCTTGGAAGCGGTCAGTGCCCAAGGCGAGCGCTTTATCCTAGTCCTCGGAAATCCAGTTCATCGAATTCAATCTAGTTGAACAAGAGCAAGAGCTATTCCGGGTGACTGCCAAGTGGGTCTACAAATGAAAATCGAACGGGGTAGTCCAATATGCCCCTTCCCGGGCTCCCCGTAGGCACTCAGAAGACCGTCCATACTCGGACGTTATGCCTGAACCCAGCTTGAATCGACTATACCCACCCCCCTACTCCGCTCTCCGCTC
>JAPKBZ010000200.1 GCA_028823175.1 Myxococcota bacterium
CTTTCTTCTCGAAAGATCAACTCAGAATTCGAGCCCCAGGCCGAGCGTGAGACGATAGTCGTTCTTCTTCGGCACCTCGCCAAATTCGTCCGCTTGCGGTTCTCTGATTCGTTCTAGATTGAATCCGATATCCAGATCCAAGTCACCCAACGACATCCCGCCAATCAACTCAATCGAAAGCATGGTCACAAGCATATGGCTCGTGTCGCCCACGTCTGGAACCGTAACCATCAAACGGTAGGAAGCATCAAAATCGACACGTTTCGTGAGCTCCCATGATGACATCACACCCAGAGTCAGAGACGCATTCTGGGCCGTCTCCGATTCGCCCTCCACCACCGATCCGAACTGCGTGCCCTGATATCCAACGAGCGCCTCCACTTCGAGATCCTGCTTACCCCGCAAGATGTGGTAGCCGATGCCTGCACTAGGCGTGAGACGAAGCTGGATATTAGAAAAACCATCTCGAAACGACTCAAAGTTGGCCGGCGTGATGTAGAAATTCCTCGACCAGTAGATATCCCACTTCAAATTCGTGCGTACGGAGTCCTCGTTCTTTTCACCATTGAGCTTTCCGTAATTTCCCGTCACGTCGAACCGCGCGCGATTGCGAGCCGTCTCGCGTCGAATCCAGGATTGCGTCCCGTATTGGCTTTGATCCGTATTGCCCGAGCGGTAATTCGCGGAGACGTTGATATTGCCCGACCAGTAATCCCATTCCTGATCGGCCCCGGGGACGATCGCGGTCAAATCTTCTCGCGGGAACTCCTGCTTGACCTCTCCTACCATTACCGTGAGCACTCGACCCTCCATCACTGCGGGGCCACGCACCACAAGGAACTGACCGAAGCGATACACGTTACGCCGCGGCGAGCGGAGTTGAACAACATCCTCCCAGTCGAGGTCAAGGGTGTCGAGTTCGTCGCTGTCGAATTCGATTTCATCGTCCCGCATGCGCTCGATCGTGCCCTTCAGCCACTCCCCCGAACTGAGTTGGATCCAATCCCATCGATCGGTGGCAGGGGGCGGCGGGCGCCACGGCACAAGTTCTAAACGTTTCTTCTTCTTATTGTCGGCGCTTGGATCTGCGATGGCCGGCTTTGATTGATCACTCGAGCTGGAGATCGAAATTCCCGGTTTTGGGCCCGGTTCCTCCGAACTCGCGTCGGCGCGTTCCTCGTTTTCCTCCTCGCTGAGTTCGCGGACCTTCGAATCCTGAACCGGGAGGTCCGCCGGCTCGACCGAGGGAGGCAAGGACTTTTCCAACCGGTCGGTCGAAGGCGCAGACGCTATGGACGTCGCCGGGCCGGGCGGATTCGCGACTTCTTCCGCCGCCGCGGGACGAACGATCGTCACGAAGCCGAAGGCGATTGCGATCGACAGCCCTCGTAAGAATGGGCGACATTGGGTGCACAGGCTCGGCATCGGCCGAACCATAGCGTTGCCTCACGGAACGGCGCGAAATGTCGAGACACGCGCCCGTCGCTGAGACCGACCCAGGGTCCCACCCGTCGCGGCGGGCGAAGCGACGAGATCCCCGCCCAACCGGCCCTCATCGGCACGTCGCCGACCCATAACCTCGGGCTGCGCATGACGGAGGATATTGAACCGAAGTGTGCCAACGAGAAGCGCGTCCTCATCTTTGGCGACTCCTACACGGAGGCGATCCAGGTCGACGCTCGGGACCGCTTTTCGCATCTCGCCGATTTGAAGTTGCGGGAAGCCACCGGGGGCGAGTGGCGCATCATCAACGGCGCGATCATGAACGGCAAACCGGATCAATATCTGATGATGCTCCGAAAATTGAAGGAGACGATCGAACCCGACATGGTGGTCATCGTGCTCGCGCCCAACAGTACGGAAGACGGCATGGGCTGGGATGAACGCTATGGCTTCGTGCGCGACGAAGCTGGCGCCCCTCTGTACCCGGAAACACGGGGCTGGTTGGCGCTGACACGCGCCTCCTTCGTCGCACGGTCTTTCTACGCACGCCTGGAGGGACGATCGCCCGCGGCACTCGAATTCTTTTTTTTGAGCGCGAACCCAGGCAAGGGGCGCCGTCAATGGGCCCATCTCGGTGACTTGACGGACCGCTTCGTCTTTAAACTCTGGTGTGTATCGCTGATGGCTCACGGGACTCCTTTGGATAGCTAAATCCTAGCCTCCTGAGTGTCCACGGTTTTGGGGGAAGTCCAGTTTTCCAGCTGGGGATGCAGTTCGGCCAGCTCCGATCCCCGGGCGGCCAGAACTCTCGCCTTGTGCGACCCCTCACCAGCTTGATCCCTCGGCAGACCGTGACTATCTTTCAAACCGATTCTAGATCGCTGGCTCCGGTCAGCCGAAGGCGTGGTTACTGTGCGCTCCCATAAACCCCGCGCGAGGAACCCCATGCCCCCAGCCGTCATCGAAGTCACCGACTTCGAACGGGACGTCCTTGAGGCGTCTTCCCAAGTCCCCGTCCTCGTGGACTTCTGGGCCGAATGGTGCACGATGTGCAAAGGCCTCTCTCGCACTCTGGAAGACATGGCCGAGGACT
>JAPKBZ010000201.1 GCA_028823175.1 Myxococcota bacterium
GTATCTCGCTCGGGCGGCCTCCCTTCGGTGCAGCGGCGGTATTGGCATCCAGGCGAGCGAGTAGGCGGCGCATCACCGGGGAACTCAATGAAGTTGATGTGGGCACGATTCCTCCTGCCAACCCGTTGGCGAATCTGTCATTTGACAGTCTACAAACGATCGATAACATGACAACCGTTGCCACGGACTCCCAGGGTAGGCTTGGGGCCTGGGCTCTTGAACGAGCCGCGAAGGTCTTCAGCGAGGCATTAGAAAATGGCGAAGTCGATCACCAGACAGGACTTTCTGAACGGGGCCACCTTGGCAAAAGCGGCCGCGGAGATCTTCGACGACGCTGTGCGGGGCGGCGCCTACCAGCTTCTGCGTCTCGAAAAGGTGCTCTAGGTGTCGACGATGGACGAACGAGACCGCGCACCGACTGGCTCGTTCTTCGGGCCGAGATCGCATTGTCATTGGATCGAGTCTGCGGGCATCGAGGACACAGTGCCGCTCGCCTCGCTGCAGGGCGACCAGGCCGCTGACGTCGTCATCGTCGGCGGCGGCTATACGGGTCTGTCCGCCGCGCTGCACCTTGCGGAGAGCTTCCCGGAGCGCCGAATCGTGCTGCTCGAGGGGGCGCGGGTCGGATACGGGGCGTCGGGTCGCAACTGCGGTCTCGCGCTGCCCTTCATCACCGGCGCGGAAGAGACTGTCCACGACCTTGTAGACGAGGGCCGAATCGACGAAGCGCGGAAGATCTTTGAGGCCACGTCTGCAGGTATCGGTATCATCGAAGAGTTCGTGACAAAACGGGGTGTCGACTGCGAGTGGGAACCCGTGGAATCGCTCTACGGTGCGATCACGGCACGGCACCAGGCGAAGCTCGAACGCGAGCAGCGAACGTATGCGGCGCTCGGCCTCGAGGCGACCTGGCTACCCGAGAACGCGCTGCGCCAGCGCATCGATGTTGCAGGCTACAGGGGGGCACTCACGGTTCCGGGCAGCACGATGATCAATCCCGCGAAACTCGCCACGGGGTTGCTTGGCCTGGTTCGCGCCGCCGGCGTGGAGGTCCACGAAGAGAGTCCGGTTGTCGATATCACTGCGGGCAAGACGGTCCACGTACGCACGCCGCGCGGATCGCTACGTGCGCCGATGCTTGTGCTGGGTACGAATGCGTATACCCACCATCTGGGGCAGAACCTGGGCTTCCTGCGCGGCCGGGTCTTCCCCGTTCATTCCTTCAGCATTGCGTCGGCCCCCTTGACGGACACGCAGGTCGCCGCGCTTTCCTGGGGCGGGCGCCAGCCTTTCGTCGACGTACGCAACTTCTTCGATGTCTTCCGCCTCACGGCTGACAACCGAGTCCTGCTGAGCGGTGGCGGCGGGTTCTTCTATTACGGTGGCGCAGCCATGGATGAGAAAGGGCATCGTGACTACGCGAGGCTGGAGAGCCGGTTCCATCAATTGTTTCCGGCGCTTGCCGATGTTCCCATCACGCATCGGTGGGCTGGACACGTCGGCACCACGCTCGACATGACACCCACCATCGGCGCCTTCGGTCCCGATCAGAACATCCTCTTCGCGGGCGGCTACACGGGGCACGGTGTAACCGTCGCGGTGCTAGCCGGGCGCCTGCTGCGAGATATAGTCGCGGGCGAGCCGATCGACTCTGCATACGATTTCGTACTCAACCGGAAGCCGCCGCGGGCTCCTGGAGAACCACTCACCTCACTGGGCTTTGCTCTCTTCACACGCTACTTGCGCTGGGACGACGCCCGGTAACTGGGGCAGGCCAGTGGGCCGCGGCAATCCCACATGAACAGTTTTTGAATCACATGATATATGGAGTCCCCATGAGCATCGCCGAGAAGATCGAACTCTGGACCTACAAAGTCGCCAATCCTTTCGTAAAGGCTCTGCTTCGCTCACCGCTGCACGGCATTGCTAGTAAAAATGTCGCGATCCTTCACTTTCGAGGCCGCAAGAGCGGGCGCGAGTTCACGACGCCCCTCAGCTACGTCCGCGACAATGGCACAGTCTGCCTCCTGTCAGCCCAGAGCACAGTCTGGTGGATGAACCTGCGCGAGGAGGGCACGCCGGTCTCGATCTTGATTGCGAGCGAGACGCTTACCGGCAAGGCAAGGCTTTGGGAGGGAGACAGCGAAGCACTACGCGAACGTGTGACACGCTACCTCACTGCCTTACCTCGCGACGCCAAGGTCTACGGCATCAAGCTCGACGAGAGTAACAAGCCCATCGAAGAGAGCCTCGTAAAGGCCGCGCCGGAACTCGTCTTTGTTGAGGTTCAACTCGACTGACGGGGCGCATAGGGGGGCGAGAGAGGTTCCCGCTGCCTGTGTGTTATCAGATTCTGTCCGGCGACGAACCCCGCGTCGTTCGAGTCGCGAGTATGGAGGGATCACGCTGCTTCTTGCCACTCGTAGCAATGGTGGAGGCCACCAACACGCGGCAGCCCGACAGCTTTCGCTTCAGCTCGCGCGAATCTTGTACCGCACGGGCAAGTGCTTCAAACCAACCACAAAG
>JAPKBZ010000202.1 GCA_028823175.1 Myxococcota bacterium
CGAAGCTGAAGGTCGTGTGCACGTGGAAATCACCGAAGAGGATCTGCTTGTTGGGTGACGCGCCGAGCATGCGCGCGGTCTCGGTCTGTACCGCGCTTCTCTCCAGGGTCGTGGCGGTGGGGCGGGACACCGCACGGATCTCGCCGCGTTCCTCGTCGCTTCCGAGCCAGCCGCTTGCCGCAACGAACAGCCACAGGACCGCAACCGTGAGAAGGGCCACAATGGCCAGTAGTGCTTTCTTCATTGCTGGGTTCCTCTTCTTTCCATTGACCCAGCAGTGAGAGGGCCCGCCGGTTGACAACGAACTTTAGACATCGTATCAAGTTGACACAATGTCGCAAGAAGCTACTGACGAGAGACAATCCCCGATCGGCCTGCGCGAGCGCAA
Source organism: Myxococcota bacterium (assembly GCA_028823175.1). GTDB lineage: Bacteria > Myxococcota_A > UBA9160 > UBA9160 > UBA4427 > JAZXM01. The sequence goes on from JAPKBZ010000202.1 coordinate 389, forward strand.
CATCGAGCTGCGTCGCCAGAAGATTCTCGAGGCAGCGCGGGGCCTCCTCAGCCGTGGCGGGCTCGGCGCGCTCTCGATGCGCAAGCTCGCCGAAGAGGCATCGCTCAGCGTCAATACGCTCTACAACCTCTGGGGCACGCGCGAAGAGATCCTGAAGGCGCTCACGCTCGACGCCAGGGATAAGATGGAGGCGACGCTTCCGAAAGACACGTCGACGGATGATCCCCTCGACTACTGTCGCTCGCTCGTTCGGCACACCGTCCGGGAGATGTGCCGTCAGAGCGAACTCTTCCGGCCGATGATCCTCGCCTGGCTCGAGGGGGAGATCGCGGGGCATCCATCGCCCGTCGAGCATATGGCTCACTCGATCGGCATCCTGTCGCAGGTCATCCGGACGGCGCGCAAGCGCGGCTTGCTGGAGAGCACTCTCTCGCCCGAGCAGGTGGCCTGGCAGATCCAACACGGTGCCCAGTTCGCCCAGGTCCAATGGGCGCTCGGCCGGATCGACGATGCCCATTTCGAAGCGCGCGCTCTCTATGGCCTGAATCTCGCTTTTCTCGGCCTCGTTAATGAAGAGCGTCGGCCCGAGATCCAGGCCAAGCTCAAGGGGCTCGAGCGAAAGCTGCGGATGTCGCCAATGTCTGAAGAGGGGACCTCGTGACGAAGATCTTTCTACTCTTCATGGTAGTGGGCATCGCGGGGGCGGTGATCGCCGGTATTTGGCAGCACCTCCGGTATCTGCGGGTCCGGCGTGAGCGCGTGGACGACCGACAGCCTCTTCTCTATCCCGGCGCCACGTTCCACACGGTGACCCTCCTCAAGGTCGAGGCGGCTCTGGGGCGCGAGGGAGAGCTGGCAACGCTTCGCGCGCTGCGCGACGTGATCGAAGCGCCGGGCGGTGGGCGCGTGGTCTACGCCGGCCTGGTTGGCGTGACCATGGCGGAATCGACGCAGCTCGCCAACGACTGGAGCGCGGTGGTGCTGGCGCAGTATCCGTCTCGAGACGCCTTCGACCGCTGGCACGAAAGCGCCGACGTCGGGAAAGTGCTCGGTGGCTGCGAGCGCAGCTATGTGCACGGGTTCCAACGCTCAGCGCTCTTGAACGGGATGCTGCCGATCATGCTCGGCGCAGTGCGCCTGCGCGATCTCGTCCTTCGCCGGAAGCCGATCCTGCCCTTCGAGCCCCTAGCCGACGAGGATGCGCTGCCCCCGATCCAGATGAAGCGTAAGGAGATTCTCAAGCTCGACGACTACCGCGATATCCGTGATGACGCGATCGTGATCGTCAACCTGATCCAGCCAGGGACTGCTGAACAACGATCGGCCGATGGCTCCTACACTCAAGAGATGATGCGTGGCATGGCCGAGGGCGGGTACGGCCCGATGCACATGGGACGCGCGGTCGGGGTCGAGGGCAGAGTCGAGGGCCAGCATCGTTTCAAACACTTCGCGGCCGTCTATTACCCCGGCATCGATCACATGCACGCGATGATCGGCAGTGCGTTCATCAACCGGATCGGGCCGGGTAAGCAGCTCGGGGACACACTGGCGGTCGCGACGATCCCGGTACTCTCGAAGCTGGGTGGAGCGAATCAATGAACAACGAAGCCTTCTCGTCCGTTTCGCCGAAGCGTCCCGTCGCACTCATCGACCTCGTCGAGACGAAGACACCCGAAGCGAATCGCGCTTTCGTCACAAAGGCCACCCAGATCGCCCGCGAGACCGGTGGCCGCAGGGTGCTCGCGAACAAAGCGATCGCCCCGATGATCGTCCCCGACGAACGAGCCTCGAAGCCCGATCATGCGACCGGACTGCTCGTTGTCACCCAGTACCCGACGCCGGAGGCCGGTCGTATCGCTCTCGCCAAGCGCGATGAGTTGGGGCCCGGGTCGGCCATATCGCTGCCGAATTCGAGAGACTTCCAACGTGCTACTTCGCCGGGGTTGCGGAAACCCAGCTTTAATTACCTATCCCCCAACCTAGTTTCTATAAAGAAGTGACCATTTCAAATTCTTTGGAGGTGTTCGGCATGATGTTCAGACCCTTTGCAGTCCCGCGGATGATGATCAAGGTGCGTACTCGGTTCGCTGAAGCGACGGCACTCAAGCTGAGCTTGACGCTGTTGCTCGCGACTGG
>JAPKBZ010000101.1 GCA_028823175.1 Myxococcota bacterium
AGCGAGATCGGAAGCCTTCGAGTTAGGCGGCCGAGAAACAATCTCGCGCGGCCGCCCACGGGCTCCCCTAGGGATTTAACATAACGCCCAGGCTCGGATGATGTGCCAGAATCCAGCTTGAACGGCCTATCCCCTTTATACTCGTCGCCAAGATTACCGTACGCAGAGCTTGTTGAAACGAAATATCCATGACGCATTTTCAAAAGATTCCTTTACTTATCCTAATCAACGCCCTCATCGCCCCGGGGCTATGCACCGCACAGGCCTCGACAAGAATTATGCCTCTGGGGGATTCAATCACTTATGGGTTTGGCACAGTTGGCAATGCGCCCGTGCCCGGAGGCTATCGAGATCGGCTCTATCAACTGCTGACAACTGCCGGCTACAACGTCGATTACGTAGGCAATGAAAACAGCAACGGCCTTGCCTCCCTCCCCGATTCAGATCACGAGGGCCACACTGGATTTCAGATTCGTGAAATCGATACCAAGATCAATGGGTGGCTCGACGCCATTGTCGATCCCGATGTGATTCTGCTGCATATTGGCACCAATGATTTTGGCGTCGGAGATGATCCGGCCAACGCGATCCTTCGGCTCGATGATCTCATCACCAAAATATCTATGCTAAGGCCCTTCGCCCATATCATTGTGACAAATCTTCTTGAGCGCGCAGAGCCTTACAACTCAGATATTCAAGCTCAGTTCAACCCCTTGGTGCAAAGCACAGTAAACGCGCAGGCTCTACTCGGACGCCGGGTAACGTTTCTTGATATGCGCTCGGCGGTGCCACTAACCGACATACCAGACCTACTTCACCCCAACCAATCCGGCTACGACAAAATGGCGGAGGCATGGCTGCCGGCCATCCAGGCAGTGATCGGCACACAGGGCGACAGTCTGCCTCCGGGGATTGTACGATCGCGGGGCAATCCCGATCTTCTTCAGGTTGAAATTACATTTAGTAAACCGGTGGCCGATTCGGCGGCATCGGTGGCAAACTTTTCTATCAGCGACGGACTCACCATTACCGCCGCCGAGTTAGATGCAGAAAAACGCATAGTCACCCTCACCACTAGTCGGCAAACTCTAGGCAGCAGCTACACGCTCACCGTCAACGGCATCGTCGACCGCACCGCCGGCGCGTTGGGACTACCTGCCAATAGTACGACTGTTTTTTTCTCAGCCACACCGCGCGGCTTCTGGAACAACGTACCCGAGTCGGCCGGGTACACCCTCGCCTACTCGCTCGACATTCCAAATGCGCCTAGTTACGGCAGTGACGCGCCCGGTTATGCGGCCAACAACAGCGCACTGCTGAGCAACTTTACCCGTATCGCTTATTACTTAGAACTACAAAACGCGACCAGCGATCTGCATTACGTGTGGGCCTCTATGGATGCCTTCACCACCAATGCAGCACAGATTGCCGTGCCCACCGGTGCATCGGGTGCGATCTTTCAACAAGAGGTACACAACCTGCAGGTCGTGTCGAACTTCGCTGGGGTAAGCACCGGTTCGAGCATGACCGGAAACTTAGAGTTTTGGCCGAGCAACTACGCACAGAGCAACACCCAGGGTGTTTTCGGTGCCAATGGCAGCACCTTTGATTTTGGCGATACCCGCGACGCTGGCGGGCAATATGGTTCGATGCAACTGCATAACGCAGCCGCCGGCCAAACGGTGATTGGCTTTAACAATTGGGGCAGCGATGGTGGCGCCGGCAATGCTGACTTGGGTATTGGTAATGCCCCAGGCTCCAATACCGACTGGACCTTCCAACAGAACGCAGGCAACTACACGATCAAGACCCTGCAAGTGCTTGTTCAAACAGCCGCCGACACCACGCCGCCCGCGGTCGAACTGGCCACCCGCTACCAGACTAACCAAGTGCTTGTGCGCTTCTCCGAACCACTTGATGGAGCAACGGTTGAGGCAGCGGATTTTTCGCTGACCGGCGGTGTGATTGTGCTTGACGCTACGCTTGATACCAACCAACTCGACGTCATCTTGATCACCAGTAGTCAGCCTGCAGGCGTCGCGCTGACATTGAACGTGGATGGGATTAATGACAGTTCGCCGGCAGCCAATGCCATCACCGGAGCCACCAATATTGCGCTTACTGAAATAGTCGCGCCGGCAGGCGTTATTAAACTAAAGCTATCCGACATTGCGCCAGGCACCGAAAATGTGAGGTTAATTACCAATGGCGATTTTGAATCTTCCGCCAGCGGCAACGACGCCCTGCCCTTTGGCTGGAATCGTTTTGGCAACATGTTTTATAACGGCCACGCCGGCATTGGCGTACCAGCTAACCTCGGTACGAACTCAGCACGCATTCACATCGATGGTGGCAATGTTGGAAACTACAATCAGACTATTCCTCTGACTCCAAACACAGACTATGTGTTAAGTGCATACCTATGGCATCTAGGCGATTCCACGCATACAGGCACCGTTGAGTTGGATCTCAATGACAAATCGTATGAACCCAACGATGGTGGAGGCAGCATCAGCATCAGCCAAGACGACACTGATGCCGACCTAGGTTACTTCGTTTACGCACTCTTCAATCCAGGATCCGATACGGCGGTCAATTTAAGGGCCTTTATGGTTTTTGCCGGCAATAATGGTTGGCCTAACCAACCGACCGGAGCACTGTGGGACAACATTTCCATAACGCCCCTGAATCAGTTCATCCCGCCCAGCACTGCTGCCGGACCCGAGCCGAACGTTCCGTCGATGGGTGGCGTCGCTCTATCATTCTTGGGGTTATCGATTCTGGGCTTCGGAGTAGCAATGGCAAGCGCAAAATTTCGACACCAGCCGTTGGGTTGAGAATTTCCTTTCACCATCAAGCAGCCCCCCTCTGCTCTTCTTCACAGTGTTCAGAGAGCGGTTCCCCCGCAGGTCATCCGTTCATCTGGCATACCGACCGGTACTGAGAGTGGCGTCACGGCCTTCCGGGATGCCCTGAGTTCACCGCTCGACGGGTGAAGCACCTCACAGCCCCCCTAGAAGGCCTGAGAGATTGCTTCTTTTTATGTCCGATTCCCGGCGCGCGAACGACTGACTCATCACGCGAATAAACTCTTTCCGTCGCTTCGGCAACGGCGAGCCCCAACCGGAGACCCAAAAAATGCGATGCCATGCCCTTCGAACCCTGCTGATTCTCTGCCTCGTAACGCTCCTGCCCTCGGGTGCCGCATTGGCAAGCGACGACGATGACGACCCGGGACGAACAATCCGTATGCAGCCCCTAACGGGCTCTTTCCAGATCTACGGACAACCCCGCTGGGACCTCGGCGCACCCCACGGAAGCCCCGGCGGACCCGCTGGCGAACATGTGGCCGAGTACAACCCCAGTGGCGATACCCCGATCCCTCTTTCACCCGATACCCCCTGCGATGCTGTGCTCGCGACTTCCATTGATCCGTCCTCGCCCAACTACGATCTGAACCTCGTCAACATCCCGCTCCACGAAGTACCCATCACGGTGGACGGCGCGGGCAACACCGCCTTTCTGCCGCCTCACCCAGAGGCGGAAATCACTGCGGCCAGCCGTTCTCTCCCCAACGATCCCCTGACCCTGGACGATTGGCTCGGCGCCCGGGGCCGCGCAAAGATCCAGTGCACCGGCGAAGACTCGGCGCAGATCCGCATGAAATTTCGAGGCCTCGTTCCCAACGCGCTCTATACGCTCTGGGCCTTCATGGACCTGCCCGGCGGCGGTATCGCGCCCAGGCCCCTGGGCGGCGTGCCCAACGCCTTCGTGCCCAACGCGAAAGGCAAGGGAAGCTTCGAGCGAACCCTGAACTTCTGTCCCTTGGACGACGACTCACCGCTCTTCGATATCGTGCTGGCCCTGCACACCGACGGCTCGGTCTTCGGCGCAGTGCCCGCCATGGCGGATGCCGAAACCGCCAAGCCGGTGGGCGTCACCGTTCACGCCCAGGCGGCTTTTCCGGTCCACGTCGAGGAGATCCTCGACGTGGATGAAGGCTGCCGCGACTGAAACGGAAAAGGGGATAGGCCATTCAAGCTGTCTTCCAGCACAACGTCCGGGTATGGGCGTTATGTTGAATCGCTAGGGGACCCCGTGACGGGGCGTACTCTGAGCGACTTCCCAAGTGTAATTTTCGTGGTTGAATGGGGACGCCCAGAGGAGAGAGGCCAGTGGCGCAGCGAGTCAATAACGAAGAAGAGCAGAGGCGCCTGAGCCACGAGGCGCTGTGGCGTCGCTTCGACGCCATGGAGCTACGCCTCACGGCCGCAGTCAGCGAGCGCATGCTCGAGCTTGCAAACCTTGCCCCCGGAATGCGTGTGCTCGACCTCGCGACCGGTCGCGGGGAGCCCGCCATCCGCGCTGCCCACTGCGTGGGCGAGACAGGCCATGTGCTGGGCATCGATCTATCCGAGGAGCTACTTGACATGGCGCGTGCGCGCGCCGCGGCCGAGGGGTTATCGAACGTCGAACTGCGCGCTGCTAACGCAGAGAAACTCGAAAGCCTGCCGCCCGGCTCCTTTGACGCAGTCACCGCGCGCTGGGGCCTGATGTACATGACCGACCCTGTGCTCGCACTGACCGGCGCCCGTTGGGCCCTTTCGCCAGCGGGCGCGCTGGTCGCCGCCTTCCATGCCGAGCCAGAGCGCGTTGCCTTCTACTCTCTTCCGGCGCGCCTTCTCGCCCGGGTGCACGATGTGCCGGCTGTGGAGTACGGCGTTCCCGGTATGTTCCGCTACGCCAACCTCGAGAGCATCGAAGCGGACTTTGCGAAGGCGGGCCTCGCTGTGGATCACGTCGAAGAGATAGAGACCGTGGTCTTCGAATCCACTGAGGACGAAGATCTGCTCGCCTGGATTCGTGCCCTTGGCAAGCAGCCCTTCGGCCTGGCCGATCTATCCGAGGCGAAGCAGCGGAGCTGGGAGGCAGAGCTCCTCGCCGAGACCCGCCCTGCTCGGCCGGGCGAGCCACGCCGCCTCGGCGGTGTGACGCGCATCATCCGCGCCCGCCCAGGTGGATAGGAAGAATAAGCCCCGAATTCGCTAGGCGAGAGAGTATCGAATCCGCCGGAGTGGCTCGGATCTGCTCGAGAGACTCGGGCGCGGGGGCGTCCGCGGGGCCGACTCTTGGAGAGGTCGCGCCTCAGCCTTCGACTCCGTAGCGGATGAAATGCATTTTCGCGTCGATGTCTATATCTTCGGCGAGGCTGTAGGTTTCATTGGTGATTTCGCCGATCACGTTGCGCCAAAACTTCAAGGCGCCGGTGTTGCCCAGCACGACTCTCGTCAGCCAGCGGCCCGGTTTTCGGGAGCCGGAGAGGCGGAACGCCTCTCGGCCCAAACGGCGGCGTTTGAACTTCCGCAGCACGAAGAATTGACCGATGTCCCAAAGTCCCGCGTCGCCGGGATAGCGGCGCAGCATCGAAAACCCCGCCAGCTCGCCTTCGCACCTAATCGGATACGGCTCATGGTCGTCTCTTTGCCAATAGTCGTCCAGCGGCGGGCGCCCGTCGTCGTAGCGCCCCTCCGCCGAAGGCCCCCAGCCCGTGTATCCGGACACGTCGTAGACATACAGCGGCCACAAATTCTCGATTACTTCTTGATCCGAAAAAAGCGCCGGAGCCAGTTCAATGATCATATGTTTTTACTCGGAAGGGTGGAAAAGCATTGGTGTTTTAAACGGTTGTTAATGAAAGTTTTTCGTGAGCTTCGTTGGGTATGGGACATACAAGCTGTCTTCGGGCATAACATCGGAGTATGGGGGTTATGCTAAATTCCTAGGGGAGCCCGTGACGGGCCTACCCCACCACCAAAAACACCATCACCGAATTAAGCCGTGCCGGTGTCAGCCCGGGTTTCGATGAATTTCTTGAAGCCCGAAAAGATATCGAACCAACGCACTGAAGCAGCATGAATGCGGGCCTGAGTAAATCACCAAAACTTATAGTAAGCTGCCAACACAATATAAATAAGGAAATCCCCCATGAAGCTCTTTCATTATATAGCTGTCTTATTCTTGTTCCTTACCCTGACTGCCTGCGAACTTCCGCCTGACTCAAACCAGGCCAAAACCGAATCTCCTGAGTACGGTGTGCAGATTACCGACGGTTTAAAAACGAAAACCGTCGAAGGTTTCGGCGGCGTGATAGCAGAAAGTTACGAAGACTCAGAAGAATCGTGGGAGGAGTACGAGGTCCCGAATGAGGATGCCCCCAACGTCATCATTTTTCTGCTCGATGATGTTGGCTTTGCACAGCTTGGACAAAGTTTCGGCGGGCTGATAGAAACACCCAACATCGATAAACTGGCAGCGAATGGATTACGCTTTAACAACTTTCACACGACCGCTTTGTGTTCCCCGTCACGCGCTTCATTAATGGCCGGCCGCAACCCGCATTCCATTGGTATGGGCAGTCATGCACTCACCGCAATGGGCTTCCCCGGCTACAACGCCGCGATGCCCGAATCGGCCAAGTCGGTCGCCAACTATTTAGCTGATGAGGGTTACATCAACTACGCACTCGGCAAATGGGACCACACACCTTTATATGAGGTGTCGCAGGTAGGTCCCTTCGATCGCTGGCCGAGCGGCGAAGGTTTCCAGCACGCCTATACATTCATGGCAGCCGACGTGCACCAGTTCGTGCCGGTGATGTGGAACGATCACACGCCCGAGCCCTACCGCAAGTCGGTGCATCTCGACCAGGATCTCGCCGATAGAGCTATCTCCTGGATCACCGGGCATAAATCCATCAAACCCGACCTGCCCTTCATGATGCTGTGGGCCTCGGGCTCGATGCATTCGCCACATCATGCACCTGACAGCATCATCGACAAGTACAAGGGCAAGTTCGACATGGGCTGGGACAAAGCGCGTGAAGAGATCCACGCCAACCAGTTGGAAATCGGCATTATCCCGGCCGACACCTTGCTGACCGAACGCATCGATGAAATCCCGGCCTGGGATTCACTGCCGGACAACGAGAAAAAACTTTACGCTCGCCAGATGGAAGTATTCGCTGCCCAGATGGAATGGGTGGACATACAGATCGGCCGGGTCGTCGATGAACTCGAGCGTATCGGTGAACTCGACAACACACTGATTTTCGTCACCGCAGACAACGGCGCCAGTGGCGAAGGCGGTCTGGCAGGGACGTTTAATGAAACCTATGTGTTGAACGGCTTGCAGACACCGCTGGAAGCCAACCTGCGCAACCTGGAAGACTGGGGCCGTGAGAACACCTACCCTCATTATCACGCGGGCTGGGCCATGGCAGGCAATACACCGTTCCGCTATTTCAAACAAAGCGAGCACCGCGGCGGTCAGCATGATGCACTGGTGGTGCACTGGCCGAACGGCGTCAAGGCCAAGGGTGAAATACGCAACCAGTATCACCACATTAGCGATATCGCACCCACTATTATGGATGCGGCCGGCATCGAAGTGCCGGAGACCTACAATGGTATTGAGCAGCAACCGATGGACGGCATATCGATGCGTTATGCATTCGATGACTCCGATGCACCCAACGCCAAGCAACGTCAGTACTATGAGATGTTTGGTAACCGTGCGATCTGGGCAGACGGCTGGAAAGCAGTGACGCTGCATGCCAAGCGGATGCCGTGGGACCTGGCTGTGACGCTGCCGTTCGATCAGGACGAATGGGAACTTTATAACGTGGCCGAGGATTTCTCGGAGGCGAAGAATCTGGCCGAGGAAAACCCGGAGAAGCTGGCCGAGATGGTCGCCATGTTTGACGAAGAAGCCTGGAAGTACAACGTCTACCCGCTGTACGACGACATGATCGCAAGGCTGGGCGCACAGCAGGACAGGCTGTTCGGGGATCAGAAGGAATTCGTTTACTTCGCCCCGGGTGCCGTGCGTATTGCCGAAAAGTCATCGGCACCGGTTAAAAACCGCGCGCATACCATCGAAACGAAACTTGAACTAAGCGGCGATGAAGAAGGTGTGCTGGTCGCCGTTGGTGGCATGACCGGTGGCTTCACAATGTTCATTCAAGACGGAAAACTGATCTACGACTACAACTACCTCGATGGTCTGCACTACATACTGGAGTCGGATGATTTACCGGCAGGCATAGTCGATGTGAAGTTCAGCTTCATCAAGACACAGCCATTCGGCGGCAAAGGTGAACTGTACGTAAATGGCGAGAAGCAGTCCGAAGCTGAGATGCCGCAAATGCATATCAGCACCTATTCGCTGGCGGAGACTTTTGACATCGGTCGCGACACCGGCACTCAGGTGTCGAAGATGTATCAGGATCCGTTTGCTTACAACGGCCAACTCGATCGCGTCATTATTACCGTTTCCGACGACAATACCGTGCCGCCGAGAACCTTATCGCCCGCATCATATCGGTAACTATGACGATACTCCGTACACCCGATGATCGTTTTGTGCTCGATGATTTTCCGTTTGAGCCTCACGACATCGAAATCACCGATGATGACCACGGCGCGTTGCGCATTCACTACCTAGCTGAAGGCCGCGCGACGGGCACGTAATCGTCATGCTGCACGGCCAGGCCACCTGGAGTTACTCCTATCGCAAGATGCTCCCGCTCCTGACGGTGGCCGGTTACCGGGTGATTGCACCCGATTACGTTGGCTTCGGTCGGTCCGACAAACCGGCTGACTGGGAAGATCACCCGCCACGGGATCCCCTAGGGATTTAACATAACGCCCATACCCGGACGTTGTGCCAGAAGGCAGCTTGTATGTCCTGTCCCCTGGACGGCGCCTTGTGTCACCTATCCGCCCGGTGCGAAACTCAGTTGAACTTCTGAATTCCTTCTTCGGCAAGATCGGGATTCTGGCGATCGTCGGGTGGGCCGAGCGGACCGCACCAACGGTCCTCGGCCGATCTGACCAGAGCCCCTTCCGGATCGATGCCGAAGCGCTCGCGAACCTCCGCAAGGGGCTCCTCCTTGAGCGCATCGAAGTCGATTGATTGATCCAGGTAGTTGACCGTGCAGGAATGACCACGCTCGGCAGCACGATAGATCGTGTCGGGATCAAACTGGTTTCGCCACGACGGCACGTCGCGATAGCGCGCATATCCCAGCTGGTACTGGGCGACCGACCCGACCAGAGCCCCGCTGTAATCGCTCTGGGAGAGCGCGCCGTCAAACGCGTAGACACATAACTCGCCAAGGGGGCTCGTATCGTAGCCGGCCAGAATATGGTGAGCATCGTGCAGGCTGAGGTTGTTGGAGAATGGTGCGCCCGCGCTCCCCGGAAGGGGGAATTTATTGTCGTCGTAGTAAGAAGCAAACGCATAACCCAGCGTTCCCACCGGTAGAGTCCGATAGCTTTCGTACCTGGCGAGGCGTTGCGCATCGCCGTCGCGATGAATCCCGCTCTTGAAGAAACCCCAGTAGAGAGACAGAAGGCCATGCCCCATTTCCGGAATGTTGGTCCGAAAGCTGTCAAGATAAATAAGAGTTTTCTTGTTCCGTGCAAATTCCATCGCACCCTTGACCGTGATATCGGTCACACCCCAGCTTGAAGCCAGACGCCCGAGCGCTTCCGCTCGCGGGCCAATCGAATCCGGCTCGAGGTAGGGCAGAACCGAGGCCATATGGGTGATTTCGCGGCGAAGCTCATGGTCTTCGATGTCGTCCTGAACCCCGGCGAATTCGCAGGGCAGTTCTTCAGGATCGATCGAGGTCTCAAAGATATGTTCGCTGATCGCGAGCAGCGTCTTTCGGTGGATGTCGTGAAACGGGACCTGACCTTCAGCGGTAGCTACCCCCTTCAGTAGCTGAATTACGCTTTTTGTCCGCGTTCCTCTCAGACTGAATATCTTCTTCTGCATTCTTACACTCCAGCGCGTGCGCTCCAATGGCACGAATAATCTAGGTCCAAGCGGGTTTTCTCGCCCGTCACGGGCTCCATCAGGGTTTTAACATAACACCCATACTCGGACGTTGGGCCAGAACCCAGCTTGAATGTCCTATCCCCATCTCCGTCACATCATGAGTTAGACTCCTTCAACTCTACGGAAAGATGGGGCCCTTTTTTGCTTTTCCACTCGGTCGAGTTCTTCGTTTTCCTCGCTCTGGTGTTGGGGCTCTATTACTTGAGCACTGCGAGCCCGGTGAAACCTCGTGAGGCTCGAAATACAGTCCTGCTACTCGCCGGTTATGGATTCTACGCAGCATGGGACGCACGCTTCCTCGCACTGCTGGTTCTTTCGACACTTGTTGATTTCGTGTGCTCAATTCGAATTCCGAGCGCATCGCCCGTAGGCAAGCGCGTTCTCTTGGCGTTGTCGCTCGTTTTCAACCTTGGCGTTCTGGGCGTATTCAAGTATTTCGACTTCTTCATGGGCTCCTTTGACTCTATGCTCGAAGCCATCGGTCTTTCCGGATTCGACTCCACAACTCTCGGCCTAATCCTGCCTCTGGGCATCTCTTTCTACACCTTTCAGACGATGGCTTACACCATCGATATCTACCGCGGCCGCATCCAGCCCTGCCGAAGCCTTCTCGATTATGCGGTCTTTGTTTCCTATTTCCCGCAGCTTGTTGCAGGGCCGATCGAGCGCGCGTCGCGACTCCTTCCGCAACTCTACTCGTACCAAAGACCTTCGCTCCAAATGGTTCGAAACGGGCTCTCCCTAGCGTTGATGGGATTCTTCAAGAAAGTCGTAATCGGGGACGCCATCGCGAGTCCCTACGTCAACAAAGCCTTCGCAAACCCCGAATCTCAGACGCCGGAATTTCTTGTTCTCGGTGCATGCATGTTTTCGATCCAACTCTATGCTGATTTTTCCGGATATAGCGATATAGCTCGTGGTGTCAGTCGACTCTTCGGAATCGAACTGATGGTCAACTTCCAGCAGCCATACCTCTCACGGAATATCACCGAATTTTGGCGGCGCTGGCATATCTCCCTTTCCACATGGCTGCGCGACTATCTATACATTTCTCTAGGGGGAAATCGTCGAGGGCTGACAATCACTTATCTGAACCTGATGATTACGATGTTAATGGGCGGCCTATGGCATGGAGCGAGTTGGAACTTCGTCCTATGGGGAGGAATGCACGGGATTTATCTCGCAGTCCATCGCTCCTTTAGAAACCGGAAGGAGATCAGTTCGGGGGCCGCATCGGGCATCTTCCGGCCACGAGTCCTTTGCTCGATCTTTTTCACCAATATTTTGGTGATCCTGACGTTCGTTTTTTTCCGAGCGACAGACCTGTCCACCGCATTGATCTTTCTCGAAGGGATGACAGGAATTTTCGAAAGCACCCACTCCGCGGCCCTGTCCCTTGCGGCGCTTGCGGTTTATTTCTCGATCGTCGCCTTGCTCGACCTTGCGCCATACCTTAAGCAAAGGCAGGAGTTCATCGAACTACTCCCCTTCTGGGCGCGCACCCTCGCGTACACCTTCCTTGGCTTGGCGATCTGGACAGCCTGGCCCACGCACGAATCTCCGTTTATCTATTTTCAATTCTGAGAGAATCGAATCATGGATCGAAAAACGAGATACCTCGCGGACTTTTCCCTGGCAGCTCTTTTTGTTTTGGCAGCCAACATGGTCACGATTTCTGTCGTCGATGCGGCTCATAAAACCGCTCCAAGGACGTTTTCTCTCTCGCTGGTTTCGAATAAAATCAGGAACTTTGTTCCGGATCAGCGATTTGCGCTCGCGATCTTTGGGGACAGTCGATCTCAACCAATGGACGGACAGGACTTCTGCTCGATCTCTCCGGCTGGTTCAGGAGACTGCGTGAACGTCTCTTCGACTTCGGGGGACTGGTTAACGGTCTACATGCTATTCGAAAAGTTGAGGCCAAACCTCGAAGATGGAGCCTCTCTTCTTATTTTTGTCTCCGACTATTGGCTCGAGAGCCCGACTCTGGGCGTCATACATAAAACTAATGCGTACTACGAGCTTGATGAGATGCTCCTAGGAGTCGAATCCAACCTGCGCTTGAGTGCTCTGAGATCCACCCGGATGGATTGGTTACACGAGAGGTTGGCCGGCTTGGTGAAGATCCTCGAAAAACCGCTGACCGGCGTCCCTGCTCCTGCCGGGAAAGAAGCAACTTGGGCGGCGCTGCAAAAGGTCTTCCGCTCCAACGCCGATCGGTGGTTTGCACCCATCGATGACGATACGCGGGCACGTTCAGAGCGAATTGGCGACAAGGTGCTCAAGCATATGAAGTCAGCGCGCCAGTCTGTAACCCTGGTTTACCTGCCCAATTTAGAGAGGAGAGACGAATACGTCGATCTACATTACCCCGGACGCCGTGACCGATTCCATTCGACGCTTCGTGCTTTGGCGGCCGCGAACGACATTCGCCTCTTGGATCTCTCCGATACGCTCATCGATCGCGAATTCTACAAAAATTTTCACCACCTGAACACGAAAGGACGCGAACGGGTTTCTCGGATACTGGCGAGAGACTTGATAGACGCAGGAGTACTCGAGGGACCTTCACCAACGAACCTTCATCACTAACGCCCCAAGTAGTTCGACGGATAGATGGTCGACATCGCGGCATCCGTCGGTCGCGGCTGGAT
>JAPKBZ010000102.1 GCA_028823175.1 Myxococcota bacterium
CTTCCCAATTTACCGTGACCTCAAAGCTCGTGTCATCGCCGTAGCTTGCCGGATCGCTCTGGCCGAGATCGGACAAGCGACCGTCGGGCGTTTGGCCATTCTGCGGGTCTCCAATAATGTAATCATTGCATGTTCCAGTTTGGCCGGTCGCTTGGATTGTCGAGGTGCAATCCTCAACGGTGGTGCCCGCAGTGCAATAGCTGTACTGGGTAAAAGTACCTTCGTTCCCGGCGTCGCCCGCATGAATCACGAGCGCCGGAACCGTTGTCTGGACCGACTGGCTCCAGGTGACCCCGGCCTGCAGGCCGGCGGTCGGACCGTCTCCTGAGATATTGACACTGCCGCCAAGGCTGAAGCTGAATCCGGAGCGATAGCTGGTGCTCTGGCCCTGGCTACCCTCGGGGCTTGCATTGGTCTGGACTGTAGTCGTGTTTGTGGGGGGCAAGATGGAGATCTTATAATCGAGCGGGTAATTCATATAGCGACAGATACGTGAATCGACAGCGTCGAAAATGGCGATCCCGCCAGTGCAATAGTCGTCGTTATCTTGCCAGTCGACGGTTATGTCGGTGAAGCCTCTGTCGACCCTGATCTGGTCGTGGCTCTGGCTTGCAGAATTATAGCGAGCCTCTGTGGGCGTCCAATCTCCTCCGGTGTTGACCAAATAGAAGTCTTTATCTTGGTCGCAAGAATGAAGAGCGTAAATGCTCACAGGCGTATTGTATATGCCTTGAGTCGTGGACGTGATGACAGTCTGCTGGATTGCATTATCACTCCAGTCGCTTATTGCTGCCGTGATCTCTGGGTCTCGAGATGTCACGGGAGATGCTGTCAGTTCGTCAACGATGACGTCTATTGCGCGATTCCAAGCACGACCATCTGCCTTGGGGTCTTGCGCTGAGTTTTCAGTCGGCCGAATTTGGGGGATCACTCGGGCCTGGGGCGTGTAGTTCTCTTTGCGCAGGGTGTAGGGCAAAAGAACAGGGTCAGTCGTTGATTTGTGCGCCGCTCCTGCTTTCAGCAGAGTGTGCAGCGCTTCGACATCATGCGTGCTCGCGTCGAGTATGGCGATCGTCTGGCCAGCGCGATACGCGCGTCGGATCGCTCGCTTTTCGGGGCCCGTGAGCCCACGTATCCGTTTGCCTCGAGAATTCCCACCCCGGCGTTCTTTTACGAAAGCCTTTCCCCGAGCGAGCAGGATGGGCATATTCTTCGCGTCGAGACGCCGCGAGAACGGAACGACGCGAACCTCATCGGATATGGCTAACGACGGCCCAGGCCCTGTTCGTTTCCCTTTCGAGGATTTGGCTAGACTCGCTGTTCAGACTGAGAAGTCTCGCAGAGGAAGAATTTGACCTCGATATTGACGGTGGAGGAGTCGGTTGAAAAGAACTTTGTTTGCACTGGGGGCGATTGGCATGGGAGTAATCCTCAGCTTGGGGCTCGTGGAGGTCGCGATGCGTTTGGGCAGCATCAGCTACCCGATGTTCAGGGTCCCCGACCCAGTCGCTGGGATCCTCCTGTGGCCAAACCTAGGGGCCTGGTTCACTGCTGAGGGTGAAGAGTGGATAGAGATCAACTCCGAAGGGTTTCGTGATGTCAATCATGAAGCCGAAAAGCCGGACGACGAATTTAGGATCGTCTTTCTGGGGGATTCCTACACCGAGGCGATGCAAGTTGCGTTCGACGAGACGTACTGGAGCGTGGCGGCCCGGGCGCTCGAGGGTTGCCCTGCTCTCAGGGGAAGAAAGCCGATGCCAATCAACCTGGGAATTTCGGGGATCGGAACGGCCCAGGAGTTGGCGATCTTGCGGGCCTTTGCCTGGCAGTACGATCCCGACTTCGTGGTCCTAGCCTTTGTCGCTAACGACATTCAAAATAATCATCCCGGCTATGGCGCAGCCAGTCTCAAGCCTTTTTACGTAGACGACGAGTCTGGGCAATTCGTACTCGACGATTCTTTTAAGACTTCTCCGGAGTTTCGTTCGCGGACCTCTACTTTGCGGACTCTGCGTAGGCAAGCGATTCAAAGCTCTAGGGTCCTCCAGTTGGCGGTGGAACTCTGGGGTGAATCGAATCGTAGGGCGGCGCTCGCCGTTGGGAAGGACCGCAGGGGAACTCTTAGCCGGCCTCCGGTCGATGCGACTCTTTCGGAGGCTTGGCGCTTTACGGAGGCGGCGATTGCTCGGGTAGCTCAAGACGTTCGCGAGAAGGGGCTGGACTTTCTTCTCTTTAGTGTGACGTCTGGCCATCAGGTTCACCCGGACAGGAAATACCGCGAGGAATTTCTGAGAGATTCGGGAGGGGGTGACCTGCTCTACTGGAATCGCAGGGTCGGGCAGTTTGCGGGCAGGAATTCGATCGCTTACGTAGATCTGGTGGACCCTTTTCAGGAATTCGCAGAGGCGAGTGGCTCGTGCCTTCATGGCTTCGACAATGCGGTTCCCTGTGGTGGGCACTGGAACGTGCTGGGGCATCGGTTGGCGGGTGAACGCGTTGCTGAGGCGATTTGTCTCCAAGTTGCTGAAAGGAGTTCGCGGCATCGACAACAGTAAGGCGGTGGCTGCGACTTCTGCTACGGCTAATTTCCCCAGTCATTGACGTAGCGGGGGCGAAATCCCTTGTAGCAGTTGGTGACATTCAAGTCGCAGGCAGGCAGGGTTTCCTTCTCGGGCTGATGGTATACGCCGGTACGTACTGAGGAATAGGACTGGGCCGCCACCATCTTAGTCTTGAACTCGATGAGCATATTGGCGAAGTCTTCAGCCGACCAACCCTGGTTTCCGAATACTCCCTCGGCGCCGCTCGGAATATACTGCTCATAGGAGAAAACGAAAACGATCTCTCCGTCGCTGATGCTTGTTGCGACCGTCGCGTCGGCATAAACACTATTGCTCTGTGTCGGATAGCTAGAAAGGATGTTTTCATACTCATCGGCGACTGCAATGGGCTGATTCGAGGCAATGAGTTGGGACGGTTTTTGGGCGGCGGTAAGCTCGAGGTAGTCTAGGTTGTACGTCTCGAGCACAAGCATGTCTACATCGACTGCGGATACGGTCACCGTAGGAGCGCCCAGTTTTAGTTCATCGGCGCCGATCCCGTAACCGATTTTGATCTCATTAGCGGCGATGGTATTGGGGACAATTGACCAGGGGTCTCCAGTCCAGCGACTAAACCCCTTCCCTCTAATATATTCCCCGACGGTATCTGGGGCTGAGCTCCACCCGTATTTGCTCGGGTTGTTGTGGAAGTCGCTTCCAAAGCTCGACCCTTCTGGTTCCAGGAGGAGTCCGTGAAAGATGTGTTTTGAGGGGACGCCCTTGCTGATGAGAGTGTCGTTATAGTTTTTTAGAACGTCGATATAGGTTTTCCAAGAATCTATTGGAGCGGCCCCGGTGGCCCAGCAACGCCATGAATCAAGTTTTTGGATTGTGTCTGGGGTAAACCAGAGAACGCCGCCCCAGCCCAGTTGCTCCAGAGCTTTGGCCAGCACTTCGAAGCTACCCGCGCCCGGGAGCACCTTGTCGCCAGCATTGTTCAAGACACATTTGGGGCCAGGGACGCGGACCAAGAGATTCTGAACGTTGGCCTGGACCAGCCACTGGGCATAGTCTTGGTAAGCGGCGGCAATTTGTGTTTGGGTTTTCGGGGTATACGTAGAATCGCGGAAGACGATTTCGTGTGAGTTCTCCCAATGGAGCATTTTGTCGCTGTAGCTGAATTGAGCTGGGGTCTCCGAGGGGGTTGGTGCGCCCACGAGGCCCCCGGACCCTCCGCTCTCGGTAGTTGACGAACAGGATGCGCTGGCCATGAGGAGGCTTGCGCAGGCGGCGAGCGCGAGGAAATGAAACATTATCGGGCATCCTTTGAACTGTTCGTGGGAAGAGAGGGGCTGAGCCCGAGTCTACGCGATTGGCCACTCGGCCAAAAGGTTGGAGAGTGCGCTAATCTGCGTCCTCTTTGGCGTATTAGAGGAGTAGGAATATGAATGAAAAAAGCGTGTCTCGCATCGCGACGCCCCGTTGGGTCTATTCCGCCGTCCGCGGATTGCTTTCAACGCCGGTGCTCCTCCTTGCTCTGATCGTGGCGGGCCCGAGCGTTGCAGCGGCAGCTGAGATCGTTGACGTGAGGATGGGCGCGCATAAGGGCTATGTCCGACTCGTGTTTCAGTTGGACGCGCCGGCGGACTACAAGCTCGAGAGAGGGCTTGGCGGAGAGGCAATGTTCGTCTCCATTCAGGCCCGCTCTGGTCCCCTAGAGATGCAGTCTCCGGCGCCGCCGGTTGATTCAGTGACTGTTGCCCCCAGTCGCTCCGGCACCCTCGCGCGTGTCGAATTTCATCAGAGTGGGGTCCAACTGGAGGAAATGGTTTTGACCGCTCCCCCGCGGATCGTTCTTGACTTCATGGAGCCCGACCCGGCCGCAGCGCCTGTTGCAGCGCCTGTTGCAGCGGCTGCCACAGCGCCTGTTGTAGCGGCGCTCGTTCCGGTAGCGAAGCCTGCGCCCGAGGCGCCCCAGGATGCCTGGGCTCTCACGCCGAAAGCTGTGCAGCCCGCTTCCAAACCCTCCAAGCCGCCTGTTGCGGATATCTGGGGATTGGACTCCAAGTGATCGGGTAGATTGACGCCGTACTTGGAACGAAAGAGGAATCGCTCGCCGCGGCATTGAGGTAGATCTGTGTTGAGAACCATGGTTGAGCGCCTGAGCCGGGGCCGAGCCTTCAAGAGGCATTTGCCCGCTGACTTCGGACGAACGCCTCTATACGTTTCGCCCGACTCGCAGCTTAAATACCTCAAGCCAGGAGCGAGCGCTTTTGACGCAGAACTGCTGCGTGTGGCGCGCGAGGAATTGCACAGCGGTGATGTCGTATGGGACATCGGGGCAAATGTCGGGGTGTTCGCCTTCGCCGCGGCTAGTCGGACCCAGAGCGGAGACGTACTGGCAGTCGAGCCTGATATTTGGCTCGCTGGGCTTCTTCGGAAATCCGCCAATCTGGGGCAGAACCGGGGACTTGGTGTTCGGGTATTACCGGCGGCGATCGCGGCCGAGCCCGGCATGGAGACTTTTCTTGTCGCTGAGCGAGGGCGCGCAAGCAATGCCTTGAGCGGGCCTGGTGCAAGAGGGCAGGCCGGCGGAATTCGTGAGCAGGTTCTGGTCCCTACGCTCTCCCTTGACCTGCTGCTTCACAGTAATTCTGCGCCGGCCTTCATCAAGATTGATGTGGAAGGTGCCGAGAAACTGGTTCTCGAAGGGGCGACGAGCATGTTGTCTGCGATTCGCCCGACGATTTATATCGAGGTGGGTTCTGGAGCGCGTGCCGCTGTGACGATGCTCCTAAAGGACAACAATTACCGGCTCTGCGATGGCGCGCTACCGAAAGGCGAGGAGCGCAGCATCGAAACGTGCACCTTTAATACTCTGGCGTTTCCTTGTGAGAGCGATAGCCGCTAGCGATCGGTTGCTCGATTCGGGGGAGAGCCTTCTTGCGGGCGCCGAATTCGGGTCCAGGCCCGGTGTCTCCGGGATCTTTCGCTTCGGGAGCCTCATGCGCCTTTCGCCGAAGCCCCTCCCCAGAGGGGTTCTTGGGATTTCGACGCTATATATTATTCGGAATCCCCTAGGTTAAAGCACGCCAGCGCGTATTCTTGGGTTATGGACGTCGCCGAAATCATCCGCTGGGCCAAGGGGCAGATCCGAAAGCATCCCGGGCTTCTTGGGGTCCTACAGCCGCCCGCAATTCGAGCCACGCTTGTTCTCCGGCGATTCCGGAAAGCCGCCTGGTATGCGGGCCGCATGCGGAACCAAAACTCGATCAACACGCTCATGCACGATCGCATCATAGAGTGCACGCCGAGCGCGTTCGGCAAGATGGGTACCCTCGAGATCGAGCTGCTCGCCCACGATTCCAAGCGGACTTCGAAGGGCGAGCGTGCGGCCATACCGCCGGCACTGAGAAAACAGGCATTCGTGAATGTGGGTCTGTTTCCACCGACAGACGAAGCCCTGGGTAGAGCCTTTGACGAAATCCGCGGATCGCTTTCGGATATGGACGTTCTGGCGGTATTCGGTAACGCCGGAGAGCGCGAACTCATAAGCGGCGAAGCCGCCGACGCTGCGGCCCTGTGTGGTACTGGTGGGCTTCAGCCCTGGGGAGCCGCACGACCGTGGTCAGCGGCTCTTGCGGGAAAGCGTGTGCTTGTCATCCACCCATTTGTCGATACCGTTCGGTCGCAATATTCCAAGAGGGGGGCCCTTTGGCCGAGCCAGCCGGAAGTGCTTCCCGAGTTCGATCTGGAGACATTGCGCATGCCGCTCAGCGCCGGAATCGTCGAGCCTAAAGAGGCGGATTGGACGGAGAGGCTCCATCGCATGCGCGGTGAGATGGAATCTCGCTCATTCGATGTGGCGCTGATCGGCGCTGGAGGCATGTCACTTCCCCTAGCGGTACATGCCAAGAGGCTCGGGGCGATTGGTGCTCATATGGGCGGGAATACCCAGCTTCTTTTCGGTATCCGTGGGAAGCGCTGGGACGACGACCCCGCCTTCTTTCAGTACTACAATGACTCCTGGACGCGTCCTGCCGCAGAGGAAACTCCCGAAGCGTCGCGGAATATTGAAAACGGCTGTTATTGGTAGAGAGCGCATCTCCCGATAGACGGCGAGCCCTCTATCGCCCGATCAGAAAGTTAGGGCTGAGCTGAACACGGTGCGAGCTTCCTTTGGCAGCACCCCTCGGAGCAAAAGCCGCGGATTAGCAACAGGAGTTCCGTCAATCGAGGCCTAGTGGGCGCAATGCTGGAGAGCCGAGGGAACGAGTCGCGCTTCGTTGATCTTATTCACTCACCTGCGCTCGACGAGCGATTGCTCGTTGTCGAGACAACAGTGATTGCCTCGAAAACGGTTATGCTGTCGGTACCCTGGGTCGTAAGCGGACCCGAACCACGCACTGCACTGCTTCGGAGTCCGCGATCGAGGGAAAGGAAGAGGGAGGTCGTTTCCCCCATTGCCGCGGGATTCGAGATGATTTCGCCGAGAAAGATCGGCGCTGTATCTGAAGCGGTACACAGTTCCGGCCCAGTCGCGGTACTGACTCCTTCCAGAATGACGTAGAGCGTGTTAGCTCTGAGTACCGGATAGCCCGGCTTGATACCGTTCGCATCTGTCACGAAAGCGCCCGCGCTAGAGGCCTTGACGGTGCTCCCCAAGCTCGGGTTCTGCCGGCACCCAGTACCTCCTAGATTGACTATGCGGGGGGTGGCGGGTCCGCTTAGGGGGAGAGGAACTACGCTAGGAGTATCACAGCCGCCACCGAAATCCATTGAGCTCAGCCAGCCAGAGCTGGCTGCAGAGCGATGGGGCACGAGCGCGAGTTGCAGGTTGCTTACTGTGGATGCGCCGCACTCTATTTCCAAACTCCAGGCGGGGGCCGACGCCGTGCCCGTTGCGTTTAGGCGAATTTTGACGGGTTCGCATGCGTCCCCCAAACCGTCTGTATCTGTGTCGATCTGGTCGAAGTTGGAAATGTCTGGGCAACTGTCACAGAGGTCGCCCACGCCATCGCCATCGGTATCGTCCTGAGTGGGATTTCTCAGCAGTCGGCAGTTGTCTGCGATGTCGGGGTAACCATCGTTATCAGTGTCAAGAGCCCAGGTGGCGTACACGCTTGGAGCGTTCCGCCCGGCATCAGTGGCAGCATCGATGAAGATCTCGGGAAGCCCGTCACCGCTGACATCCGCGAGAGCGATCGACTGTCCGAACATGGTGGGAGCGCCGCTAGCATAGGCGTCGGGTACCTCGCCGCTTGCCTGATCGATGGCGAGTAAAAGTGAAAGGTTCGCCTGGCTGTCCTTGCGCAGCACGGCCAGCCCGCCTGCGCCCGCATTTCCGTTTTGATCCAGCGCGTTGGGTGCTCCGACCAGCAGCCCGAACATCTCTCCTGGTGGGAGTCCCGGTATTGCTTCGATGCTTGCTCCGAATCGCGCTGCGGAGCCCCATCCGGTCAGAGATAGGCTGGCTAGGTCAATTCGCGCAGCCGAGACCACCGAGAAGTGCACTGGGCTCATTTCCAGCAGAAGAACCCCGCCGCTGCCTCCTGAGTGCCCGGGGGTGCCGACTGCAAGAAAGGGGTTTGCGCCTGGATCGCTCAGGCCCGCGAGCGAGAAACCAAATTGTTCGAGAGGAGTAAGGAGGGGGATTTCGCCCACGCCGCCTTCCAGGTTCTTCTCGCCCGTTACGGAACCATTTGTAGACAGGAAGGCGATCATGACCGTGCCACAAGGAGAGGCTGGCAGAGGGCAGTAAGTACTCGTAGCGTCGGGCTGTCCCAGGACGAGATCCGGAACGCCGTTCCCATCGAGGTCTCCGGTATTGGCCAGAGCTCGCACGACGAGAGGATGGGAGAACTCTATATCCGTTTCAGAGCTGACGGCGATGCTCGAGCCGTTTTCGGTAGGCTCCAGTACGATCAGAAGGACTTTCGCGTCTCCGGGTGCAGCGATTGCGAGCACGGTCTCGTGGCCAAAAGTGCCTCCGCCGAGATTACCCAAGCTCGCGATCGCGTCGCCGAAGCCAGCGGTAGCGCCGAGAGTAGAAGAGATCGTCCCCGGACGGTTGCGCCCACTTGGGGCAAGGCGGAAGGTTCGTTGGACGCTCCCGTCGGCTCGCATCATGGCAATGACTACCGCACCTCTTCCCAGGTAAGCAGTTGGAATGCCGATGGCGAGATCCTCAACTCCGTCGCCATTGATATCGCCAATGGCGACAAGCTCGCGATCGCCTGCTTCGTCGGCGGTATGCGCAAGGGCATGAGGGCTTAAGGCGACTGTGTTCTCGACGAGTAATCCCGCGCGAACGGGTGCCAAGCCCAGGATCGCCAGAATCCAGAGCATGTGCCCAAGACGCTTCGCGCATCTTGTCAAGTAAAGGGGCATTCGAAACTCTCCGCGAGTCCATTCTATACCGCTGGAATTCGGAGTCGTGAAAAAAATGCCCTCTCATTTATGTTTCGCGGTGCCAGAGCCCCTGGAACTGAGTCTGAACCCCCGTGGGGTGGGGGAGTGCTCGCGTGTTGCCTACTCCGCGCATCCGCCGCTGAAGGAAATCACCTGCCCGATGAAGAAGTCGCTCGCGTCCGACGCGCGAAAGAGCGCGAATAACGCGTCCTCTCCCGGGGTTGCGAGTCGACTCAGCGGGACCTGGGGCATCAGTTGCTTGAACTCAGGGGTGTTCGTGAACTCGGGCGGAAAGCCCCGCGTACGTCGATCTGCCCGACGCCCTCAATCAATTCCCTGGCTGCATCTTCACCTCTGAAGTCACGGGTCTCCGCACTCACTTCCGCACCGTGCTCGTGAGAGAGCTCGACGGTGGCGGACCCCATGTAGGTCTCTGCGCGGGGCACGCATACCCGCTTTCCGTTGAGTCTGTTGTGGATGGTTAAACTTTCCCTTCCTTAGTGGATTTATCTTGCCGATGGGGCGGCGAGACGAATGTGGGGATATCAATTTCAAACTCTATACTGCACCCCACTCGTGAAATGTACAGGGTCGCCCCGGTCACGCTGGATTTTTTCAAGATGCTCAAGATTCTCCTCATGGCAAATAACTAGGCGGTTTCTTCTCCGTGCCGCCTTGATCGCTTAAGGTCTTTTCCCGGATATTGAATGACTCAATCTGACTCAGCAGAGTGTTCGCCAAGGGTGATGGTATTCGTTCCACAATACCCCTATCCGGTCCTCGGAGGCCTGGAGCGACAGTCTCATGAACTGTCGAAGGCTCTCGCGAGTCTGGGTATCGAACTTCAGGTTTTGTCGGGAAAGATTGTCCCCGAGCAGCCTGATTCTGAAGAAGTCGAAGGCATATCGGTGACGAGGATGAGGTGGTTCAAGTGGAAGTCTCTACGCTTCGCACTCACACCTTTTTATCTACTGCTGAATCTGTGGCGCCAGCGGGGAAACTACGATGTGATCCACCAGCATCAGCACAGCTGGATTGGGCTCTATTTGATTCTTGTGGCCCGTTTCCTGAAAAAACCTGTTCTGACAAAATTGCCGAACGTCGGTGAGTTGGGAATTCCGGGTATCCGAAAGAAATCCCTTGGATGGCTCAGATTGGTTCTGCTGCGTCGCTCAAGTGCGATCGTGGCGATGTCGGAAATAAGCGTTCAAGAGTTGATCGAAATAGGTTATCCCCGAAATCGTATCCTGACCGTCCCGAATGGCATAGTGCACTCGAGCGGGCGAGATCAGGCTGTCGATGACCTCAGCTCGGACACTGCCGTCTGCCGAGTTGTGTTTGCGGGTCGTATGGTCGACCAGAAGTGCGTCGATGTCTTGCTCAAAGCATGGAGCAAGGTGCAGCTAGAGCTGAAAGGCCATGCCCGTCTGGAACTCTGGGGTGGGGGCCCGCTCGAGGGTGAGTTGAAGAGGATGTGCAAGAGTCTCGAGATCGAGGATTCGGTCGTCTTTGCGGGCCATCTGCAGGATGTCGCTACCCGTCTGCGTGCCGTTGACGTCTTTGTGCTTCCGTCGATGGTTGAGGGCAATTCGAACGCGGTCCTCGAGGCGATGGAAGCGGGCCTTCCCATCGTAGCTACTCCGGTGGGAGGGACCCCCATGCAGGTCGGGCCGGAGGGCGCACGGTTTCTATTTCCTGTGGGAGAGCATCAGGCGCTCTCCGAAAATCTCCTCAGGTTGATCCAAGACCCCGGGTTGCGAAGGACCTCGGGTCAGGCGATGTCCGAGCGTATCGGAGAATATTTTGATCTCCAGAAAGTGGCTTCTTCCTATATTCGCGCATACAGGGAACTCGTTTTCTCTGATCACGTGGACCTCTCTGAATGTGCCGTTCTGCCGAGTATCGGCGAAGCAAGCGAATAGGCTGATTACGCTTTTCAAGGAAGAGATTTCGAGATACTTCAAGAGTTTGATCGCGCACACTTAATCCAGAATGCAGGAATCGCAGTGAAATCTTGCATGTTCGAGTAGAGAGGGTTTGGAGTATGAATAAGCGGTTCGAGAACAAAGTAGTCATCGTGACGGGAGCGGCGGGCGGTATAGGCCTCGCGGCGGTGAAACGCTTTGCGAGCGAAGGCGCCGGGGTCACTGTTGTGGATCTCCCCGGGACGGCTCTCGATGTGGCGGCCGATGCGGCAAAAGCTGCAGGTGGCGAGGCGCTCATAGTCGAGGCGGACGTCACGAACCCCAGTGACGTTCAAAACTATGTCGATAGAACTGCTGAGCGATTTGGGGGCGTCGATGTCCTGTTTAATAACGCGGGCATAGAGGGCGCCGTTTGCCCCATTGAGGAATATCCGCTTGCGGAGTTTGAGAAGGTCATGGCGGTTAACGTGACCGGCGTTTTTCTGGGGATGAAGAGCGTGGTGCCGGCACTTCGCCAGCGAGGCGGGGGGGCAATCGTCAACACTGCATCTGTGGCTGGCCTGTCAGGGAATTCCATGATTCCCGCGTATGTGGCGAGTAAACACGCAGTCGTAGGCCTGTCACGCTCGGGCGGGCAAACCTATGCGGCTGAAGGAATTCGAGTCAATGCGATCTGTCCGTCGCCGGTCGAGACCCGGATGATGCGCTCTCTGGAAGCGGGCCTGGAGGCCGAATCGCTCGAAGCGGCCAAGGCATTGATGACAGCGTCGATCCCGGCGGGCCGCTACGGGTCGCCCGAAGAAGTGGCGGCCCTAGTCGCCTTCCTGAGCAGCGACGAGGCAGCGTTCATTAATGGGAGCGTCTATACGATTGACGGAGCCATGACGCCCCACTAGGGACTCTCCGGCACGGCAGGGTGCCGAGGGAGGCGCGGGTTCCTGGATGGCGCTCGCTCTCTTCAGCGGGCGAGCTCTCTGCCGGCCATTGAGGCGGCCTAGAAATCCGTTAAAGAAATCCGTTAAAGAAAGCGGTTAAGAAGAAAGCTTGTAGAGAGAGTCGCCCCGTCGACATTTCTTCTTGACCTTGATCCCGACCGCTGCTCCGCGGCTCGCCCGATCGACGGACTCGTGCTCGATCTGTATGGACTTCACGGGCTGAGTGAAATCTGTCGTATGCCCCTTGACGCGCAATTTGTCGCCCACTGCCAAGGGTTTCTCGAGCCGAACGGCGACCACTCCAACCTTGGCGAAATAGTCTTGGACGCGACCGATTGGCTTGCCCAAGTCCGCTTCGCTCTCGCTCTTAGCCCCAGCCCCAAAAAGTCGACTCAGCCAACTCATCTCTAGTTCCCCCTGCGCCGAGTATAGGCGGGATAGAGGGGGAGGGGGCAGACGCGAAAAACGGGTGTCAGCGAAGGGTCGAAAGTCAGGAAGGGGCGGGCAGTCAGGAAGGGGCGGGTGCCCAATCTCCTGGGCAATGCGCTCGTGAGAAAATCG